>NZ_JAVKPP010000049.1:0-2052 GCF_040980965.1 Kocuria sp. CPCC 205231 | reverse complement strand
GGGATGTTGATCTTCACCGGGCACACGTCGTAGCAGGCCCCGCACAGCGAGGAGGCGTAGGGCAGGGAGGCGTTCTGCTCGGAGGTGATGCCGGTCAGCTGCGGGGAGAGGATCGCCCCGATGGGCCCCGGGTAGGTGGAGCCGTAGGCGTGACCGCCGGCCTGCTCGTAGACCGGGCAGACGTTCAGGCACGCCGAGCAGCGGATGCAGTGCAGCGCCGAGCGCCCGGCGGGGTCGTCGAGCACCGCGGTGCGGCCGTTGTCCAGGAGCACCACGTGCACGTTCTGCGGGCCGTCCCCCGGTGTCACACCGGTCCACATCGAGGTGTAGGGGTTCATCCGCTCCCCGGTGGAGGAGCGCGGGAGCAGCTGCAGGAACACCTCGAGGTCCTGGAAGGTGGGCACGATCTTCTCGATGCCCATCACGGTGATCAGGGTCTCGGGCAGGGTCAGGCACATGCGGCCGTTGCCCTCGGACTCCACCACGGTCAGCGTCCCGGTCTCGGCCACGCCGAAGTTCGCCCCGGAGACCGCCACGGAGGTGGAGAGGAACTTCTCCCGCAGGTGGGTGCGGGCGGCCTCGGCGAGGTCCCGGGGCTCGGACGTGAGCGTCTCGTCGGTCTCGGCCATCTCGGCCAGGAAGATGTCGCGGATCTCGTGCCGGTTCTTGTGGATCGCCGGGACCAGGATGTGGGACGGCTTGTCGTGGCCCAATTGGACGATCAGCTCGGCCAGGTCCGTCTCCGTGGCGGTGATCCCGTGCTCCTCGAGGTGGGCCTCGAGGCCGATCTCCTGGGTCGCCATGGACTTGATCTTGATGACGTCGGTGGACCCGGTGGCCTGCACGAGCTCGGTGACGATCCGGTTGGCCTCCTCGGCGTCGCGCGCCCAGTGCACGGTGCCGCCGCGGGCCGTGAGGTTGCGCTCGAACTCCTCGAGCAGGTGCGGCAGGTTCGCCATGACCTGCTCCTTGATCGCGGAGCCGGCGGAGCGCAGCTCCTCCCAGTCGGGCAGCTCGCCCGCCACCGCGGCGCGCTTGCCGCGGATGGTGTGGGTGGCGTGGCGGATGTTGGCGCGCATCTGCGTGTTGCCCATCTCGGCCTTCGCCGCGGCGGGGAACGCGGTCTGCGCGTGCAGGTTCCCCTGGCCGTGGACGGGGCGGACGGCGGGCATGCCCAGGGCCGTGCGGCTCATCGAGCTCCTCCGGTCGTGCGGGGGGCCGAGGACGACGCCGTGCGGCGCGCCCCCGGCCCCGGGATGGACAGCTCGACCGGCCCGGAGACCTCGAGCGGGTTCTCGCGGGTGGACGCGAGGATCTCGGCGAAGTGGACGGTGCCCGCACCCGTTCCCCGGCGGGCCATGGCCCCGCCCAGGTGCATCAGGCAGGAGGCGTCCCCCCCGGTGCACAGCTCGGCGCCGGTCGAGACGATGTTGTCGATCTTCTCCTCGGCCATCGCGGCGGAGACGTCCGGGTTCTTGAACGAGAAGGTCCCGCCGAAGCCGCAGCACTCCTCGGCGTCGGGCAGCTCGACGAAGTCGATGTCCCCGACCGAGGCGACCAGGTCCTTCTGCCGGTCCCCCAGGCGCAGCAGCCGCATCCCGTGGCAGGACGGGTGGTAGGTCACCCGGTGGGGGAACCAGGAGCCGAGCTGCGCGGCCGCGTCGTGGACGCCGAGCACGTCGGTCAGCAGCTGCGAGAGCTCGTAGGTGGTGGCGGCCACGGCCGCGGCCTCCTGGGCGAGGGCCTCGTCCCCGCCGGCGCGGGCGATCATCGGCTGCTGGTGGCCCAGGGAGGCGACACAGGAGCCCGAGGGCGCCACGGCCACGTCGTAGTCCACGGCGGAGAAGGCCTGCACGTGGTTGCGGACCACGGGCAGGGCGTCGTCGAAGTAGCCGCTGTTGACGTGCATCTGGGAGCAGCAGCCCTGGCCGGGCGGGAACACCACCTCGTGGCCGAGCCGCTCGAGCACCCGCACGGTGGCCAGCGCGACCCGCGGATACATCGCGTCCACGATGCACGTGGCGAACAGGGCGATTCTCATGCGACCTCCGG
>NZ_JAVKPP010000048.1:0-2190 GCF_040980965.1 Kocuria sp. CPCC 205231 | reverse complement strand
TGTCGACGGCACGTGAAAACTGACCCTGTGGCGGCAGACGAAGTTTGACCCCCTGCCGGACCCTGTCCTCATGGCGAGGACGGGAGGAAGCGGGTGTTGAGCGTGGAGAACTGGGCGGAGATCCGGCGGTTGCACCGGGGTGAGGGCATCCCGATCAAGGCGATCGCGCGGATGATGGGGTGTTCGAAGAACACGGTGAAGAAGGCGCTGGCCGCACAGTCGCCGCCGCGGTATCAGCGGGCGCCGGTCGGGTCGATCGTGGATGCGGTGGAGCCGCAGATCCGGGAGTTGCTGAAGGCGTATCCGACGATGCCGGCGACGGTGATCGCCGAGCGGATCGGCTGGGACCGCTCGATCAGGGTGCTGCGCGACCGGGTGGCGGAGCTGCGCCCGGTGTACCTGCCGCCGGATCCGGCCTCGCGCACGGTCTACCGGGCCGGGGAGCTGGCGCAGTTCGACTTCTGGTTCCCGGATATCACCCTGCCGGTGGGGTGCGGGCAGACCCGCACGGCCACGCGGCTGCCGGTGCTGACGATGGTCAGCGGGTACTCCCGGTTCCGGGCCGCGGTGCTGGTGCCCTCCCGCGGTGAGCAGGACCTGTTCGCCGGGTGGTGGGCGAACCTGCAGACCCTCGGGGCGGTGCCCAGGACGCTGGTGTGGGACGGGGAGGCCGCGGTGGGCCGGTGGCGGGCCCGGGCCCCGGAACTGACTGCGGCCACCCACGCCTTCCGTGGGGTGCTGGGGGCGAAGGTGATCATCTGCAAGCCGGCCGACCCCGAGGCCAAGGGCATGGTCGAACGTTTCCACGACCACTTGGAGACCTCGTTCCTGCCCGGGCGGACCTTCAGTTCCCCGGCCGACTTCAACACCCAGATCGCCGACTGGGTGGCGGTGAGCAATCACCGGCGGATGCGGGTGCTCGGGTGCACCCCGGCCGAGCGTGTCGAAGCGGACCGGGCGGCGATGCTACCTCTGCCCCCCGTGGCCCCGGCAACCGGGTGGTCCTGGGCCACCCGGTTGCCGCGGGACCACTACGTGCGCCTGGATGCCAACGACTACTCCGTCCACCCCGGTGCTGTCGGGCGGCGGATACAGGTGGCCGCGGACCTGGAACGGGTCGTGGTGACCTGCGAGGGAACCGTGGTCGCCGAGCACCCCCGGTCCTGGGCGAAGCACCAGAGCTTCACCGACCCGGCGCATGCGGCCGCCGCGGTCGCGCTGCGCCGGGGCCGGCTGGCCGTGCCCGTGCCACCGGCGGCCACCGAGGTCGAGCAACGGGATCTGAGCGTCTACGACGCCCTCACCGCCGAGGCCCTGGTCGATGAGGGGGTGGCCTGAGATGACCACCAGAACACCGGCCCGGGATTGGGAGGCGGAGCTGGCGTATCTGACCCGGGCGCTGAAAGCCCCGACCCTGCGTGAGTCCGTGCCTCGGTTGCTCGAGCGCGCCCAGACCGAGGCGTGGAGTCATCAGGAGTTTCTGCTGGCCTGCCTGCAGCGCGAGGTCGCCGCCCGGGAGGCCCACGGCGGGGAGGGCCGCATCCGGGCCGCCCGGTTCCCGGCCCGCAAGGGACTGGAAGACTTCGATTTCGACCACGCCCGCGGGCTGCGCCGGGAACAGATCGCGCATCTGGGCACCTTGGACTTCGTCGCGGCCAAGGACAACGTGGTGTTCCTCGGGCCCCCGGGCACGGGCAAGACGCATCTGGCCACCGGCATCGCCATCCGGGCCTGCCAGGCCGGGCACCGGGTGCTCTTCGCCACCGCCGCCGAGTGGGTCGACCGCCTGGCCGCCGCCCACCAATCCGGGGTGCTGCAGGCGGAGCTGCGCAAGCTGGCCCGGATCCCGCTGCTGGTCATCGACGAGGTCGGCTACATCCCCTTCGAGCCCGAGGCCGCGAACCTGTTCTTCCAGCTGGTGTCCTCCCGCTACGAGCGGGCCTCGCTGATCGTGACCAGCAACAAGCCCTTCGGGCGGTGGGGCGAGGTCTTCGGCGATGACGTCGTAGCCGCGGCCATGATCGATCGCCTCGTCCACCACGCCGAGGTCATCGCCTTGAAGGGCGACTCCTACCGGCTGAAGAACCGAGACCTCGGCCGCGTGCCCGCGGCCGGAACCCAAGAAGATGAGTGATCAGGGGGTCAACCTTCAGATGCCGGAAAGGGGTCAGTTTTCACTCGCCGTTGACA
>NZ_JAVKPP010000047.1:0-2202 GCF_040980965.1 Kocuria sp. CPCC 205231 | reverse complement strand
TGATGAACTGTAACACTCCATTGAGTGAAGCTGCCGTTTGGTCGCTCCCCCTTTGGGGGCGGGGGGGGGGATAGATAAAGTTCCTCTATGTAAAGTTATAATGGGGGATGAAAGGCAAGGTTCGCTAACCTTACCCCGATTGTTTATGCTTCCCAGCATTCAATCTATCCCCGTTTATGGGTTTCTCTTTCACCCTACAAAGATAACCTCATGGGGGAAAAATGTCCAAGAATATGGGGTAAAAACTATCAAGTCGGTAGAAAATAAGTATCTTTGAAGTACATTTTTAGTAGAGGTACTGGTATGCCTAGACGAAGCAGATAGGCAAAAATAAAGCCGCTGGGGATGTCGGATGTCCGTCAATTAACTCCAGCGGCTTGTATTTTGGTAACTCTCCCGTATCGGTCAGCTACCGTTTGGTCAGCAACAAAGGTAGTACTTTATTGTCGCAAATCCAAATGTTTTCCCCTTTATTTGTGCATTTACAAAACATTCACTAACTTCGCACCTATGCAGTATGGTGATAGCACACTAGCACCCTAAAGGGTACGTGTGTAAGGGGACAAGCCCCCTTAACCCCCTGTCAGCCGGCTGTCACCGGCTGTTATCGATTGTCACAAAAATGTTAACTTATGGGAGCAACAAGTATTCATGTACAAGCAGTGAAGCCGGGGAGCGAGATTCACAACTTTAGGGAAAAAGAGTTGGACTATGTTCGTCCGGAACTTAGTCATTTGAATGAAAGCTGGGTTGGAGATAGCATCTCCCATCGGCTGGAGAGTGCGAAACAGAGATATTTCGATACGGTTGGGCAGAAGATGCAGACTAAAGCAGCACCCATACGGGAGGGGGTAATAGTAATCAAGCAAGAAACCACCATGCAGGAACTCCAGCAATTCGCTGCGGTCTGCAAGGAACGTTTCGGTATTGAAGCGTTTCAAATCCATATACACAAGGACGAAGGATACATGAACGCAAAGCAATGGACACCTAACCTTCACGCCCATGTAGTTTTCGATTGGACGCAGCCGAACGGGAAGAGTGTGCGTTTATCGCGTGATGACATGGCAGAACTCCAAACCATAGCATCTGAAGCACTGGGCATGGAACGTGGTGTTTCTTCTGATCGCAAACACTTATCGGCTATGCAGTACAAGACCGAATGTGCGAAAGAACAGCTTCAGGAACTATCCAACGATATATCCAGTGCGTTAGACAAGCACAAGGACGTGCAAAACCAGCTTCTTCAGCTTCAGAAAGAACTACGTTCCATTGAAACAAAGAAAAAGGTCCAAAAACTCATTTCTAAGGCTTCAGAGAAGTTTTACGGCTTGATAGGGAAAACGGTTAACGATAGGGAAAAAGATGCCTTAAAAGCCAAAATAAAGGCTTTAGAGGGGGAAAATGAACAGCTATCCGATAGACTGGGAAAGGCTATACTTGAAAAAGAGCGAAACGGCACAAAGGTATTCAAAGCCGAGAACGACAAGGAGTATTATAGACAGCAAATGGACAATGCAAGGACAACCAGTAACCGACTAAGAACGGAGAACCAAGAACTAAAGACCGAAACCAAGGAATTGAAAAAAGAACTTGGTAAGATGAAAGACTTGTTCAATTCCGAACAACTGGAGGCTTTAAGGCATCATTTCCCAAACATATCAAAAGCTATGGAAGAGGGGAAAGACCTACTCAAGCAAATCACCAGAAGCAGAGGTTTCGGCATGGGTATGTAACCCCCCCCCCGCCCCCAAAGGGGGAGCGACCAAACGGCAGCTTCACTCAATGGAGTGTTACGCCGTTCGGGTTCGGAAGAAATTTTGCAGGGTTCGAAAAACGGTTGTGTGCTTATTCGAAAAAAAGTTTATGGTGTGGGCGCTCGTCGGGACGGGTGGTCCCGCCCCTTGCCGCTGGGCGCTCCCCGACCGATGATTTTTTAAGTAGTTGATTATATGCCGTTTTTAGGGTATAATAAGAACTTAAGAAATAGAATAAGTTAAGTAGTTGATACTCAATATAGGGTATTTTCCATATTGGAAAATCTGATTTTCCATATTAGAAAGTCACTCTTTCCTATTAGATGTTAAAAAGGAAAATATATTTTGCTTTTTTATTGTATTAATGGAAATTTAAATATTCCTTTGTGGAAAATCAAATTATACTTTTTCACCGATATATAGAAAGTCAAATTTGCCTAAATAG
>NZ_JAVKPP010000046.1:0-3211 GCF_040980965.1 Kocuria sp. CPCC 205231 | reverse complement strand
TGAGGACAGGGTCCGGCAGGGGGTCAAACTTCGTCTGCCGCCACAGGGTCAGTTTTCACGTGCCGTCGACAGAGATAGCCACAGTCGCTTTCTCTTTACATATGGCCCGGCTACCGGTGAGCGGTGGAGCTGGGATTCGTTGACACCGACCCGGGTGGGCCCGGGTCGCAAGAAACCGCGGCGGCGAGGTGGGTGTCATCGGTGGTGGGGATTTCCGCTGTGGGTGGTTAGGTGGTGGCCGGCATCACAGGTCGCCATGCGTGGGCCTTCGCCGGGACGATAACCACGGAAATTCGCCCCGAGGATTCCACGCGACCTTGGCTCGGCAAAGACACTGACGAGGGGCCCGTCTCTTGACCGGTGCCGTTCTCACGGGTTGTCGGTCAGGGCGGCGAGCTCATGGATGAGCCGATTGCCGGGATCTGCCGGCGTTCATGCCGACTTCGGTAGCGGCCTCGGGGATCCGGCTTTGCCTCGGCGGCTTGCCAGGGCGGTCACGGGGCGGTGGGGGGAGTGATGGGCGGGAGGATCGGTCGCGGTGAGTACCTCCACCGGGCCGGTGCCGTCTGCGGTGTCGAGGTGCTCGAGTGCCCAGCGCAACAGGTCCACCGCGCCGGTCTCCACGTGCTCTGCTCCGGTGAGGTCGATGGAGACCGTCACCGGGGGGATCAGGGTCCGGGCCCGGGCTACCAGAGGGTGGAGGGCGTGTTGGTTGGCCTCGGTCAGGCGGCCGGTGACGATCAGGCGTACGTAGGCGCCGTGAAGATCGATTTGGACGAGCACGGAGAGTTTGTGGTCCATAGGTGAGCATCCTTCATCGCATGCTGGCAACCTCAGGCCCGGTCCTGGACCTTTTCTCACGCTAGGGGAGGGCCCCAGGTTGAGAAGGAACGATCCTCGCTGCGTCTCATGTTTCTCTAACCGACGGGTAAATCTCGCACCGGATGGGAGGCTTTTTCCTGCCCTCGATACGGACATGGACCCGGCTCGCAGGACCGAGGGCGTCGGCGCTGAGTCGTTCTGCGCCCCGCATGGGATTCCCCGGGGTTCCCGGCAGCCAGACATGGAACCGATGAGCGTGCTCGAGAGACATCGCGGCCCACGTCAAGGTCCGGGAACCGACGTCGAGGTCCTTCTGTACCTGTCGCCTGACTCGTTCATGCAGCGACCGAGCAACTGCAAGTTGACCTGCAGGCAACGGGGGCATGAGCAACTCAACCTTCTCCGTCTTTACATATGGCCCGGTTATCAGCCGCTCCACGAGAACGACATTGCGGTTGGGGTTGGCTCGTGCGGGGGCAGGTCCTGTCCTGCTGGGCGTGCTGGCCGTGCTTGCACGTTCCGCACAGGGATGCTGTTACCCGAGGTGCAATGGGTCAGGAGTCGTCGTCCTGGCTCCACAGCCAGTGCAGGTAGATGGCGCCCCATCCCGGGCCCAGGGCGTCCACTAGGGCGTTGGCCACCGTGCGGGCGTCCACCCAGGGGTAGCGCTGACCGATCCGTGTCGCTTCCTGGCAGATCCTCTCCGGATCGTGGCCCTCGTGGTGCAGGGCGAGGGTGGCTTCACTGAGCCGGGCCTCGAAGAGGCGTCGATCCGTCAGGGGCACGGGCTCAAAGGTGATAGACATCAGACTCCCTCAGATCAACGATCGCCCCAGGGAGCCGGAGTTGCTCCCACGAGCAGCTCCGCGAATGGTGGAGACATAGTAAGCAACATCACACTCGAATGGCTATTCGAGGATTGATCTCATGTGCTAACGCCCATGGCGCTCTCGGAGGCAGCGCACGCCCCACGGCAATCGTGCAGCGGACTCCTACGGATCCACCGGAGTCAGGGGGGCATTGACCGCCACCTCAGCTCTCCGGGCTGTTCGTCGAGGTACTTGGAGGTGGTGGTCACCGAAGTGTGACCCAGCAGCTGGGCGGCGACCATCACGTCCCAGTCTTCGGTGAGCACCAGGGTGGCTGCGGTGCTACCGGACATTGCCCGCGGGAATGATGAGGCAGTAGGGGTTGGTGGCCCGGGCGCTTTCTTGGTCGGGGCCGGAACACTCCCTGTCGGCGCCATCTGTTGGGCCGGTGGATGCCATAGCGTCGGATGATGGACCGCCAGGACAAAGCCGCAGCACCACTTCATCAGCGTCGAATGCTCGTGGGGTTGGGCGTGATCTCCTGCGCGGTGTGGATCGCCCGGGGATTCACCATCTACTTCGCCTCGCCCTCGAGTGGGGCTGTGGTCGGTGCCGGGATCGGTATCGGGTTGTTGCTGGTGCTGTACTCGATCGTCCTCGTGCCCTTGGCGCTGGGCCGGGAATGGGCCCCTGCGTTGGGGGCCGTGTTCGCGGGTCTGGCCGTCGCCGGGACCCTGGCCGAGCTGGCCGGATCGGCCGGCTCGCCGAACCTGCCCGTGGTCGGGCTTGACCTCGCCTTCGTGCTGATCAACATCGCCTGGATCAAGCTTGAACACGAGGACAGCGGCTGGGTGGGACTGCTCACCTGTGTGGTGACGGGGCTGCTGGTCGGCGTCGAGCTGGTGGTCATCGTTGCGCGCGGGGCCCCCGGGCTGGGTGAGGTGCTGCCACGACTGCTGGTCCTCGTGGGGGCAGCGTTTCTGGCCGTGGCGATCCGCCGACACTGGAACCGCGCCGACAAGGATGACGACCCGTCCACCGCGGACGGCGCCCTCGGGGAGGGGGGTTGAGCTGAGGCGGGAGTAGACCAACGTGCGAAGCCGGGTGCTGATGAAGATTGGTGTTCGGTCGTGGCGGTGGCGGATGTCCGGCCGGCGGGGGATCTGCGGGCGGTGGTACCGGGGAAGAATGGGGTGGCTGTGTTGCCGTAGAAAGGCTCTTGTCCGTGAGTTGCGCCGCTGTCCTGTCTGTTCGTGAGTTGGTGTGTGGTTATGCCGGGGTGCCGGTGACCGCCGGGGTCAGCTTCGAGGTGGGGCCGGGGGAGGCGGTGGTGCTGCGCGGGGCCAATGGGGCGGGCAAGTCCACGGTGCTGCGCACGGCCGTGGGCCAGCAGGCTCCGGTGAGCGGGGAGCGGTGGCTGAAGGGCGGGCCGGTGGTGGAGAACTCGCTGGCCTACCGCCGGGCGGTGAGCTGCCTGTTCGACGAGGACGCGTTCTTGCCCGGGGTGTCTGTCCCGTGACGGGTCTGTTGGAGGCTTTCATTCCACGGAAGGATGAGAGTCATGGGAGCACCGAGGAAGT
>NZ_JAVKPP010000045.1:0-3365 GCF_040980965.1 Kocuria sp. CPCC 205231 | reverse complement strand
ATGTTCTCCAAGATCCTGGTGGCCAATCGCGGCGAGATCGCGATCCGTGCTTTCCGTGCCGCCTACGAGCTGGGCGCCAAGACGGTGGCGGTGTTCCCGTACGAGGACCGCAACTCGATCCACCGGCAGAAGGCCGACGAGGCGTACCGGATCGGGGAGGAGGGCCACCCCGTGCGGGCCTATCTCGACGTCGAGGAGATCGTCCGGGTGGCCAAGGAGTCCGGGGCGGACGCGATCTACCCCGGCTACGGGTTCCTCTCGGAGAACCCGGACCTGGCTCGTGCCGCCGCGCGCGAGGGCATCACCTTCGTCGGCCCGCGGGCCGAGATCCTGGAGCTGGCCGGCAACAAGGTCGCGGCGCTGAAGGCGGCGAAGCGGGCGGGGATCCCGACGCTGGCCTCCACGGAGCCCTCGGCGGACCCCGAGGAGTTGCTGGCGCAGGCGGAGGGCATCGGGTTCCCCATCTTCGTGAAGGCCGTGGCCGGTGGCGGGGGCCGCGGCATGCGCCGGGTGGAGACCCCCGAGGCGCTGCCCGAGGCGCTGGCCGCCGCGATGCGCGAGGCCGACACCGCCTTCGGCGACCCCACCGTGTTCCTGGAGCAGGCCGTGCTCCGGCCCCGCCACATCGAGGTGCAGATCCTCGCCGACAACGAGGGCGGGATGGTGCACCTGTTCGAGCGCGACTGCTCCCTGCAGCGCCGGCACCAGAAGGTCGTGGAGATCGCCCCGGCGCCGAACCTCGACGAGGGGATCCGCCAGGCCCTGCACCGGGACGCGGTGAAGTTCGCGAAGGAGCTCGGCTACGTCAACGCCGGCACCGTGGAGTTCCTGGTGGACACGGCCGGGGAGCGGGCGGGTCAGCACGTGTTCATCGAGATGAACCCGCGCATCCAGGTGGAGCACACGGTGACCGAGGAGATCACCGACGTCGACCTCGTCCAGTCGCAGCTGCGCATCGCCTCCGGGGAGACCCTGGCGGACCTGGGCATCGCCCAGGACGAGCTGGCCGTGCGCGGGGCCGCCCTGCAGTGCCGGATCACCACCGAGGACCCGGCCAACGGGTTCCGCCCCGACGTCGGGAAGATCTCCGCCTACCGCTCGGCCGGCGGCGCGGGGGTGCGCCTGGACGGCGGCACGGTCTACGCCGGGGCGGAGATCTCCCCGCACTTCGACTCGATGCTGGTGAAGCTCACCTGCCGGGGCCGGGACTACGCCACCGCCGTGCACCGGTCCCAGCGTGCCCTGGCCGAGTTCCGGATCCGAGGGGTGTCCACCAACATCCAGTTCCTGCAGGCCGTGCTGGCCGACCCGGAGTTCCTCGCCGGCAACGTGGCCACCGACTTCATCGAGCGCCGCCCCGAGCTGCTCGAGGCCCGCACCTCCGGGGACCGGGCCACCAAGGCGCTGACCTGGCTGGCCGAGGTCACGGTGAACCAGCCCAACGGGGAGCGGGTGGAGGGCATCGACCCGCGCACCAAGCTGCCCCGCTACCCGGGCGACAAGCAGGACGAGCCGTTCCGCTCTCCCTTCGACGGACCCTCCGAGCACACCCCGCCGCCGGGGTGGCGGCAGCGGCTCGTCGAGCTCGGCCCCGAGGGGTTCGCCCGGGCCCTGCGGGAGCAGCAGGCGGTGGCGGTGACCTCGACGACGTTCCGGGACGCCCACCAGTCGCTGCTGGCCACCCGGGTGCGCACCCGCGACCTGCTCGCCGCCGCCCCCGCCTACGCCCACACCCTCCCTCAGCTGCTCTCGGTCGAGGCCTGGGGCGGGGCGACCTACGACGTCGCGCTGCGCTTCCTCGGCGAGGACCCGTGGGAGCGGCTGCGGCTGCTGCGGGAGGCGATGCCGAACATCCCGATCCAGATGCTGCTGCGCGGGCGCAACACCGTGGGCTACACCCCGTACCCCACCGAGGTGACGGACGCGTTCGTGGCCGAGGCCGCGGCCACCGGGGTGGACATCTTCCGGATCTTCGACGCCCTCAACGACGTGGAGCAGATGGCCCCGGCCATCGAGGCCGTGCGCAGGACGGGCACCGCGGTCGCCGAGGTCGCCCTGTGCTACACCGGGGACCTGCTGGACCCGGCCGAGGACCTCTACACCCTGGACTACTACCTCGAGCTCGCCCAGCAGTGCGTCGACGCCGGGGCCCACGTGCTGGCGATCAAGGACATGGCGGGGCTCCTGCGCCCCGCGGCGGCGGCGAAGCTGGTGACCGCCCTGCGGGAGCGCTTCGACCTGCCCGTGCACCTGCACACCCACGACACCGCCGGCGGGCAGCTCGCCACGCTGATGGCCGCGATCGACGCGGGCGTGGACGCGGTGGACGTGGCCGAGGCCTCGATGGCCGGCACGACCTCCCAGGTGCCCGCCTCGGCGCTGATCGCCGCCCTGGCCCACACGGACCGGGACACCGGCATCCCCCTGGAGGCCGCGACCGCCCTGGAGCCCTACTGGGAGGTCATCCGCCGGATGTACGCCCCGTTCGAGTCCGGGCTCACCGCCCCGACCGGGCGCGTGTACCGGCACGAGATCCCCGGCGGGCAGCTGTCGAACCTGCGCCAGCAGGCCATCGCGCTGGGACTGGGGGAGCGGTTCGAGGCGATCGAGGACATGTACACCGCCGCCAACGCCATGCTCGGCAGGCTGGTCAAGGTCACCCCCTCGTCCAAGGTCGTGGGCGACCTCGCCCTGCAGCTGGTGGGCATGGGCGTGGACCCGGCCGAGTTCGAGGCGAACCCGCAGAAGTTCGACATCCCCGACTCGGTGATCAGCTTCCTCGCCGGGGAGCTCGGCACGCCTCCCGGCGGGTGGCCCGAACCGTTCCGCTCCAAGGCCCTGGAGGGCCGCAACGTGCGTGTCGGGATCACGGAGCTGGCCCCGGAGGACTCCCAGGCCCTGGCCGGGGACCCGGCCACCCGCCGTGCCACGCTGAACCGGCTGCTGTTCGCCGGCCCGACGCGGGACTACGAGGCCAGCCGGGCGAAGTACGGCGAGCTGGCGCTGCTGCACACCCGGGACTTCCTCTACGGGCTGACCTCCGACCGGGAGCACGTGATCTCCCTCGGCAAGGGGGTGCGGCTGCTGGTGACCCTGCAGGCCATCTCGGAGCCGGACGACAAGGGCATGCGCACCGTGATGCTCACCCTCAACGGCCAGCCCCGGATGATCGAGGTCCGCGACACCTCGATCACCTCCTCGGTGCCCGAGACCGAGAAGGCCGACCCCACGGACCGCGGCCACGTGGCCGCCCCGTTCGCCGGGGCGGTGACCGTGACGGTGGCCGAGGGCGACACCGTGGAGGCGGGCGGCCAGGTGGCCACCATCGAGGCCATGAAGATGGAGGCCTCCATCACCGCCCCCAC
>NZ_JAVKPP010000044.1:0-3831 GCF_040980965.1 Kocuria sp. CPCC 205231 | reverse complement strand
CAGCGCGACCCGCGGATACATCGCGTCCACGATGCACGTGGCGAACAGGGCGATTCTCATGCGACCTCCGGGAACAGGAGAACGAGGACGGGCGAAGAAGGAAAAAGGGTCGATGCGAGGACACCGCACCGCCTGTGGTCTGACCATAGTAGGACTATGAGCCGCACCACACAATCAGGGCGGCAGGCGGCGAGAACATTGCGCCGCAGGGGTTGGAGGTGTGACCTGGCTCATGTACTCTTCGTGGTCAGACCATTGTGGTCCGACCATACGGTGGTCGCGTGTGAGGTCCTTCCCGAACTCGTATGCGGGAAGCACCGAACGACCACCCGACCGACACCAGGTCTGTACTGCTCTCCGCAACTCTCAGGGGAGCGCATCGAGATCACTGGGGCCGGGATGAGCTACGCATCGCGTCCCGGAAACCTCGACCCAGCCCGTACCACGCACCCGGCCCGACCCGGCACCCGCGATCCTCCGGGGCAGGGCCCAGAAAGGATCTGTCCGTGGACAATCTCGCTGTCCTGAGCCTTCTGGCTCTGCTGCCCCTGCTGTTGGTGGGTGTGCTGTTGGCCGGTTTCCGCTGGCCGGCGAAGTTCGCGATGCCGGTGGGCTACCTCGCGGCCGTCGTGGTGGCGCTGACCGTGTGGCAGATGAGCTTCACCGGAGTGCTGGCCGCCACCATCGAGGGCCTGATCGTGGCCATCACCATGCTCTACATCGTCTTCGGCGCCCTGCTGCTGCTCGCCACGCTCACCGTGGGCGGGGCCATGGCCACCATCCGCGCTGGCTTCAACAACATCTCGGCCGACCGGCGGATCCAGGCCATCATCATTGGCTGGCTCTTCGGCTCCTTCATCGAGGGCGTCTCTGGCTTCGGCACCACCGCCGCGGTCGTGGCCCCGCTGCTGCTGGCCATGGGCTTCCCCGCGATGGCCGCCGTCATGATCGGCCTCATCGTCCAGTCCACCCCCGTGAGCTTCGGGGCGGTCGGCACGCCCATCCTCGTCGGGGTCGCCAACGGCCTGGGCGGGGACCCCGCGGTCGCTCAGCGCGTCGAGATTCTGGGTGTGACCATGCCCGAGTTCATCAATTCGATCGGCTTCTACACCGCGGCCATCCACGCGATCGTGGGCATCCTCATCCCGCTGATCCTCGTGACCCTGCTGACCGGGTTCTTCGGCCCCGACCGGCGCTTCCGCGACGGGCTGGCCGTGTGGCCCTTCGCCGTCTACGCCTCCCTGGCCATGACCGTCCCCTACGTGCTGGTGGCCCGCTTCCTCGGCCCCGAGTTCCCCTCAATGTTCGGCGGGCTCCTCGGCATGGTGCTGGTGATGTTCACCTCCAGCCGCGGCTTCCTCATGCCCAAGGACACCTTCCAGTTCGGCCCGCGCGCCGACTGGCCCACCCGCTGGATGGGCACCATCGAACCGGCCGAGGCCACCGACGTCTCCACCCACATGAGCACGGTCCGCGCCTGGGCGCCCTACGCCCTGATGGCGGGGCTGCTGGTGGCCACCCGTGTCATCGCCCCGCTGAAGGAATGGCTGACCGGCCTGGCGATCCCGTTCGAGAACATCCTGGGCACCGAGATCACCACCACTGTCCAGCCGTTCTACCTCCCCGGCTTCGTGCTGATCCTCGCCTCGGCCTTCGCCTACCTACTGCACCGGATGAACTCCCGCGAGATCGCCCAGACCCTCAAGATCTCGGCCGGCCAGCTCGCCGGCACCGCCGCCGCCCTGCTCTTCGCCGTGCCCCTGGTGCGCGTGCTCATCCAGTCCGGCCCGGCCCTCAACGACTCGGGGCTCTCCAGCATGCCGGTGACCCTCGCCGAGGGGGCCGCCGCGATCTCGGGCAGCTCCTGGCCCGTGATCGCCCCCTGGATCGGCGCGCTGGGTGCCTTCGTGGCCGGGTCCAACACCGTGTCGAACCTGACGTTCTCCCAGTTCCAGTTCTCCACCGGTGCCGCGATCGGACTCGACCGGCCCGAGCTCGTGGTCGCCGCCCAGGCTGTGGGTGGGGCCGGTGGCAACCCGATCGCGATCCACAACATCGTGGCGGCCTCCGCCACCGTGGGCCTGCTCGGGCGCGAAGGCGACCTGCTGCGCAAGACGATCATCGTGACCACCTACTACTGCCTCGCGGGCGGTGCGGTCGCGTACCTCTTCATCCACGGGGTGGGTCTCAACCTGGGCACCGTCATGCTGGTCCTGCTCGTCGCCGGACTGGCCCTCATCGCCCGCTGGTTGTGGCGCAAGGACGCGCCCGCCAGGAGCGAGCTCCGGGTCTGATCCGGCACGTGGGGCCGGTGCCGACGGCATGTCAGGTGCCGGCCCCACGCCTCCGGGGCCCCGAGGCTGCGCCCGACCCATCCGGTCAGGTGCAGCCTCGCGGTCTCTCTAGAATGGTCCGGTTCCCCATATACCCTCCAGGAGCCCCTCGTGCCCGCGGTCACACGCACCTACACCCTCGTCCTTGACTGGCTCGAGGAACGCCTGCGCTCCGGGGAGATCTCGGTGGGCGACAGACTGCCCGCAGAGCGCCACCTGGCCGAGGAGTTCGGGATCTCCCGCGCCTCGGTCCGCGAAGCATTCCGGGTCCTCGACGCCATGGGCCTGGTCCGTTCCTCCACCGGGTCCGGGCCCAACGCCGGGGCGATCGTCATCTCGGACCCCTCGGCCGCACTCGGCTGGGCGCTGCGGATGCACGTGGCCAACCGGTCCTTGCGCATCCGCGATCTGGCGCAAACCCGACTGCTGCTCGAGACCCAGTCCGCCCACGAAGCCGCCACCGCCCCGGACACTCCCCAACGCACCGCGATAATCGACCAGGCCACCGAACTGGTGGCCGCCATGGACGACCCGGACCTGCCGGACGAGCGCTTCCACGCCCACGACGCGCAGTTCCACATCCTGCTCGCCTCTCTGGCCGGCAACGTGGTGGTCGAGACGATTATGTCCTCGCTGCGCCAAGCCACCATCGGCTACGTCCAGGAGACCGTCGCCGACCTCGAGGACTGGCCGAAGGTACGCCAGACCCTTCAGGAACAGCACAAGAGCATCCTGGAGGCCTTCCAGCAGCGCCGAGGCGCAGACGCCGCCGACGCCCTGCGCCACCACATCATCTGGTTCTTCGAACTCAGCGACCACCGCTAAAAAGCGGTACCCAGAGTCCCGCATCACCCAGGATCGTTGACCGCTGCGCACTGACCGTTCCCGTCAACACGGGACCGCGTGCACGAACCACCCCAGGCACATCCCAGCGGACTGCATACTCACACCTCAAGAGCCTCCGGCTCCAGCCGGCCGCGACCGACCCCTGCCTCGTGCCGCCACGGGGAAGCCATGCGCGTTCCAGGCCGAGAACACCGCGCGCCGATACCGCACCACGGAGCGCATCACATCGGGACGACCACGCACCATGGGCTCACCGCACTCCGGATGACCACCCCGAGGCCACAACCCAACCCAGAAGCGCCGACGAAAGGCACCGCCACCATGACCAGCCCCGACCCCGGCCCCGTCCCCGTCCCCGTGGAGGACTGCACCGTGCTGCAAGCAGGTGATCGCATCGATGTCCACCTTGCCGGTGACCTCTACTACCGCGGACTCGTCGAGGAGACCATGCCACTCCTCCACGTGGTGTGGGCCCGAGAACTCGGAACCGGCGAACGGAAAATGTTCTCCACCGACGAGAACCGCATCTTTCGGCACCCACCACCAGCCACCCCAGAAAAGCGCTGACGAAGACCTCTCCTTGTCCCGTGACGGGTCTGTTGGAGGCTTTCATTCCACGGAAGGATGAGAGTCATGGGAGCACCGAGGAAGT
>NZ_JAVKPP010000043.1:0-3851 GCF_040980965.1 Kocuria sp. CPCC 205231 | reverse complement strand
GCCCGCTGCACCGCCTCCGCGTAGCGGATCGGACCCGGCCGAGCACCCTCGCCCCGGTAGACCGGTTCGATCGCCCACCCGGCCTGGGCATGACCGGTCTGCGGGTTCTCGATGATCCAGGTCGGCTCGGGCACGGCCGGGTGCATCAGGTTCAACAATGCGTCCTCGTCATCGACGTCGACGACGAGGAAGTTCAACCAATCGGCCGGGTTGAGCTGGATGAACGCGAACTCCCCAGCAGTCCGCCCACGGTTCGGGAACGCCTGCGACTTGGTCTGACCGCACCGGAAGTACTCGATCCGGTGGTGCTCAAGAAACCGGCGGGCCGGGGTCTCGGGGCAAAAAAGGGCAATGTCGAGTAAGGCGGGGTCCACTTGCGGACGCGCCTCAGGTACACTAGGGGACACAACGGTCCCCTGGTAATGGGTTCATATGCAGTTCTCATCCGGTTTCTGTTGAACCAGCTGTTCTAGGTCGCCAAACTCACGACAGCTGATTGACTTCGACGGCCCGCCCTCCACGGCGGGCCGTCAGTCGTTTAAGCGGTTTTGGTGATGGGGAGCTCCTCAGCGTTCTGCCGATCATCTATCGCATTCGGCAATCCGTGGTCACGGTCGATCAAAGCGCCGACGTAGTCCGCCTGGGACAGCCCTAGAGCAGCTGCCTTCTCCGCCGCACGGCGGTGCTGCTCGGGCAGGACGCGCATGCTGAACGCCACTCGCTTCCCGAGCAACTTGGGCGGTGTGTACTCCGTCATACGCCCACCCTCTCACATTGCTTGTACTAGCGCTAGAAGTTCGTGGGTGTGTCGGTCGGATCGCTACAGGTCATGGGATTGGTGGCCCACAACGTCCCACTGGCCGTTGTGCTTCTCGAGGTAGATGACGACTTGGCGATGGCCGGTGGCCTCGATCTGGTGGTCGTCGCGGCTGATCCATCGCCAGGTGAGGTCGTAGGCGCGGATGGCTTTGTCCTTGGCGACGTCGCGGGAGACGTCACCGACAGCCGGCACGAGGCTGGGCGCGCTGTAGGCCTGGTGTTCGGCTGGTTCTAGCCAGGCGGCCTGGTTGCCGTTGCGTTCAGGCTCGACCTGATTAGCGGCCCAATCCTCTGACATCAGCGGTTTGGTGCGGATCGCGGCGGCGGTTTGGGTGCGGTCGGTGGCGGTGTCCCAGGAGTGCAGCATCAGCGCGGCGGTTTCGGCGGTGGCCTCCACGTCGCTGCGCTCCACGGTGTCCGGGTCGGGGAAGGTACCTTCCCCGAAGGTGAGTTCGGTGGGGGAGGGCGTAGCCGTGGCAGGAGCGGTGGTCTGCTCGCTGGTCTGCTGTGCTCCCTCGGGCCCGCAGGCGGTCAAGGGCAGCAGGCACAGGGTGAGGGCGGTGATCAGGCGGTGTCGGGTCATTTCGGCCATGCTCCTTTCTGTTTGAGGATGGGCTCGGGGTCGAGGTTGTGCCCCTGGTAAGGGAAGACCATCTCCGGGGCGTCGGGTTTGTAGATCTCGAAGTGCAGGTGCGTGGCCATGCCGAACCGGCCACGATTGCCCTCGGTACCGATGACGTCACCGCGTTTGAGCTTCTGGCCCTTGGCCACGTCCCAGGAGTGCAGGTGGCAGAAGGCGAAGCCGAAGTTGGGGTCGTCCCCGTTCTCCTTGGCGATCACGCACCCGTCGGTGGCGTTGAACCCGGTGATCCGTATGGACGTGGGGGCGACGACGACCCCACCGCGGCCGTTGCCGGCTCCGGGGGTGGCGATGTCGACGCCCTCGTGCTGGTTGGCCCACCCGGGGACTCCAGCCAGGGCGCGGCCGCCGTAGCCGGAGGTGAACACGCCCCCGGGCAGCGGGGTTGTCCACTCGCCGTCGCCGAGGTCTCCGTCCCAGGCCAGGGCCCCGGTGGGGGCCTGGCAGTGGGCGGAAAACTGGGACTGGCCGGTGTCCAGGATCGTGTCGATGTAGTCGCGTGTCTCCTGGTACGGCGGCACCCCCTGGTGCTGCTCCACAGCCCCGGGGCCGGCGTTGTAGGCGGCCAGGGTCAGGCGCACGAGCTCACCGGCGTCGTCACCGGCGATCGGTCGCACTTCGATCTTGAGGGCGGCCATGTAGCGGCCGTAGGCGGGGATCGCGTCGTCGGGGTCGAAGGGGTCCCCGCCGTTGCCGTAGGTGGCCCAGGTGGCGGGCATGAACTGGGCGATGCCTTGGGCGCCGGCCGGGCTGGTGGCGTCCGGGTTCCACCCGGATTCCTGGGCCAGTTGTGCCGCCACCACGCTCACCGGCAGCCCGGCGGTCCGGGCGGCGTCTTCGACCAGTGGTGCCCAGCCGTTGGGGATATTCGGTGCCCGCTGCTGGCCGCTGTCGTTGCCCGTGGTGACGGCGGTGACGGTGCAGGAGCTGGCTGAGGCCTGTTCTTCGTCCTCGGCCAGGGTGGCGACGAGCACGGCTAAGGCCACGATCGAGCCGATGGCGAAGACCAACAGCAGCGCCACGACGGCGCCGAGGGCACGGGGGGATCCAGCCGACATCACAGCCTCCTGGGGGGATGGGAGGTCTGCGGGTCAGAGCTGGTCGATCAGGGTGGCGGTGGCTTCCTCGTAAGCCCGCACGGTGGCTGGGTGCAGGGCGTCGTAGTGGAAGGCGCGTCCTTCCTGGAGGGACTTGTCGAAGGGGATGACGACGGTCCCGGCCAACCCGACCGCTTGGGCGTACTCGCGCAGGCGGGTGAGGCGTTCGGTGTTGTTGGTGGCGGTGTTGGAGACCACCAGCACGGACCGGGCCAGCTTCGGCCCGTGGCCCTCGGCGGCGACGGCGGCCACGGTGGCCTCCAGCAGCCGGGCGTCGTCTTCGCGGTTGTGGGCCACCAGCACCAGGGAGTCGGCAACGTCCACGGCGGCGCGCCAGGTGGAGGACTGGGCGGAGTTGCCGGTGTCGAGCAGGATCAGGCTGTAGAGGGAGCGCAGGGTCTCATGGGCGGCCCGTACGGAGCGTCCGTCCACCCGGGTGCGGTCGGTACCTTCGGGCGGGGAGGCCAGCACGTGGATCCGGTCATCGCCCTGGGGGCGCACGTAGCGCACGAGGTCGGCGGTGCGCCGGGTGACGGTCTCCAGGTTGCGGATCAGATCCAGGGTGGTGCGGTCGTGGCCGCCGGCCAGGGAGCGTTCGGCCAGGGTGCCCTGGTTCTCGTTGAACTCCCCGGCCAGGATGTTGCCCCCGCGCACCCGCCCTGCGGTGGCGGCCAGGTGGTAGGCGGTGGTGGTTTTCCCGCCCCCGCCCTTGAGCTGGAGCACCGCCACGGTGCGGTGGGTCTCCAGCGGCCGCTGAATCCGGGTGCGGCGGGCCCGGGAGGCCTGCTCGGCGGGCGAGGCCGCCAGGGATAGTCCGAGGGTCTGGTTGCACCATCCTCGCCACCCGTGGCGGGCGGGGGATTCGGGCGTCTCCGTGGTCGTCTCCCGGGGCAGCTGCAAGCGGGGATCTCCGGCCTCGGCGACGACCGGGGTCGGTGTGGAGCTGCTGGGCGCCGGGTCGTCGGCGGGCGTGTCGCCCGCGGTGGTCTCTGGCAGTGGGTCCGTAGCTGAAAGCTCGGATGCGTCCCCCGAATGGGGGACATCGGCCTCGGGAAGCGTCTGCGGGGTCTCCGCATCGATGGAAGGCTCCGCGGGCTGGTGTTCACTCAAGTCAGCGGTTGGTTCGGTGGCCGCTACCGGGCGTGTCGTCTGCTCAGGCTCCGGTACGAGGTCGTCGACTGTGACAACACGTGAAGAGCCTCCACGGGAGGGTCGTTTCTTCATCGAGGCACTGGCATCTGCTGTCACGGAGCCGTCCGCGGCGACGATCAGTCGCGTCTCCGGCTCGGTCACCG
>NZ_JAVKPP010000042.1:0-3859 GCF_040980965.1 Kocuria sp. CPCC 205231 | reverse complement strand
GCCCGCTGCACCGCCTCCGCGTAGCGGATCGGACCCGGCCGAGCACCCTCGCCCCGGTAGACCGGTTCGATGGCCCACCCGGCCTGGGCATGACCAGTCTGCGGGTTCTCGATGATCCAGGTCGGCTCGGGCACAGCCGGGTGCATCAGGTTCAGCAACGCGTCCTCGTCATCGACGTCCACGACGAGGAAGTTCAACCAATCGGCCGGATTGAGTTGGATGAACGCGAAGTCACCAGCAGGACGCCCACGGTTCGGGAACGCCTGCGACTTGGTCTGACCGCACCGGAAGTACTCGATCCGGTGGTGCTCAAGGAACCGGCGGGCCGGGGTCTCGGGGCAAAAAAGGGCAATATCCAGCAAGGCGGGGTCCACTTGCGGACGCGCCTCAGGTACACTAGGGGACACAACAGTCCCCTGGTAATGGGTTCATATGCGGTTCTCATCCGGTTTCTGTTGAACCAGCTGTCTCGGTCGGCAAACTTGCGACAGCTGATTGACTTCGACGGCCCGCCCTCCACGGCGGGCCGTCAGTCGTTTAAGCGGTTTTGGTGATGGGGAGCTCCTCAGCGTTCTGCCGGTCGTCTATCGCGTTCGGTAATCCGTAGTCACGGTCGATCAGCGCACCGATGTAATCAGCCTGGGACAGGCCGAGAGCGGCCGCCTTCTCGAAAGCGCGGCGGTGCTGTTCAGGAAGCACCCGCATGCTGAACGGGACTCTGCGCCCGATCATCTTGGGGGGCTCGTATTCCTTCATGGAATCAGCCTGCCACATGTACATGACATTGAACAGCATCGGGTGTCCGTGTCGGGTTTACTTGCTGGTGCCCACGTCATGGGTCTGGTGGCCAACGACGTCCCAATGCCCGTTGTGCTTCTCGAGGTAGATGACGACCTGGCGTTGGCCGGTGGCCTCGATCTCATGACCGTCGCGGCTGATCCACCGCCAGGTGACGTCGTAGGCGCGGATGGCTCTGTCTGTGGCGACGTCGCGGGAGACGTCGCCGACGGCCGGGATGAGGCTGGGCGCGCTGTAGGCCTGGTGTTCGGCTGGTTCTAGCCAGGCGGCCTGGTTGCCGTTGCGTTCAGGCTCGACCTGATTAGCGGCCCAATCCTCTGACATCAGCGGTTTGGTGCGGATCGCGGCGGCGGTTTGGGTGCGGTCGGTGGCGGTGTCCCAGGAGTGCAGCATCAGCGCGGCGGTTTCGGCGGTGGCCTCCACGTCGGCCCGGTCCACGGTGTCCGGGTCGGGGAAGGTGCCCTCTCCAGGGGTGTGCTCGGTGGGGGAGGGCGTGGCCGTGGCGGGGGCGGTGGTCTGCTCGCTGGTCTGCTGTGCTCCCTCGGGCCCGCAGGCGGTCAGGGGCAGCAGGCACAGGGTGAGGGCGGTGATCAGGCGGTGTCGGGTCAATTCGGCCATGCTCCTTTTTGTTTGAGGATGGGCTCGGGGTCGAGGTTGTGCCCTTGGTAGGGGAAGACCATGTCCGGGGCGTTGGGTTTGTAGATCTCGAAGTGCAGGTGCGTGGCCATCCCGAAGCGGCCGCGGTTGCCCTCGATACCGATGACGTCGCCGCGTTTGAGTTGCTGGCCTTTGGCCACGTCCCAGGAGTGCAGGTGGCAGAAGGCGAAGCCGAAGTCGGGGTCATCCCCGTTTTCCTTGGCGATCACGCACCCATCGGTGGCGTTGAACCCGGTGATTCGCAGAGCCGTTGGTGCGACGACGACTCCGCCGCGGCCGTTGCCGGCCCCGGGGGTGGCGATGTCCACGCCCTCGTGCTGATTGGCCCAGGACGGGGCGCCGGCCAGGGCGCGGCCGCCGTAGCCGGAGGTGAACACTCCACCTGGTAACGGGGTGGTCCACTCGCCGTCGCCGAGGTCTCCGTCCCAGGCTAGGGCCCCGGTGGGGGCCTGGCAGTGGGCGGAGAACTGGGACTGGCCGGTGTCCAGGATCGTGTCGATGTAGTCGCGGGTCTCCTGGTACGGCGGCACACCCTGGTGCTGCTCCACTGCCCCGGGGCCGGCGTTGTAGGCGGCCAGGGTCAGACGCACGAGCTCGCCGGCGTCGTCGCCGGCGATCGGTCGCACTTCGGTCTTGAGGGCGGCCATGTAGCGGCCGTAGGCGGGGATTGCGTCGTCGGGGTCGAAGGGGTCCCCACCGTTGCCGTAGGTGGCCCAGGTGGCGGGCATGAACTGGGCGATGCCTTGGGCGCCGGCCGGGCTGGTGGCGTCCGGGTTCCACCCGGATTCCTGGGCCAGTTGTGCCGCCACCACGCTCACCGGCAGCCCGGCGGTCCGGGCGGCGTCTTCGACCAGTGGTGCCCAGCCGTTGGGGATATTCGGTGCCCGCTGCTGGCCGCTGTCGTTGCCCGTGGTGACGGCGGTGACGGTGCAGGAGCTGGCTGAGGCCTGTTCTTCGTCCTCGGCCAGGGTGGCGACGAGCACGGCGAGGGCCACGATCGAGCCGATACTGAGGACCAACAGCAGCGCCACGAGGGTGCCGAGGGCACGGGGGGATCCAGCAGCGGACATGGCAGCCTCCTGGGGGGATGGGAGGTCTGGGGGTCAGAGCTGGTCGATCAGGGTGGCGGTGGCTTCCTCGTAGGCCCGCACGGTGGCTGGGTGCAGGGCGTCGAAGTGGAAGGCGCGTCCTTCTTGGAGGGACTTGTCGAAGGGGATGACGACGGTCCCAGCGAGTCCGACCGCTTGGGCGTACTCGCGCAGGCGGGTGAGGCGTTCGGTGTTGTTGGTGGCGGTGTTGGAGACCACCAGCACGGACCGGGCCAGCTTCTGCCCGTGGCCCTCGGCGGCGACGGCGGCCACGGTGGCCTCCAGCAGCCGGGCGTCGTCCTCGCGGTTGTGGGCCACCAGCACCAGGGAGTCGGCCACGTCCACGGCGGCCCGCCAGGTGGAGGACTGGGCGGAGTTGCCGGTGTCGAGCAGGATCAGGCTGTAGAGGGACCGCAGCGTCTCGTGCGCGGCGCGTACGGAGCGTCCGTCCACCCGGGTGCGGTCGGTGCCCTCGGGTGGGGAGGCGAGCACGTGGATCCGGTCATCGCCCTGGGGTCGCACGTAGCGCACCAGATCGGCGGTGCGGCGGGTGACGGTTTCCAGGTTGCGGATCAGATCCAGGGTGGTGCGGTCGTGGCCGCCGGCCAGGGAGCGTTCGGCCAGGGTGCCCTGGTTCTCGTTGAACTCCCCGGCCAGGATGTTGCCCCCGCGCACCCGCCCGGCCGTGGCGGCCAGGTGGTAGGCGGTGGTGGTCTTCCCGCCCCCACCCTTGAGCTGGAGCACCGCCACGGTGCGGTGGGTGTCCAGGGGTCGCTGGATCCGCACCCGGCGGGCCCGAGACGCCCGCTCGGCGGGCGAGGCCGCCAGGGACAGTCCGAGCCTCTGGTTGCACCATCCGCGCCAGCCGTGGCGGGCGGGGGATTCGGGTGTCTCCGTGGTCGTCTCCCGGCGTAGCTGCAGGCGGGGATCTCCGGCCTCGGCGACGACAGGGGTCGGTGTGGAGCTGTTGGGCGCCGGGTCGTGGGCGGGCGTGTCGCCCGCGGTGGTCTCTGGCCGTGGGCCCGTAGCTGAGAGCTCAGATACGTCCCCTGAATGGGGGACATCGGCCTTGGGAAGCGTCTGCGGGGTCTCCGCGTCGATGGACGGCTCCGCGGGCTGGTGTTCGCTCAGGTCAGCGGCTGGTTCGGTGGTCCCCACCGGGCGTGTCGTCTGTTCAGGCTCCGGTACGAGGTCGTCGACTGTGACAACTCGTGAAGAGCCTCCACGGGAGGGTCGTTTCTTGGCCGAGGCACTGGCATCTGCTGTCACGGAGCCGTCCGCGGCGACGATCAGTCGCGTCTCCGGCTCGGTCACCG
>NZ_JAVKPP010000041.1:0-5057 GCF_040980965.1 Kocuria sp. CPCC 205231 | reverse complement strand
CTTCTCTACCGGGAGTTCCGCCTTTCTACCACCTGCCCACCCCGCCAGCTCGGCCTCGAGCCCAGCGCCCACCAGGTTCAGGAACAGGCTCTAATGCAACGTGCGCGGGAATAGGGACTGCCTGCACCTTCCGGGCAGCTGATCCACGTCATGTGCCCGCCCTGCCGCGCCCTTGCCTGGGTGCCGCGTCGGGGCGTGTGAGAGTCTGGCCTCGTCCCCACCACTCTCCCTTGGAGCCCCCTTGAACGCTGCCGCGCCCTGCCCTGCCGTCGAGAACCTTCCGGTCGTCGACTCCTTCGCCGTCGCCGCCCAGGTCCGCATGACCGCCGCCGGTACCCGCGCGCGCCTGGCGGTCGCCGTATCGCAGGACGCACGGGTCAGCTCGAACACCCTGATCTCCACGCTGCTGACGCTGGGCCGCCAGGTGCTGGAGGAGTACCGGCTCACCGGACAGGAGCTGCCCGAGGTGGAGGTCACCGCGGTGGAGCGCGTCGAGACCGTCCCGGCGACCGCGGCGGCCGCCGGGTTCACCGTCGGGGTCACCAACGACCTGGAGGCCAAGCGCTCCATGCTCGTGCTGGATTCGGATTTCTTGCTGGGCAACGACGGCGGGGTGCTGCTGGCAGCTGCCACGCTGCTGGCCGGCGCCGAGCACCTGCTCGACCCGGAGCCGGCTGGCCGCTCCAGCCACACCGGGCGCAAGCACCAGCCCTCCTCGCCCAGCCACCGGCGCTCTGGCGGCCGCGGGCGCGGCCGCCGCTGAGCCTCCCGAAGCTCTTCGCACTGCCCCGGGACAGGAGCCTCTATTGCAACGTCGTCCTTGCGTGATCGCCGCTAACCGGCCATATGTAAAGCGAGTGGTGGCGGTGAGCCACCTGCCCTTGATCCCCACGGTGGTTGGTGCGCCGTGTGCGTAGAGTATGGGCATGATCTTCAACCGTCTGGCGTGGTGGTGGCTGCGATAGCAGCCGGTTGAAGCACGACCACGGGCTGCACAGCAGCCCGTGCCCCACCGCCACGGCCTTGCGTGCAGCTCCTTTTCTGACAGGAGCACGCACATGGACTCGTTCGCCGTCGCCGAGCAGCGCTCAGCCGAACTGACCCGCACCATCGACCAGGCCCCGGAGAACTTCCGGGTACTTACCGGGGAACGCCCCACCGGGGCTCTACACCTGGGCCACTACTTCGGCAGCATCGTCGAACGCCTCCGGCTGCAGCAGGCCGGGGTGGAGACATTCTTGGTGCTGGCCGATTACCAGGTCATCACCGACCGGGACACCACCGCCCGCGTGCAGGAGAACGTGCACAGTGCGGTGCTGGACTACCTAGCCGCCGGGCTGGACCCGGAGCGCACCACGATCTTCACCCACTCGGCGATACCGGCGCTGAACCAGCTGCTGCTGCCCTTCCTGAGCCTGGTCACCGAGGCCGAGCTGCACCGCAATCCCACGGTCAAGGCCGAAGCCGCCGCCTCCGGCCGGGCGTTGAGCGGGCTGCTGCTGACCTATCCGGTGCACCAGGCCGCCGACATCCTCTTCTGCAAGGGCAACCTCGTGCCCGTGGGCAAGGACAACCTGCCCCACGTGGAAATCACCCGGGTCATCGCCCGGCGCTTCAACGACCGCTACGGGCCCGTTTTCCCCGTGCCCGAGGCCCTGCTCACCGCCGCCCCGGAAGTACCGGGGCTGGACGGGCGGAAGATGTCCAAGAGCTACGGCAACACCATCGCCCTGTCGATGACCGCCGAGGAGACCGCGGCGGTGATCCGGCGTACCGTCACCGACGCCGAGCGTCGGATCACCTTCGACCCGGCAACCCGCCCCGGGGTCTCCGCGCTGCTGTCCACCGCGGCCCTGTGCCGGGGCACCACCCCGGAACAGGTCGCCGAGCAACTCGGCGACGCCGGGGCCGGGCGCCTGAAACAGCTCACTACCGAGGCCGTCAACGACTTCCTCACCGGCCACCGGCGACGCCGTCAGGAACTGGCCCGGGACCCGCACCTGGTGCGCGACGTCCTGCGCCGCGGCAATGCACGGACCCACGAGATCGCCGAGGCCACCCTCACCGAAGTCCGCGAGGCCATGGGCACCATCTACTGACCCTCCCTGTCCACCCAGTCCTCCCGCCGGGCCGGGATGTGAAGCCAACGCACGAGGCGCGGAACACGGGAGGAGCGGCCGACACGCACAGCACGGGCGGGGTGGAGAGGAACACGGCAATCCTCGATAGCGTGGAAAGACCTACCCCAGGAGGTTCCTCATGATGGACGTCGCCGGCTTCGGAGCGTTCCTCGGCCTATTCATCTGGCTGCTCATGGTCGCCATCACCTTGTGGCTGCTCTACTGGGTGGTGCGCAAGGGCGTCACCGCCGGCATCAAGGACTACGCGCAGAAGCACGGCGACCGTGCCGGCAGCTTGCGACCATAGACGAAGGCGATGCGCACCCCCCGGACCTTGTAGGCGTTTGCAGACGTCGAACGAGAGGGCCAGGACGGGTCACAGATGGAGAATGGGCGCATGTCAAAACCATTCGGGTGGGTGCCCGACCTCGAGCGGGGTGAGTGGCTGCGCCCGGTGGAAGCCGAGCCGCTGGGTAGCGTCCTGTCGGTGGTGCCGCGCGGTTTCCAGGCCTACGCGCGCCTGTTCCACCCGGTCGAGCGCGACCGGCCACGGGCGACAAGGACCTGGCAGGGCCTCGATCAGGCTACGCATTTCGCCGGTGTCCACGACATCGAGGCCGCACTCGAGACGCAGCGGGCCAGCTGGGCCCAGGCCGCGGCATCCTTCGGCACGACCATGCACGCCCAGGCCCAGTACGCACGCCTCGTCCGCAGCGTCTACGGTGCGGTCGACGGCGTGATCGCCGCCGACGGGTGGCGCTACACCGACACGACCGAGGGCCGCCTCGATGCCGCGTCGCTGGCGGCGGCCGCGGCGGTGCTCGCCCGTCACACCAGCACCCCGGATGCCGGGATCGCCGCGATCTGGGAAGGCTGGGGAGGGCTGGTCAGTTCGTCCGGAGCCGCCCGTTACGTGCTCGTGCCCAGCGACGAGTGGCCGGCCCCAGACATCGACGAAAACACGGGGCACGTCACCGCCCCCTCGCTGCGCCAACGACTGGCCGGGGCCCTGCGGCAAGGGCTCACCGGCGCGCAGGCGGTGCTGCAGGCCCGTCCCCGGGGTGCCCACCGCGACCCCGCACCCGGCACCGGAGTACTGCCTCCGGAGATCGCCGCCGGGCCGCGGTTCGCACTGCACGGGGACACCGGGCGGCACTACGTCCTGTTCGAGGCCGGGGCCCACGACTTCGCCGACCCCACCTGGCCGACCCATGCGCCCTGGGTCGATGAGCCCATGTGGGCGCCCTCCCCCAGCATCCTGTGGCCAGACGACCACACCTGGGTGCTCGCCACCGAGATCGACTTCGATTCCACCCTCGTGGCCGGCACCACGGCACTGGTGCGCGAGCTCGTACGGACCCCAGGTCTCGAAGTACTGCCCCTCCGCACCGACGCCGACCTCACCTGGGACGGCGACGCGCTCAACCGCCCCAAGTGACGTCGTAGCCTCGGACGCCGCCCGGGCATCACCCCCAACTGCACGTGCCGATGCCCATGGACCCGCGACGATCAGGAGCGTGGGCGGTCCCTGTCGTTACGGGGCCGCCCAGGTGTGAGCATCCCGGTCTCGTTCAGCAGGAGTGCACCTCCTGCTGCGGGGAGAAAGAGGAGGGCGGGCAGCCATTCAGTGATGGCGAACAGGCCTAGAGCGAGAAGGAGAACGACGATCGCTGCGACTCGGACTTTGGTGTGCATGACATCACTTCCGTTGAGTTCGCGAAGCCTAACATCGGCCTCCAGAACCCCTTGCCACCCGACTCGCCGGGCAGACTCCCAGCGCAAACGGGAACCCTCCACGCAACTGCGCGGTCAGACAGAATCATGGAGCCAGGGAGCAGTCACGGGCCGCCCGGGATGAAGGCGAGAACTGCAAACACGAGGGAGACAACACCACAGAACACTGGCACCGCCCAGAGAAACGCGATCTGTGTCCTAGAGGCGCCGTCTCGATACGGACTCTCGCCTTTACGCCGATACCACCACAGCATGAGCAGCCAGATTGCCCATAACAGAGCTCCGACGACGGGGATGAAGACTTCCGAGACAGATGCGGTGTCCGAGAAGTCCGTGCACCCCGACAGATCCTCTAAGCAATTCATAGGGCATGTTCTCACGCCGATTGCTCATGCAAACGCACTCTGCTGCCGAGTGACAGATCGGCCTGATGGAGCACGCAAGAGGGACCACAGCTGGGCACTGACATGCTTCCTCGGAAGTCCCGGGAGTCCGCTGACTAGTGATGCCCGTTTGACCCGCCCGGTGAAAAGCCCGCTAAGGGGGCGACATATGCATCATGGCTTCAATGGGAAAGAACGACCTCAGATAGTGCTCGCTTGCGGCGGCTCCCGGCTCCGCCGGTACAGGGTCGCCCTCGACATGCCCAGGTCGCGGGCGACCTGGGTGGCCGGCTCCTCGCCTCGATCCGTCGCAACGCCACCCGGATCTGGGAGTCAGTGAACGTGGGACGGTGCCCGTCGAGGTCCTTGCCGGCTGCCCGGCATTTGATCACCGAGTCGGTGACCCACTCCCGTTTCTGGAGTCGCTCCCTGGGCGGCCGCTATTTTCCGAACTTCTTCAGTGCCTTGTCTAGGTCACCGAGAGCCTTCGATGCCTTTCGGGCGCCGCCGCCTTCGTCCTGCATCTTCACGCTGTGTCCGCGCGAGCAGCGCAGCGTGCGTTGCTTAGCGACGTCATCGAGTGTGAAGCGCACCTTGCCTCCACACTCTGGGCACCCAGTCTCCAGATTGTTGGTCATTGCCTGATCACCCTTCGATAGGAACTATTGGTGACCATGATGATCCTGGACCCCGACGGTTTTGGAACTGACACGACCAATGGTCCGCGGTTCTCACTTGAACAGCTCCGCTGTGACTGTCGACGGTAAATGGCGGTGTTCTGGCAGAGGTAATTGGCGGCTGTGGTACTCCTGTGGCCTCA
>NZ_JAVKPP010000040.1:0-5385 GCF_040980965.1 Kocuria sp. CPCC 205231 | reverse complement strand
CAAGAAGATGAGTGATCAGGGGGTCAACCTTCAGATGCCGGAAAGGGGTCAGTTTTCACTCGCCGTTGACAGCCCTCCGCAGCTTCCTCTTCCCAGTTACGTGCCGGTGACGGGGGTCGGCAATTCGGTCAGCTCGTATGTAGGCCGCCCCATTTTGATCTGGCGTTCCTTTACGACTTTCCGCAACTCATCCGCTCTCATCGCGCGGTCTCTTCCATGGTGCAGTCGGTCATGGCACGTCCCGCAGACCGCACCAATCCAGTCCACCAGATCCACGTCTGCTACGACGTGATGGGCCTGGAAGTGCGGATTGCCTTCATCGTCGACCCAACCTGGGGGGAGCAGGCACGACTCACATACCCCGCCGAAATCGATGGCGCGTCTGAGCACATATAACGTCTTCATAGGGTCTGACTGTCGCTTGTCCTTGCTGCGACTCAGACCCCGCTTGCGCTCGGCCCCGTTCTTTTGCAGCCCCTTCTCCACGGCAGACCACAAAGCGTCCTCACCGGGGAGCTTAGGTGCCGACAGCGGAGCCACCATCGGCAACGAGGACTTCGGACCAACTGACAGCGTCACAAGCCGAAATCGCATGTCCGGCCGTGGCGTTCCCGAACCGTCGATACTTACGCCAGGACTGTGCTCGACAACGTGGAAGCCCCCCAGGCATTTCCAATCCGCCCCTGTGCGTTCCATTTTGTAGAAAACCGTGACGGGCCGATCGATGTCCTCCGCCTCGATGAGTGCCCGGTTGCCCCAGGTGTAGCCCATGGGCCCCGTCGAGCCCTCTCCCGAGTAGACAAACTCTCGCGGCTCTTTGATCCACTTATTCGCGTAGAACTTCTTGAACGGATTCCAGAAGATGCACAGCTCGTCGCCGACTTGGACGATGCCGGCGTATGCAGTTCCGGGCTTCAGGCCGTCTGCGGCCGCGTCCCTGTGCAGATTTTGGCGGTCGTACACGGAGTCTTGCTGAAAGCGGCTCATGGCCCCAAGCATCGCTGGTGAAAGGACCTTAGGTCGCGAAGTAGTCGTTGAGTTGTCAAAGGGTGTCGTAAGGGTCCCTTCGGACTCATGGCTCATCTACCGAGCGCATCGGCCTCCCGGGGTGAGGGGTGAAGGTTACCGGGGTTTTCCCGCTGGACCGGTGTACTGCTTGACCTGTACGGGGGTTCCACCCACGACTATGTCCGCGGTCTCGAGGGTAGCGTCCGTGATGCTGGCTCCGGATGTGATGCGGGCGCCCCGCACGGCTCGAGCGGTGCGGTAGGCCACCACTCGCCACCAGCGGGCCGTGGGAGTCAGCGGTGCTCCAGGCAACGGAATGGTAGGCAGCTCGTCGTCGCGGGTGTAGGCGCCAATGGTCGGCACGGCAGGGGCACTGCGTCTGGTGAGGCGGGCGGCGAGAGCGGCAGCGAGTGCATCGGTGTAAGACTCCAGATGTTCCAATCTGCGGCGGACGTCGTCAGGGATGGTGCTCTGCCCTCTCTCCCATGTGCGGACCAAGGACACAGACACGTCCAGGGCATCGGCCAGGACTTCACGAGTCAAGCCCAGGGCTTCGCGGGTGGCCAATAGCTCTAGCGGCTGCATGCGTTCGCCGGCTGGAGTCGGAGAGAGCGCCCATACAACAGCCAGGGCCTCGGCTTCTAGGACATTTGATTCGTTGAAGAGAGCTTCTTGCAGCTGGCTGTCTGAGGTGCCCTGCACGGTGACGCGAGCTGGCAGGCACTTCTGGATCTCAGCATCAGTTAAGGCCAGCCCAGAGTCTGGCCCCGTCTCGGAAGGGAGGTGAGGGGTCCTTGGGGTCGTGATCTTCCGCTTCGAGGGCTCACTACCTGCCATAGAACTGCTCCCCGAGAGACGAGTGGATTGTTGTGCCTACTGTACCCCCATTGGGGGAGCTACAGGAGAACCGAACCCCTGTAAAATATCGACGTAGGGAAAAATACACTCCAGTTACTGGAAATCACAGGCGCACTTGTGGGGATGGTAGCGGACTAGATTGAGCCGCAAAATGAGGATCTACCCGCTGATCCATGGGCCTTGTGCAAGCAGTAGGAAGGTCGGGGCAAGCAGCTCGCGGGGAAGTGACAACAGAAAGGAACCACCGTGTCCGCCAACACGTTTCCTTCCGCGTTCCCAGCCGAGCCGCCGTCCGAGCAGCCTCGCCAGCGGCCGAAACTCACCGCCCCGGTAACCATCGAGTGCCTCACGCCTGCGGGGGTCGCGTTCCTCACCGGGCTGGAGTTCCAGAAGATCACTGCCCGTTCCGAGCTCCCGACCGTAGCCGGGGTGTACGCCTGGTCGACGGATCGGGATGCGGGGAACTACTACAACGGCTGCGCCGCCGGCGTGGAGGGCGTGCGGGGCCGGGTCGCGCAACAGATGAGTCAGAGGGACTTGTACCGCGCGGATCTGACCAGCCATACCGGGCCTAAGCTCGACAACGGCCGCTACGTCTGGTGGAACCCGCTGGTGAAGTTCGGCGTGGAGATGGATCTGGTGCCCTTCGTCGCTCCCATTGCTCCAACGCCGTCGTGGGTCGACGAGCTGGTGAGCCTCGGCCGCCTCGCTCCCGAGCACGCCCCGAAGACGGTGACGGACTGGGAGGCATTCATCTTCGAATGCTCTCGCCTGCTGACCGGGCACCGCTCCCTTCTCGGGGGCAACGCCTCGTGGTCCAGCTCGTCCACGAGCCAACGCATGACCATGGCAGCCGAAGCGCGCCTGAAGTGGCTGGAGGAGCAGGGTTTGCTGGACGAGGAGCAGCTGTTCTAGCCGCACCAGTGGAACCAGGCCCTGGCCAGTACACACCGCGAACCAAGGGGGGGCCATGAGCGCGCTGCCGAGCAAGGAGCCGTCGTGCCCTCGGTGCGGATCCAAATTCATCCAAGTCCTGGACTTCATCCGGGGGCCCCGCCCTGAGGCGAAGTACGTCGGCCATGGGTGCGACAAGGTGTACACCGCCTACGTCCCCGGTGATTGGAACCCACCTCCCGGGTGGCTACCCGCCTTTATGTGAAAGGCCAGCCCTCACTGCTCTCACAGCGTTGGGTCACATGCACGCCCGCGTGGGCGACCTTAGGAACTCACAGGGGATACGGCGTCAACAACTCATAGAAGGAATACCTCATGACCATCACCAAGACCGCCATCGACCCCGAGACCATCGACCTGCTCGTCGAGCAGGAGGACGTCCGGTACTACGTCGGCATCCTCGACTGGATCATTGCCGGCCTGGACTGGGGTCGCGAAGACTCGCAGTTCGTCCAGCTGTGCTCCACCGACACCAATGCCCCGGTCCTGCTCATCGAGGTCAACGGGGTGACCCTGCGCTTCCCGTTCATCCCAGGCTGGGGAACCATGGACGTGGCATGTCCGCCAGTGGTGATCGAGCGCCCGATCTTTGAGGTATCCCGTGACCTCGCCAGGGACGTCATCGAGCCCGAGGGCCGCCGAAAGTCCGGGAGCCGCCCGCGGCGCGACAAGCCCAATTCCCACGAACACTGGGTGAAGATCAAGTACGCGGGCTGCCCGCCATGGCGGGAGCAGAAGGGCTTCCGCATCGCCGCTGGCAAAACCCATGTGCAGCACAGTCTTCCCGTGAGCTACGAGCCCATCGTGGACCCGGCCGTGTTCGACGCCAAACGCGGGGCCGCCCCGGCGCTTCGGGAAGACGTGCCGGCATCCGTGCTGGCCGATCTCGGGCTGTTGGCAGAGACGGTATGCCCCGGTGCGAGGATGAAGTTTCACACCGCGCACGTTGAAGGTGAGCGCATCTACTTCTTCGACCTCCGCTACGACGGGGAGGTAATCGCTGACGGACGCATGGACCCCGACCTCACACGGTAAGCAAGCCCCATAGGTACCACCTCCGGTCCCGGACGTTCCGTGGCCCGGGGCCGAATGCTTAAGCCGTAGATCTGAGGCTCTTCCCAGATAAGCGTGGATAAAGGGGGTGGGACCGAGGTATCCGGGGAAGTAGGCAATGCCGAGGGGCATAGCACGGTGGATGCCCCTGTCACGGACTGCGTCCCTTTCGCTGTGACGTTCAGTCGAAGAGGCCCTCCGGCGGTGGTTCCAGGGTCAGGGGCACTCCCTTGGGGCTGTGCGTCCTGGGGGTGCAACCGTGGAAGGGTCCTTTCTCCTCGAAGAGCACACGCATCGTGGGGTCGGCGTAGTCGCGCCACCACACGGCCAATCCCGTGGACGGGTCGGTGCGTAGCTGCTCCCACGCCCGCCACAACCCCGTCAGACGGCTCACCGCTTCCTCATGTCGCCACCACTGGGCGCACCAGGTGAACGTGGTCGAGCGACCCGCAGGGTCCAGCTGACGTCGGTACACGGGCGCCAGTTGCTCGGTCACGAACTGGGCCACGTTCGCGTAGAACAGCTGTGCAGGAGGCTGTTCCTCGACGTCCTCGTTGCCCTCCTCGGCTTCCTCTTCCCAGTTCATGTCTACTCCTTCACCAGAGCCGCCCACCGGTTCCCGGCAGGCACGGCCGCCGCTGGCTCAGCAGCCGGCTTCTCGGGCTCGTCGCCCTGGCCGACGGTGGCCGCCCTCGGGCTGTTGTGGGCTTCTTCGGAGGCCCTGGACGCATCCGCGTAGGGGCGGTGGTCAATCGAGATGGTGCGCAGCAGCACGGCCCGAGCCCCGGAGCCAAACATCACGGCCCTCCCCTTGGGCAGGGCGGCCAGGTCAGCCACGGAGAGGATGTCGTCGGTGGCGTCCTGGCGGGAGGTGGACCCGGAGTCCTTCTGCCTCGAGGAGGAGACGGAGGTGTAGGTGTACTTGCCGATCAGCTCCGAGAGCATCTTCAAGTAGCCCTCCTCCTTGACGTTGCCGCCGTAGGTGACGACGTTGGCGGTGGAGAACAGCTTGCGCATCCCGGACTCCCCCCACACGTCCACACCTTGGGACCAGGACTGCAGGAACGTGGAGACCACGATGCCGCGAGACCCGTAGTGGCTGTACAGGTTGGGCAGGTTCATCCACCGGCACACGTTGGCGGCCTCATCGAGCACACAGAGCATGGGGGTGGCCAGCCGGCCCCCGCGCTGGGTGACGGCGTGTTCCTCGGCGGCGGTCACGGTGGCCACCGTCAGCGCGGTCACCAGGGGCCCGGCGGTACCGGCCCCTTCCTTGGACAGGGCGTAGAGGGTGTGCTTGCCGCGCACGAACGCCTGGGGATCGAACTGCGGGCGATCGTCGTCGGGACGCAAAGGGTTGACCCAGGCGGCGATCTTCTCGTTCTTCAGGCACGCGGCCATCTGCAGGGCGGTGGAGTAGACGCTGCCCCGGTACTTCTCTGGTTGCTGGATCGTGCTGGCCACCGAGTCGGCTTCCTTGGTCCACCCGTGCTCATCGAGCAGTAGCGCCGG
>NZ_JAVKPP010000004.1:0-316386 GCF_040980965.1 Kocuria sp. CPCC 205231 | reverse complement strand
AACCAATCAACCGAATAAAACATCCGGTATCAACAAACATGGCACACTATTGAGTTCTCAAACAACAGACCAGCAACCAGGCACCACACCCGGAAACCGTGTTGGAATTTTCGGTGCCCTCCGCGTCGGAACTTCGTTCCCCGCCTCAGGCAGCTCGACCATCCTACGCAGCCCGTTCTCGGCGTGTCAACTTGCGTTGTTCCGGGTTCGGACCGACCTGAACGGTCGCTCCCGCATGAACTAGGCAGCACCTCTCGGTCCTGCTGCTCTTTGCGGTGTCGTCGCCCGCCGGCCTCTCGGCCCTGCCTGACGACTCGATGAACACTACACCCCCGCCCAGGGGCCTGCAAGCTCGGCTCCCGGACGGGGGTTGTGGGCGGATCGGGCCCGGATCAGGCCTCCACGGTGACGGCGGCGAGGTGCTTCTTGCCGCGGCGCAGCAGCGCCCATCGGCCGTGCAGGAGCTGGTCGGGCCCGAGCTCGGCGTCCTCGCCGACGACCTTCTCGTTGTTGACGTACGCCCCGCCCTCCTTGAGGGTCCGGCGCGCGGCGGACTTCGACTCGGACAGCCCGGTGGCCACGAGGAGGTCGGCGACCTGCAGCGCTCCGGCGGACACGCTCGCGCCGGGCAGCTCCCGGGCGACCGAGTCCAGGGTCTCGGCGTCGAGCTCCGTGAGCTCGCCGCGTCCGAAGACGGCGGCCGAGGCCGCGATCGCCTTCTCGGTCGCCGCCTCCCCGTGCACCAGCGAGTTGACCTCCCAGGCGAGGACCTTCTGGGCCTGCCTCTTGTAGGGCTCCTCCTCGACGGAGCGCGCCAGCTCCTCGATCTCGGCCCGGGTCTTGAAGGTGAAGACCTTGAGCCGGTCGACCACGTCCGCGTCGGCCGTGTTGAGCCAGAACTGGTAGAAGGCGTAGGGCGAGGTGAGCTCCGGGTCCAGCCACACCGCGTTGCCCTCGGACTTGCCGAACTTCGTGCCGTCCGAGTTGGTGATCAGCGGGGTGCCGACGGCGTGCACGGACACGCCCTCGACCTTGCGGATCAGGTCGGTCCCGGAGGTCAGGTTCCCCCACTGGTCGGAGCCCCCGGTCTGCAGGGTGCACCCGTGGTCGCGGTAGAGGTTCAGGTAGTCCAGTCCCTGCAGGATCTGGTAGCTGAACTCGGTGTAGGAGATGCCCTCCTCCGAGTTGAGCCGCTTGGCCACGATGTCCTTCTTGATCATCGTGCCGACCCGGAAGTGCTTGCCGATGTCGCGGAGGAAGTCGATGGCGGAGAGCTGGGAGGTCCAGTCCAGGTTGTTGACCATGACGGCCCGGTTCTCGCCCTCGAAGGAGAGGAAGCGCTCTACCTGGGCGCGCAGCAGGTCCACCCACTGCGCGACGGTCTCCCGGGGGTTCAGGACCCGCTCGGAGCTCTGCCGCGGGTCCCCGATCAGACCGGTGGACCCGCCCACGAGCCCGATCGGGTGGTGACCGGCGAGCTGGAGCCGGCGCATCAGCAGCAGCTGCACCAGGTGCCCGAGGTGCAGGGACGCCGCGGTGGGGTCGAAGCCGCAGTAATAGGTGACCTTCTCCTCGGCGAGCGACCGCTCGAGGGCCGCCTCGTCGGTCGACACGTGCACGAGGCCGCGCCACTGCAGCTCCTGCCACACGTTGGCGAAGGACGGATCGTTGTGCTGGAGGTCCAGGTCTATTGCGTTCGACACGGCTTCCAAGGTACCAGGACGCGGAGGGGGTTCCCCTCCGCGTCCCGGTGTCCCCGGCGGCCCGGGGTCAGAACCGGTCGAGGCCGGCCGGCAGCGGCCGGGCGGCGACGACGCGCAGCCGCTGGGTGGGCCGGGTCATGGCCACGTACAGGTTGCCGACCCCGCCGCCGACCTCCTCGACGAGCGCCTGCGGCTCGACGACCACCACCGAGTCGAACTCCAGTCCCTTGGCGTCCCACGCGGAGAGGACCACGACCTGCCGGTCCAGCCGGCGGACCCCGGCACCCACGAGCCCGGGCAGGGCCCCGGCGAGGGCCGTGCCGATCTCCTGCACGCGGTCCTCGGGCACGACCACGGCCACGAGCCCGCCGCTGACCAGGTCGAGCTCGGTGCGCACCTGCTCGAGGACGCCCTCGACCACGTCCGCGGCGCCGACCCGCTGCACGATCGGCGGCTCGCCCTCCCGGACGGCCCGCGGGGCGGAGATGTCCAGGCCGGCGGCCCGGGCGACGTCGACCGCGGCCTCGGCGATCTCGGCGGGGGTGCGGTAGTTGACCGTGAGCTCGTCGAGGACGAACCGCTCCCCCACGAAGGGCTCGAGGGCGTCCTGCCAGCTGCGGGCGGCGGTGGCCGAGCCCGCCTGGGCGATGTCGCCGACCACGGTGAACGACTTCATGGGGCACCGGCGCATGAGCACGCGCCACTGCATCGGCGAGAGCTCCTGTGCCTCGTCGACCACGACGTGCCCGTAGGCCCACGTGCGGTCCGCGGTCGCGGCCTCGGCGGCGGTCATCCGGTGCTGGGTGACCGCGTTGAAGTCCGTGAGCTGGGCCGCGGTCACGATGCCGTCCGCGCCGACGTCCTCGAGGCTCTGGTGCATGTTCGCCAGCGCGTGCTCGGCGTTGTCCGTGGCCTTGCGGTGCTCCCGGTCCGCCTCGGCCCGCCGGCGCACCCCGGCCTCGTCGAGGTCGCCCAGCAGCTCGGCGGCCTCGTCCAGCAGCGGCACGTCGGCCACGGTGAAGGGGGCGTCGGCCGGGCGCAGCAGGGCCTCGACCTGGGCGGCGCTCAGGTGCGGGGCTGCGGACTCGAGGTAGTGCCGCTTGCTGAACAGCTGCGCGACGAGGGTCTGGGGCGACAGCGGCATCCACGCGAGGTTGAGCGCGATCCGCACGTCCCGGGACTGCCGGATGTCCTCCGCGAGGTAGGAGCGGTCCATGACGTTGCCGCTGGTGGTGTTGAGGTGCTCGCCGAGCTGCTCGGTGAGCTCGCGCAGGGCGATCTTCACGAACGTGTTGCGCGCCTCGTTGTGCGGCTTCCCCGTGGCACGGGCCTTGTCCCGGGCACGCTTGACGGTGCGCGGGGTCAGCGTCACGCGGTGGGAGTCGACGCGCAGGACCTGGTCCGCCGCCGGGACCTTCTGCCGGTCCCGCACGGCGCGGGCCACGACCTCGGCCATGTCGAGGCCGGACTTGAGCCGGGCGGTCCGGGGGTCGCGCTCGGGGACGGCCGCCACGCCGGGGAACAGCTCGGAGAGGGAGGACATCACGACGCCGGTCTCCCCGAGCGCCGGCAGCACCCGTTCGATGTACCACATGAACGACGACGACGGGCCGACGATCAGCACTCCCGCCTTGCGCAGCCGCTCCCGGTGCTCGTAGAGCAGGTACGCCGCCCGGTGCAGCGCCACGGCGGTCTTGCCGGTGCCGGGCCCGCCCTGCACCACGCGGACGCCGGGCAGCGGGGCGCGGATGATCTTGTCCTGCTCGGCCTGGATGGTCGCGACGATGTCCGACATCCGTCCGGTGCGCTTCTGGTTCAGCGCCGCGAGCAGAGCGCCCTCGCCGTGGAGCACGCCCTCGTCCTCGAGCATGTCCGGGTCGAGGACGTCGTCCTCGAGGGCGGCGACGTCGCGGCCCTCCAGGATGAGGTGGCGGCGGCGCCGGATGCCCATGGGGTTCTGTGCGGTGGCCTGGTAGAAGGCCGCGGCCTCGCGGGCGCGCCAGTCCACCATGAGCCGCTGGTGGTCCGCGGTGGCCAGGCCGATGCGCCCGACGTAGCGGCGGTCGCCGTCCTGGCCGTCCAGGCGGCCGAAGACGAGCCGGTGGTCCACGGCCTCGAGCTGGGCGAGCCGGTCCTCGTAGTGGGAGGCGAACGCGTCACGCTCCGCGCGGTTCTGGTGGTTGCCGAAGGACTCGCTGCGGCGCACGGCCGCGAGCTCGGCGGTCTTCTCGGCCCGCAGCTCGTCGAGCCGGTCGTAGAGCATCGCGACGTACGCGCGTTCGACAGCAAGTTGCTCGGCCGCCATCGTGGCGACGGTCTCTGCCATGGGTGGACACCTCGTTCCGGATCGAACAGACCATCGATTCTACCGGTCCGCGGGCGTTCCGACGGCGATCCGGCGGCGCGGTGCGTCACAGTGCTTCGCCGGGGTGCTTCGCCCCTGGTCAGACCCGGTACAGTGCCCGCACCCGGTGGCCGCCGAGCTGGCTGCGGCCCCGCAGGTCGGTGAGCTCCATGATCAGCCCGAACCCGGCGACGTGCAGCCCGGCCCGGTGCAGCAGCTGCGCCGTGGCCCCGAGGGTGCCGCCGGTCGCGAGGATGTCGTCGAGCACGAGCACGCGGGCCCCGCGCGGGACGTCGTCGGTGTGGATCTCCAGCACCGCCGAGCCGTACTCCAGGACGTACTCCTCGCGGAAGGTCTCCCGGGGGAGCTTCCCGGCCTTGCGCACCGGGATGAGGCCCACGCCCGTCGCGTAGGCCACGGCCCCCGCCATGAGGAAGCCCCGGGCCTCGACGCCGGCCACGTGGTCGAACTGGCCGCGGAAGGCGTCGGCCAGGGCGTCGACGGTCCGCCGGAAGCCGGGACCGTCCGCGAACAGGGGTGTCAGGTCGCGGAAGAGGACCCCCGGCTCCGGGTAGTCGGGGATCTTCACGCACAGGCGCTCGATCATCTGCTCAACGGATTCAGTCACACCGCTCATGCTATCCGTCCGGGTCCCGCGGACTCAGCGGCGCCGGCGCGGGACCGCGGCGCGGTACGGGGACACGGAGGCCTCGCCGGGCAGCCACCAGCGCCAGGGGAACTCGGGGGTCCCGCCGGGTCCGGACACCCCCGTGCGGGGCCCGCGGCCGGCTGCGGGGGCGTCCCCGGGGCCGGGCAGCCGCAGGAAGAAGCCCGGCGCCGCGGCGTCCCCCGCGGTGAGCGGTGCGCCGTCGTGGGTCAGGTCGATGCCCAGGGCCTTGGCGAGGTTGCCGGGGCCACGTGCCAGCGCGGCGTCGGGCACCGGGCCGGAGCGTCCGGCGGCCCGGCGGGCGCGGGCCAGCGGCACGCCCTCGACGACCTCGCCCGCGCGGAGCAGGCACCCGCCGGCGGTGCCCTCGGGGCGGCAGACCAGGTTCACGGCGTGGTGCATGCCGTAGGTGAAGTACACGTAGACGTGGCCCGGCGGACCGAACATCGAGGCGTTGCGCGCCGTCCGCCCGCGCCACGTGTGCGCCCCCGGGTCCGGCAGGTCGGAGCCGTCCGGCCCGCCGTAGGCCTCGACCTCCGTGATCCGCAGGACCACGGAGCCCTCGGCGGTCCGGTGGCCGAACAGGCTCCCGAGCAGCCAGGGGGCCACCTCGGGAGCCGGCCGGGACAGCAGCTCGAGCAGCGCCGGCCCGGTGACGGGCCCGTTCACGCTCATCCTGCGACGATCGGCGCCCGCCGCGAGAACTCCGCGGCCTCGGCCACCTGGCGCTCGAGCTCGCCGATCTGCGCGGCCACGGCCGACGGCGCCGTGCCGCCCTGGGCGCTGCGCGAGGCCAGCGAACCCGCCACGGTGAGCACCTCGCGCACGCCGGGGGTGAGCCGGTCTGAGATGGCGGCGAAGTCCTCGTCGGAGAGGTCCCACAGCTCGATCCCGCGCTGCTCGCAGACGCGCACCGCGTCCCCGGCGACCTCGTGCGCGTCCCGGAAGGGCACGCCCTGGCGCACGAGCCACTCGGCCACGTCCGTGGCGAGGGCGAAGCCCTGCGGGGCGAGCTCGGCCATCCGCCCGGTGTTGAAGTCGAGGGTGGCGATCATCCCCGCGACCGCGGGCAGCAGCACCTCGAGCTGGTCGATCGCGTCGAAGACGGGCTCCTTGTCCTCCTGGAGGTCCCGGTTGTAGGCCAGCGGCAGGCCCTTGAGCGTGGCCAGCAGCCCGGTGAGGTCGCCGATCAGCCGGCCGGCCTTGCCGCGGGCGAGCTCGGCGATGTCCGGGTTCTTCTTCTGCGGCATGATCGAGGACCCGGTGGAGAAGGCGTCGTCGAGGGTGACGAAGGAGAACTCCTTGGTGGCCCACGTGGTGATCTCCTCGGAGATCCGGGACATGTCCACGGCGATCATCGCGGTGACCCAGGAGAACTCGGCGTAGACGTCCCGGGCCGCGGTGCCGTCGATGGAGTTGTGCACGGCGGAGTCGAAGCCCAGCTCGGCGGCGACGGCCCCCGGGTCCAGTCCGAGCGAGGACCCGGCGAGCGCCCCCGAGCCGTACGGGGAGACCGCCGCGCGGGCGTCCCAGTCCACGAGGCGCTGCACGTCCCGCAGCATCGCCCACGCGTGGGCGAGCAGGTGGTGGGACAGCAGCACCGGCTGGGCGTGCTGGAGGTGGGTGCGCCCGGGCATCGGGGCCTCCGGGTGGGCCTTCGCCTGGTCCAGGAGGGCCTGCACGACGTCGAGCACGTTGCGGGCGATGATCGCGGCGTGGTCGCGCAGGTACATCCGCCCGAGGGTGGCGATCTGGTCGTTGCGGGACCGGCCGGCGCGCAGCTTGCCGCCGAGCTCGGGCCCGGCCCGCTCGATGAGGCCCTTCTCGAGGGAGCCGTGGACGTCCTCGTCGGAGGGGGCGGGCGCGTAGGCCCCGGAGCGGACGTCGGCCTCGAGCCGGTCGAGGGCGTCGAGCATGCCCCCGAGCTCGTCGTCGGTCAGCAGCCCCGCGGTGCGCAGGACCCGGGCGTGGGCCCGGGAGCCCGCGATGTCGTAGGGGGCCAGGCGCCAGTCGAAGTGCGTCGACCGGCTCAGCGCCGCGAGGGCGTCGGCCGGTCCCCCGGCGAAGCGCCCGCCCCAGAGCGCGCCCTCGTTGGTGCCGTGCTTGTCCTGCTGCGCCATGTCTCTCCTCGTGGGTTCCGCCGGGGCCGGGGCCGCCGGGGGTCGGGTCGGCCGGGCGTGGGCGGAGGGCCCCACCGCCGGGATGGGGCCCTCCGTCGTCGTGCCCGTTCCTGCTGGGGACGAGCCTACGTGCTCGGGGGCTACTTGCCCTCGGCCGCGATCCGCTGCTCGCGGGACGCCGCGACCTTCGAGGACATGCCGAACAGCTCGATGAACCCGCGGGCCTGGGACTGGTCGAACGCGTCGCCCTCGTCGTAGGTGGCGAGGTTGAAGTCGTACAGGGAGGTGTTCGAACGGCGGCCGGTGACCGTGGCCTGGCCGGCGTGCAGGGTCATCCGGATGTCGCCGTCCACGTACTTCTGGGTGTCCTGGATGAACGCGTCGAGGGACTGCTTGAGCGGGGAGAACCACTGGCCGTCGTAGACGAGCTCGGTCCAGCGCTGGGTGGCCATCCGCTTGAAGCGGGCCTGCTCGCGCTCGACCGTCACGTTCTCCAGCTCACGGTGCGCGGCGATCAGGGCCATGGCGCCGGGGGCCTCGTAGACCTCGCGGGACTTGATGCCCACCAGCCGGTCCTCGACGATGTCGATCCGGCCCACGCCCTGGGCGCCGGCGCGGCGGTTCATCTCCTGGATTGCCTGCAGCGGGCTGACGGGCTGGCCGTCGAGGGCCACGGGGATGCCGCCCTTGAAGCTGATCACGACCTCGTCGGCCGGCGGCGGGAACGTGGGGTCGTCCGTGTAGTCGTAGACGTCCTTGGTGGGGGCGTTCCAGATGTCCTCGAGGAACCCGGTCTCCACGGCGCGGCCCCAGACGTTCTGGTCGATCGAGAAGGGGTTCTTCTTGGTCGTGGCGATCGGCAGGTGGTGCTTCTCGGCGTAGTTGATGGCCTTGTCGCGAGTGAGGGCGAGGTCGCGGACCGGGGCGATGCACTTGAGCTCGGGGCCCAGCGTCTGGATGCCCACCTCGAAGCGGACCTGGTCGTTGCCCTTGCCCGTGCAGCCGTGGGCCACGGTGGAGGCGCCGAAGCGCTTGGCGGCGGCCACGAGGTGCTTGACGATGACCGGGCGGGACAGCGCGGAGACCACGGGGTAGGCGTCCATGTAGAGGGCGTTCGCCTGCAGCGCCGGCATGCAGTACTCCGCGGCGAACTCGTCGCGGGCGTCGGCCACGTAGGCCTCGACGGCCCCGCAGTCGAGGGCGCGCCGGCGGATGGTCTCGAGGTCCTCGCCGCCCTGCCCCACGTCGACGGCGACGGCGATGACCTCGGCCCCCGTCGCCTCGCCGATCCAGCCGATGGCCACGGAGGTGTCGAGACCCCCGGAGTAGGCCAGCACAACACGCTCGGTCACGGTGTTCTCCTTCGTCGGTGGTCCGGGCGCCACGGCGTGGCCCCGCCTTCTGTGCATGACTATACACGTCGACTTGTATTTATGCATACTCTGCGGACCGTCCCGCGCACTCCCCCGCCGGGCCGCGCCCGCCCTCCGACCTGCGGAGGTGCCGTGCGCCACTCCGCAATTATGAATAGCTAGCAATAGCCCGGCCCTTCCGACATACTGGGGACCGGGTGTGATCCAGACCGACCGACCGCACCCCACCACGGCGGGGGCCACGCGCCCCGGCCGTCCTGCACACCCGGTCCCTACCCCGAGAGGAACCCCATGACGAACGTTCCCGAGCAGACCCTCACCACGCGTCAGGGCCACCCGGTCCACGACAACCAGAACACCCGCACCATCGGCTCGCGCGGGCCCGCGACCCTCGAGAACTACGCGTTCCTCGAGAAGATGAGCCACTTCGACCGCGAGCGCATCCCCGAGCGCGTGGTGCACGCCCGCGGCACCACCGCCTTCGGCTACTTCGAGGCATACGGCGCCTACGGCGACGAGCCCATCGCGAAGTTCACCCGCGCCAAGGTCTTCGCCGAGGCCGGCAAGCGCACCGACGTGGCCGTGCGGTTCTCCACCGTGGCCGGCGGCCGGGACTCCTCCGAGGTGGCCCGCGACCCGCGCGGCTTCGCCGTGAAGATGTACACGGAGGAGGGCAACTGGGACCTCGTCGGCAACAACCTGGGCGTGTTCTTCATCCGGGACGCCATCAAGTTCCCGGACTTCATCCACTCCCAGAAGCCGGACCCCGTGAACTTCGAGGCCGGCGTGGCCAACCGCGCCTTCGACTTCTTCAGCCAGTCGCCCGAAGCGATGCACATGATCACGATCCTGTTCTCCCCGCGCGGGATCCCGGCGGACTACCGCCACCAGCAGGGCTTCGGCGTGAACACCTACAAGTGGGTCAACGCCGCCGGCGAGTCCCTCCTGGTGAAGTACCACTGGATCCCGAAGCAGGGCGTGAAGTCCCTCACCTCGGCCGACGCCGCGAACATCCAGGCCCAGACCCTCGGCTCGCACACCAAGGACCTCTACGACGCGATCGAGGCCGGCGACTACCCCGAGTGGGAGCTGCAGGTCCAGGTCATGGAGGACCACGACCACCCCGAGCTGGACTTCGACCCGCTGGACGACACCAAGGTGTGGCCGGAGGAGCTGTTCCCGCCGAAGCCGGTCGGGCGCATGGTGCTGAACCGCAACCCGCAGAACTTCTTCGCGGAGAACGAGCAGATCGCCTTCGGCACCGGCGTGCTGGTGGACGGCCTGGAGTTCTCCGACGACAAGATGCTCGTGGGCCGCACCTTCTCCTACTCGGACACCCAGCGCTACCGCGTGGGCCCGAACTACCTGCAGCTGCCGGTCAACGCGCCGAAGGCGCCGGTGGCCACCAACCAGCGCGACGGCCAGATGGCCTACGCCGTGGACCACGCCCCGGGCCAGAACCCGCACGTGAACTACGAGCCGTCCATCATCGGAGGCGTGCAGGAGACTCCGAAGCCCGAGGGGTACCAGCCCGAGGTCGGCCCGGAGATCAGCGCGCGCCTGACCCGCGCCCGGATCGAGCGGACCAACGACTACAAGCAGGCCGGCGAGCGCTTCCAGCTCCAGGAGGAGTGGGAGAAGGAGGAGCTCATCGACAACCTGGTCGGCGCGCTCTCCCAGTGCGACCGCCCGATCCAGGAGCGCATGGTCTGGCACTTCTACATGGTCGAGGACGAGATGGGCCGCCGCGTGGGCGACGGCATCGGCGTCTCCCTCGAGGACGTCAAGAACCTGGGCCCCCTGGCCACCCAGCGTCTCTCCGAGGAGGAGCTGCAGCGCGTGGCCAACCTCGGCAACAACGGCCCGCGCAGCGTGGCGGGTCTCACCATGACCCACTGCGTGCCCAACGAGCACGTGGCCGTGGAGCGCGAGCCCCAGCAGGCGAGCCCCGCGATGATGTCCAGCTGACCCGTCCGGGAGGCGCCCCGTCCGGGGCGCCTCCCCCGGTGTCCGTGCGGACCCATCGAGCAGGAGGGGCCGGCCGCGTCCAGCGGCCGGCCCCTTCCGTGTGCGGGCTCAGCCGCGGTGCCCGGCGCCCGCGAGGTCGAGGGAGCGCTTGAGGATCTTGCCGGTCGGGCCCTTCGGCAGCTCGTCGACCACCTTGTAGTAGCGCGGGTGCTTGTACTTGGCCACGCGCTCGCGGACGAAGGCGTCCAGCTCGTCGACCTTCGCGTCCCGCTCCGCCTCGGGCACGTCGCGGAAGGCGACGACGGCGGCGACCTCCTCGCCCATCGCCTCGTCCGGCACCCCGACCACCGCGGCCTCGGCGATGCCGGGGAACTGGTAGATCACTTCCTCGACCTCGCGGGGGTAGACGTTGTAGCCGCCGCGCAGGACCATGTCCTTCTTGCGGTCCACGATGTAGTAGAAGCCGTCCTCGTCCACCCGGGCGAGGTCCCCCGTGGCGAACCAGCCGTCACGGATCGCGGCCTCGGTGGCCTCGGGGTTGCGCCAGTAGCCGGCCATCACGTACTCCCCGGCCACCACGAGCTCGCCGATTTCCCCGACGGGGACCTCCGCGCCGAGGTCGTCCACGACCTTCAGCTGCGCGCCCCGCACCACCGTGCCGATCGAGCCCGGGCGGCGTCCCCGGTCCTTCTGGTTGAAGCACACCACCGGGGAGGTCTCGGACAGGCCGTAGCCCTCGTAGATGGGGGCGCCGAAGACCTCCTCGAAGCGCTCCAGGACCTCGACCGGCAGCGGGGACCCGCCCGAGACCCCGGCCCGCAGGTGCGGCAGCTCGACCGTCCCGCCGTCCGCGGCGGCGAGCAGCGCCACGTACATGCTCGGCACCCCGGCGAAGACCGTGACCTCCTCCCGGACCAGGATCTCCAGCGCCTTGGCCGGGTCGAAGCGCGGCAGCAGCGTGACGGTCGCCCCCGCGTGGACGACGCCGTTGAGCGCCACGGTCTGGCCGAAGACGTGGAAGAACGGCAGGGCCCCGAACATGACGTCCCCGGGCGCCAGGTCGAAGAGGCCCGCGGACAGCGCCGCGTTGGCCCGGAGGTTGTGGTGCGTCAGGACGGCGCCCTTGGGCCGGCCCGTGGTCCCGGAGGTGTAGAGCAGGACGGCGGGCTCGTCGTCGTCGCGCTCGGCGACCCCGGGCCGCGGCGGGACGTCCGCGAGCGCCTGCAGCGTGCCGGCGGCCGAGACCTCGACCACCCGGACGTCCCGGTCCAGGTCCGCGACCGCGGCGCGGGTCGCCTCGGCCATCGCCTCCCAGACGAGCACCAGGGACACCTCGGCGTTGTCGAAGTGGTACGCCAGCTCCCGGGGGCTGAGGAGGGGGTTGAGGGGCACGACCACCCCGCCCGCGCGCAGGATCCCGTAGTAGGCGATCGGCATGTGGGGGACGTTGGGCAGGATCAGGGCCACCCGGTCGCCCTGTCCGACGCCGGCCGCGGCGAGCATCGACGCGACCCGCGCGGACAGGTCGTCGAGGGCCCCGTAGGTCAGGACCTTGTCGTCGAGGACCACCGCCCGGGACTCCGGGGAGGCCGCGGCCGTGTCGGTGAGCAGGGTGGCGAGATTCGTCATGGGGGAACTCCGGATCCCCGGTGCACGGGCACCGGCGCGAGGAACGGGCACGAGGTGGGCTGTGTCACACGAGCGTGCCAGTCGGTTACTGCAACGTCAAGACCCGGGTACTTGGGGGTGGCGCGTGTCGCGGTCCCCACCCCCGATAAACTGGCCGGCAGGAGCTGCATCCGACCGACCTCGAAGGACCACCCGTGACCGAGAACCCCCAGCCGACCGACCAGCCGCAGGACCCGGCGGCTCCCCAGCTGACCGAGGAGGAGATGGCCTACGTGCTCTCCCTGTTCGAGATGGCCCGGACGGGGGACACGGAGAACCTCCTGCCGGCCGTGCGCGCCGGCGTCCCGGTGAACCTCACCAACGGCAAGGGCGACACCCTGCTGGTCCTCGCGGCCTACCACCAGCGCGAGGAGACCGTCGCGGCGCTGCTCGAGGCCGGGGCGGACCCGGACCGGGTCAACGACAACGGTCAGACGGCGCTGATGAGCGCGGTCTTCCGGGGCAACGAGACGATCGTGCGGACGCTGCTCGCGGCCGGGGCCTCGCAGACGGCCGGCGCCCACTCCGCCCTGGACTTCGCCCGGGTCTTCGAGCGCACGGAGCTCGTCCCCGTCCTGGAGGAGTACGCGGCCCGCTGAGCGCGCGGCGCACGGCCGGCACGGGGCGGCGCCGGGACCTCTACTCGGCGAGCTCCAGGAAGCGGCGGGCCACGGCGTGGCCGCCGTCCGCCGCCCGGCACACCACCATGATGGTGTCGTCGCCGGCGATGGTGCCGAGGACGGCGGGGAGCACGGACGTGTCGATGGCGGAGGCGAAGTACTGGGCGGCCCCCGGCGGGGTCCGCAGGACCACGAGGTTCGCGCTCGCCTCGGCGGTGACCAGCAGCTCGCGGCACAGGCTGGCCAGGCGCGCGTCGAGCACCTCCTGGGTGATCCCGGAGGCGGGCGAGCGGTCGGCCCCGGCCTGCGGGACGGCGTAGACGAGGGCGCCGGAGCCCTCGCGCACCCGGACGGCCCCGAGCTCCACGAGGTCGCGGGAGAGCGTGGCCTGGGTGACCTGCACGCCGTCCTCGGCCAGCCGGGCGGCCAGCTCGGCCTGCGAGTGGATCGCCCCTCCGGTCACGAGGGCCACGATCCGGGCCTGCCGGGCGGTCTTGGTGGCGGGGATGCTCATGCGGGGACGGCGGAGGCGTCGGCGGCACCCAGGTCGTAGCGCCCGGAGCGCGCCATGAGCCAGACGAGCAGGGCCTTCTGGGCGTGCAGGCGGTTCTCCGCCTCGTCCCACACCACGGACTGCGGGCCGTCGATGACCTCGGCCGCGACCTCGGAGCCGCGGAAGGCGGGCAGGCAGTGCAGGAACAGCGCCCCGGGCGCGGCCTGGGCCATCGCCGCGGCGTCCACGGAGTACGCCCGGAAGACCTCCGCCCGCGCCTCGGTCTCCGCCTCCTGGCCCATGGACACCCAGGTGTCGGTGCAGACCACGTCCGCCCCGGCGAGCGCCTCGGCCGGGTCGGTGGTCACGCGCACGGACCCTCCCGTCTGCTCCGCGCGCTCCTCGGCGGCCCGCACCACCGCCGGGTCCGGGAGGTGGCTCGCCGGGCCGGCCACGCGCACGTGCATGCCGGCGGTGGCCCCGCCCAGCAGGTAGGAGTGGGCCATGTTGTTGGCGGCGTCCCCGAGGTAGGCGAAGGTGAGCCCGGCGAGACCGCCCCGGTGCTCCCGGACGGTGAGCAGGTCCGCGAGGATCTGGCAGGGGTGGTAGTCGTCGGAGAGCCCGTTGACGACGGGCACGGTGGCGGCCGCGGCCATCTCCTCCAGCCCGGACTGGGCGTAGGTGCGCCACACGATGGTCGAGGCCATGCGGGAGAAGACGCGCGCGGTGTCGGCCACGCTCTCCTTGCCCAGCTGCGACTCGCCCGGGTTGATCATCAGCGGGTTGCCGCCGAGATCGGCGATCCCGGCGGAGAAGGAGACCCGGGTGCGGGTCGACGTCTTGTCGAAGATCACGGCCACGGTCTGGGGCCCCGCGTAGGGCCGGTGGGCCCAGCGGTCGGCCTTGAGGCGGGCGGCGAGCTCGAGCACCTCGGTCTGCTCCTGCTGGGAGAGGTCGGTGTCGACGAGGAAGTGGCGGGGGGTCATGGACGGGTTCATGCTTCTTTCGGCGGGGAGTCGGGCGAGGTCGCGGCGGGGGCCGTGACCGCGGCGGCGGCGGTGCGCAGGACCTCGGGGAGCGCCTCGAGGAAGGTGCGCGCCTGCTCGGGGGTCAGGATCAGGGGCGGGGCCAGGCGCAGGGTCCCGGGGCCGGTCGCGTTGACGATGAATCCGGCGTCCCGGGCGGCCTCGACCACGGCGGGGCCGAACGGGGCGGTGGCCCCCTCGGGGACCTCGAGGTCGGCGCCGATCAGCAGTCCGTGCTGGCGCACGTCGCCGATCCCGGGGACCGCGCGCAGCCCCTCGCCGAGCACGGCGCCCACGGTGCGCGCGTGCTCCAGCAGGCCGTCCTCCTCGATGACGGTGACGGTGGCGAGGCCCGCGGCGGTGGCCGGCGGGTTGCCGCCGAACGTGGTGCCGTGCTGGCCAGCCCCGAGCAGCGCGGAGACCTCCGGGCCGACGGTCAGCATCGCGCCGATCGGGAAGCCGCCGCCGAGGCCCTTGGCCAGGGTGATCGCGTCCGGCAGGTCGTCGCCGGTGAGCTCGGCGGAGGAGGCGAACCAGCGGCCGGTGCGGCCCATCCCGGTCTGCACCTCGTCCACGACCAGCAGCGCACCGTGCCGGCGGGTCAGTTCCCGGGCGGCCCGGAGGTAGCCCTCGGGCAGCTCGCGCACGCCGGCCTCGCCCTGCACGGGTTCCACGATCAGCGCCGCGACCGTCCCGTCGAGGTGCTCCTCGAGGGCCTCGACGGTCGCCGGGATGTGCCGGACCCCGCCCGGGAGGGGCTCGAAGGGCGCCCGGTAGGCCTCCTTGGCGGTCAGGGCGAGGGCGCCCATGGTGCGGCCGTGGAAGGCGGACTCGAGGGCGAGGACGGTGCCGCGGGGCCGGCCGTCCGGGCCGGGGTGCTCGTGGCCGTGGCGGCGGGCGAGCTTGAACGCGGCCTCGTTGGCCTCGGTGCCGGAGTTCGCGAAGAAGACGTGGGAGCCCGCGGGCGCGCCGGCCAGGGACAGCAGCTTCCCGGCGAGGGCGATCTGCTGGGGGGAGGTGAAGAAGTTGGAGACGTGCCCGAGGGTGGCGAGCTGGCGGGAGACGATCTCCACCCAGCGCGGGTGGGCGTGGCCGAGGGCGTTGACGGCGATGCCCGCGAGCAGGTCGAGGTAGTCCTGGCCGTCGGCGTCGGTGACCACGGCGCCCTTGCCGTGGGTGAGCACGAGGGACGGGCTGCCGAAGACGCCGAGCAGCGAGTCGGCGTACTCGCCGAGCAGGGCGGTCTGGGCCGAGTAGCGGGAGGCGGTGTGCTGGGCGGTCATGACGATGCTCCGTGGTCGGGGACGAGCTGGGTACCGATGCCGGTGTCGGTGAAGATCTCGAGCAGGCACGTGTGCGGGCTGCGCCCGTCGACGATGGACGCCCGGCGCGCCCCGCCCTCCACGGCCCGCAGGGCCGCCTCCATCTTGGGGATCATCCCGGCCTGCAGGCTCGGGAGCATCGCGCGCAGCTCCGAGGCGGAGAGCGACGCGATGAGGGAGTCCTTGTCCGGCCAGTTCGCGTAGAGCCCCTCGACGTCGGTGAGGGCCACGAACTTCTCGGCGCGCAGGGCCACCGCCACGGCGGCGGCGGCGGTGTCCGCGTTGACGTTGAGGATCTCCCCCGTGGGGCGGCCGTGCGCGTCGACCTCCGGCGCCACGGAGGAGATGACGGGGATCCGCCCGGCCTCGAGGAGCTGGGTGACGGGCTCGGGGTTGACGCCGACGACCTCGCCCACGTGGCCGAGGTCCACCTCCTCGCCGTCCACCACGGTGCCCCGGCGGACCGCGCGGAACAGCTCGGCGTCCTCCCCCGAGAGCCCGACGGCGTACGGGCCGGTGGCGTTGAGCAGGGAGACGAGCTCCCGCTGGACCTGCCCGGTCAGCACCATGCGGATGGCGTCCACGGCCTCCTTGGAGGTGACGCGCAGCCCGCCGCGGAACTCGGACTCGATGCCCAGCCGCTCCAGCATGCGGTTGATCTGGGGCCCTCCGCCGTGCACCACGACCGGCTTGATCCCGACGTGGCGCAGGAACACCATGTCCTCCGCGAAGGCCTGCCGCAGCGGCTCGGACACCATGGCGTTGCCGCCGTACTTGAAGACCATCACGGACCCGGAGTAGCGCTGGATCCAGGGCAGGGCCTCCATCAGGGTGCCCGCCTTCAGCTGGGCGGTCTCGTAGCGGGTCGGGTCACTCGGGTCGGTCATGGTTCTCCTGCGCCGTGGGTCGGTGCTGTGCTGGTGGGCGGGCTGGTCAGCTGGAGTAGGCGCTGTTCTCCTCGACGTAGTCGTGGGTCAGGTCGTTGGTCCAGACGGTGGCGTCGGCGTCCCCGGCCTTGAGGTCGACCAGGACGGTGACCCTGCGGTCGGCGGCCAGGTCCACGCCCTCGCGCGGGTCCCCGATCATGCCGTTGCGGCAGACCACGACACCGTTGATGGCGACGTCGAGCCGGTCGGGGTCGAACGCGGCGTCGGTGGTGCCGACCGCGGACAGGACGCGGCCCCAGTTGGGGTCGTTGCCGTAGATCGCGGCCTTGAAGAGGTTGGAGCGGGCCACGGAGCGGCTCACGTCCTCCGCCTGCCGCTCGGTCGCGGCGTTGACGGTGGTGATCTCGATGTCGTGGGACGCGCCCTCGGCGTCCGTGATGAGCTGCTGGGCCAGCGAGTGGCACACCGCGGTCACGGCCTGGCTGAACTCGAACTCGTCCGGCGTGATCCCGGAGGCGCCCGAGCCGAGCAGCACCACGGTGTCGTTGGTGGACATGCAGCCGTCGGAGTCGGTGCGGTTGAACGTGACCTTCACCGCGTCCTCGAGCGCCCACTGCAGGGCGTCGGAGGAGAGCTCCGCGTCGGTCGTGAGCACCACGAGCATCGTGGCCAGCCCCGGGGCGAGCATGCCCGCGCCCTTGGCCATGCCGCCGACCGTCCACCCGTCGCGGACGTAGGCGGCCTGCTTGGAGACGGAGTCGGTGGTCATGATGGCCCGGGCCGCGGCGGCCCCGGCGGCGTCGTCGTCCCCGAGGGCCTCGACGACCCCGGGGAGGCCGCGCTCCATGACGTCCATGGGCAGCTGGATGCCGATCAGCCCGGTGGAGCACACCACCACGTCCCCGGCCCCGACCCCGAGCGCCTCGCCGACGAGCTCGGCGGTCCGGTGGGAGGCCTGGAAGCCCTGCGGTCCGGTGCAGGCGTTGGCGCCGCCGGAGTTGAGGACCACGGCGGCGGCCCGGCCGTCCGCGGTCGCGGCCTTGGACCACTGGACGGGCGCGGCGGTGATCCGGTTGGTCGTGTACACGGCCCCCACGTGGTGCTGGGGCCCGTCGTTGACGACGAGGGCGAGGTCCGGTCCGCCGGAGTCCTTGAAGCCGGCCTCGGTGCCGGCGGCGCGGAAGCCCTGGGCGGCGGCCACGCCGCGGGCGGTGTCGACCTGCAGGGTGCCGGCGGGCTGCTGGGAGGGGTACGTTCTCACGGTGCGACTCCTTGGAGTGTCAGGCCGGTGTCCTCCGGCAGGCCGAGGGCGAGGTTCATGGACTGGACGGCACCGCCGGCGGTGCCCTTGACGAGGTTGTCGATCACGCACGTGACGATGACCCGCCCCGCCCGGGCGTCGTGGGCGAGCTGGAGCTGGGCGTGGTTGGAGCCGGCCACCGACTTCGTCGCGGGCCACCGTCCCTCGGGCAGGACGGTGACGAACGGCTCGGCCGCGTAGGCGGTCTCCCAGGCCTCCCGCAGCTGCCCGGCGGTCACGCCCTCGGGGACCCGCGCGGTGGCGGTGGTGAGGATGCCCCGCGGCATGGGGGCGAGCGTCGGGGTGAAGGAGATCCGCACCCGGCGCCCGGCGGCCTTCGAGAGGCCCTGCTCGATCTCGGGGGTGTGCCGGTGGGCGCCGCCCACCCCGTACGGGCTCATCGAGCCCATGACCTCCGAGCCGAGCAGGTGCGCCTTGACGGCCTTGCCGGCCCCGGAGGTGCCCGAGGCCGCGACGATCACGACGTCCTCCGGCTCCAGGAGACCGGCCGCGAAGCCGGGGCCCAGGGCGAGCAGGGCACTGGTCGGGTAGCACCCCGGCACCGCGATGCGGGTGGCGCCGCGGAGCTGCTCGCGCTGGCGGGTGCCCTCGGCGTCCACGACGAGCTCCGGCAGCCCGTACGGCCAGGTCCCGGCGTGCGGGGACCCGTAGAACTGGTCCCACTCCTCGGCGGAGTCGAGCCGGTGGTCGGCGCCGGCGTCGATCACCACGGTCTCCGCCGGCAGCTGCGCGGCGATCGCGGCCGAGGCGCCGTGCGGCAGGGCGAGGAAGACGACGTCGTGGCCGGCGAGGTTCTCCACCGTGGTGTCGACGAGCACCCGGTCGGCGAGGGAGTGCAGGTGCGGCTGCAGCTCCCCCAGCCGCTGGCCCGCGTTGGAATGGGCCCCCACGGCCCCGATCTCGATCTGCGGGTGACCGGCGAGGATCCTCAGGACCTCGCCACCGGCGTAGCCGGATGCCCCCGACACTGCTGCGCTGAACGTCATAGAACCCACTCTAGCTCAAAGTTATGCATGGTCTTCAATATTTATGCACGCTACGGGGGGAGGACCGGCGGAGCGGTGCGCGGGTGCGCCTCGTCGGAGCACGTCAGGATCCCCCCACTCGGATCGACCACGGCCGCTCTCGCGCTCCCCCCGGGAACGGCTCTGCCACCGAATCTACGCTTCCCGTCTGCAAATTTCGATGATTACGGGGGCTTTCCCGTGCCCCCTCTTGTGCACACGCTACCCCTGGGCGACCCCTGCGGGGAGGGCGCGGCGGGACTCCGTGCCTACCATGGCAGGGTTCCCGTCCGCGATCTCCAGGAGGTACCCGTCATGGTCCGTTGCGTCATGGTCGAGCGAGCCGGAGGCCCCGAGGTCCTGACCCTCGGCGAGCGTCCGGACCTCGAACCCGGTCCGCGCCAGCTGCTCGTCGAGACCCGCGCGGCGGGGGTGAACTTCATCGAGGTGTACCAGCGCGAGGGCGTCTACCCCGTGGAGCACCCCTTCACCCCGGGCTCCGAGGGCATGGGCGTGGTGACGGGCGTGGGCTCCGAGGTGCGCCACTTCGCCCTGGGCGACCGGATCACCACCTCGCAGGCGTCCCGGACCTACGCCGACGCCTTCCTCGTGGACGCCGACAAGGCCCTGCGCGTGCCCTCCGGCGTGTCCGACGAGGTCGCCGCGGCCGTCCCGCTGCAGGGTCTCACCGCGCACTACCTGGTCCGCTCGACGTACCCGGTCCAGGAGGGCGACGTCGCCGTCGTCACCGCGGGCGCGGGCGGGGTCGGCGGTCTCGCCGTGCAGCTGCTGAAGTCGCTCGGGGCCACGGTGGTCGCCCTGGTGGGCACGCAGGCCAAGGCGGAGACCGCGCGCTCCCTGGGGGCCGACTTCGCCCTGGTGGGCTACGAGGGCTTCGCCGAGCATGTCCGGGAGGTCACCGGCGGCCGCGGCGCCGACGTCGTCTACGACTCGGTGGGCAAGGACACCTTCGACGAGTCGCTCCGGGCGCTGCGCCGGCGCGGGATGCTGGTGCTCTTCGGCGGCTCCTCCGGCCAGGTGCCCCCGCTCGACCCGCAGCGGCTCGCCCAGCACGGCTCCCTGTTCCTCACCCGCCCCACCCTCAACGACTACCTGCTCGACGAGAAGGAGCGGAACTGGCGCGCGGGCGAGCTGTTCGACGCGGTGCTCGACGGGTCGCTGACCCTCCGCGTCGCCGAGACGTTCCCGCTCGACCGGGCACGGCAGGCCCACGAGCTGCTCCAGTCCCGCGCCGCCCAGGGCAAGCTGCTGCTGGTCCCGTGAGCGCCGCACCGATGCACCGCTTCCTCGGCGCCGACGGCGCACGGGACCCCTACACGCCGTTCGTGGGGTGCTGCGCGGCCACCGTGGAGCACTACGACCTGGACCTCGACTACGACGTCGAGGACAACGGCCTCGAGGCGCGCGCCATCCTGTCCTGCCGCGCGCTGCACGACACGGACCGGATCGAGCTGGACCTCACCGAGCTCGCCGTGACCGACGTCAGGTTCGGCACCGGCGGACTCGGCGGTCTGCTCGGCGGCCGCCGCGTCCGCGCCGACCACCGCGGGAGCCGCCTCGTGCTGACCCTGCCGCGCGTCGTCGCCGCAGGGGAGGCGTTCACGCTCACCGTGGCCTACGAGGGGTACCCCGAGTCCCTGGACGGGCCCTGGGGCGAGATCGGCTGGGCCGAGCTCGACGACGGCGTGCTCGTCGCCGGGCAGCCCACCGGTTCGTCCACCTGGTTCCCGTGCGTGGACCACCCCTCCCACAAGGCCACCTACCGGGTCGCCGTGCACGCGGACGCCGACTACGAGGTGGTGGTCCACGGCGAGCTGGAGTCCGTGGTGGAGCGCGACGGCGAGCGCCACTGGGTGTACACGTCCCGGGTGCCGCTGCCGCCCTACCTGGCCACCGTGCAGATCGGCCCGTACGAACGGCACGAGCTCTCGGGCTCGCGCGTCCCCCAGTACCTGGTGTGCTCCAGGAAGCGGCGCAAGAAGGCGGAGAAGACCTTCGCGGAGCAGGGCCGGATGATCGAGGTGTTCAACGACTGGTTCGGCCCCTACCCCTTCCCGAGCTACACGGTGGTGGTCGTCGACGAGTCGCTGGAGGACCCGTTCGAGTGCTACGCGTGCTCCGTGTTCGGGAAGAACCAGCTGGGCACGGACTGGGAGGAGCAGCGGCTCGTGGCGCACGAGCTGGCCCACCAGTGGTTCGGCAACAGCCTGGTCCTCTCCGCGTGGCAGGACATCTGGCTCAACGAGGGGTTCGCGTCCTACGCGGAGTGGATCTGGTCGGAGGCCTCCGGCGACAGACCGGCCCGCTGGCACGCGGAGAAGGCGCACCGGACCCTGTCCAAGATGCGCCAGGACCTCGTCATCGGGGACCCCGGGCAGGTGCGGCTCTTCGACGACGTGGTGTACGTCCGGGGCGCCCTCACCGTCCACGCGATCCGGGAGACCGTGGGCGAGGACGCCTTCCGCACGCTGCTGCGCGGCTGGGCCACCGCCAACCGGGACGGGTGGGTGAGCACGGCGGGCTTCCGGGAGCACCTGCGGGGCTTCGTGCCCCGGGACCGGTGGGCGGAGGTCGACGGCCTGCTCGACACGTGGCTGCTCCGCCGGGAGCTGCCCGCCCTGCCCTGACCCGCGCCGGCCCCCGGGCACCGACGGGAACGGGCCCCCGCCGGACGCTGTGCGTCCGGCGGGGGCCCGTTGCGCCGCGCGGGCGGCCGGCCGGTCAGTGCTCCCGGCGGTAGAGCCGGCGGGCGAACCAGACCCCGCCTCCGGCCGCGGCGAGACCGGCGAGCAGCAGCAGGGCCGCCTGGACGCGCTGCCACGCGATGGTGCCCGCGGTGACGCCGTCCCCGAACTCGCCCGCCTCGGCGGTCTCGACCACCTGGAGGGTGCCGTCCTCGACGGCGAGCAGCGCGTCGGCCTCCTGGTGGAAGTCGTCCTCGCCGGAGCCCGTCTGCGTGCCGCGGAAGACGATCTCCTCCCCCGCCTCCGGGACGCGCGGGTCGGCGAGGCCCGAGTCGAAGGGCTGCTCGGTGACCGCCTCGTCCGCGGGCAGCACCCCGCGGTAGATGGGGTTCCAGGTCTTGGTCTGCAGATCGTTGGTGAGGTCCTGGTACTGCCCGGAGATCACCCACGACCGGTCCGCGTAGCCGGCCAGCCTGCGGGAGTCGTCCCAGGCGAGGGCCGCGCTCACCGCGAGGACCAGGCCCAGGAGCAGCCCCAGCAGGCCCACGGCCGTCGGCTTCCAGGCGATCGACCGGCGGGCGCGCCCGTCCTGCACGTCCTGCTCGTCGTCGAAGGCGAAGAACGGCTCCTGGCGGTCGGTGGTCTCCTCGGTCATGCTGCGCTCCTGGAACGGGGTCGGGGAAGGGGGGGGGGCGGTCGCGAACGCCGGGGTCGCGGCCGGGGACCCGGTGCCACAGTACCGAAGTCGACGGCGCACTCCCTGGCGTTCGCGAGTGTTACCGCCCGGGCGGGGCGGGGACGACGGACGGCCCGCTCCCCGGAGGGGGCGGGCCGTCCGGGCGGGACCGCTCAGCCGCGGAGCACGGCGCCGTGGCGCTCGGCGGCGACGGCGACGGCCGCCTCGCGGGCGGCGGAGGCCTCGTCCGCGGTCAGCGTGCGGTCCGGGGCCCGGAAGCGCAGCGCGAAGGCGACCGACTTCCGGCCCTCCTCGATGCCGGGTCCCTGGTAGACGTCGAAGACGCGGACGTCCTCGAGGAGCTCCCCGGCGCCCTCCTCGAGCGCGGCCCGCAGCTCGGCGGCCGGCACGGAGGCGTCCACCACGAGCGCGACGTCCTGCGTGGCGGCCGGGTAGCCGGAGATCGGGCGCGCCTGGACGACCCCGGACTCGGCCGCGGTGAGCGAGCTGAGGTTCAGCTCCATCGCCACGGTCCGCTCGGGGAGGTCCTGCGCGGCGACGAGCTGCGGGTGCAGCTCGCCCGCGTAGCCCAGCGGGGTGCCGTCGGCGGTGGCGAGCACCGCGGTGCGGCCCGGGTGGAACGCCTGGTGGGTGCCCTGGCGGACGGTCAGCTCGACCCCCAGCACCTCGGCGGCCAGCCGGGCGGTGTCGAGGGCGTCCTGCCAGTCGAACGCGCGCGGCGCGGTCCACGGCCCCTCGGCCGCGTCCTTGCCGGCGAGGACCGCGGCGAGGTGGCGCGGCTGGGCGGGCAGACCGGCCTCGAGCTCCTCGAGCACCGCCGGGTCCGGGCGCGCCCCCAGCGGCGGGATGCTCGCGCTGCCGAGCTGCTCGCCGGGGCGGAAGACACGCCCGACCTCGTAGAGCGCCAGGTCGCGGAAGCCGCGGGAGGTGTTGCGCCGCAGCACCTCGAGCAGGCCCGGGAGCAGGGACACGCGCAGCATCCCCTGGGCCTCGCTGATCGGGTTGGCCAGCTTCACCGACGGCACGGGCACCCCGGGCTCGGGGGCACCCCACAGCTCGTTGTCCGCCTGCGCGACGAACGGGTAGGCGAGCACCTCGGTCAGCCCGGCGGCCGCGAGCGCGTCGGCCACCCGCTTGCGGGCCTGCTGCTCGGCGGTCAGGCCGCGCCCGGGGGGCGCCACGGGCAGCCGCGAGGGGATCGCGTCGTAGCCCACGAGGCGGGCGATCTCCTCGACCAGGTCCTCCTTCTCGACCAGGTCGGGCCGCCACGACGGGGGCACGACGCGCCAGCCGTCGTCGGTGGCCTCGACCTGCGCGCCGAGCTCGGTGAGGGTCGCGACGACCTGCTCCGCCGTGTACTCCACGCCCGTGCGGCGGCTCGGGTGGTCCCAGGGCAGCTCGATGGGCGCGGGGGCGGTGGTGGCGTCCACGTCGGTGACCCCGGGCCCGGCCGTGCCGCCGGCCAGCTCCATGAGCAGCTCCACGGCGCGCTGGGCGGCCACCGGGGCGATCTGCGGGTCCACGCCGCGCTCGAAGCGCTTGGACGCCTCGGAGGGCAGCCGGTGCCGGCGGGTGGTGCGGGCGATCGAGACCTCGTCGAAGCGGGCCGCCTCCACGAGGACGTCGACGGTGGCGTCCGAGACCTCGGTGGCCGCCCCGCCCATGACCCCGGCCAGGCCGATGGGCCCGGACCCGTCGGTGATGAGCAGGTCCTCGGGGTCCAGGGTGCGCCGCTTGCCGTCCAGGGTGGTCAGGGTCTCGCCCGGCGCCGCCCGGCGGACCCCGATGCCGCCGGTCAGCGTCCCGAGGTCGTAGAAGTGCAGCGGCTGGCCGAGCTCGAGCATCACGTAGTTGGAGACGTCCACCGGCAGGGAGATCGAGCGGATCCCCGCCAGGCGCAGCCGCGCCGACATCCACGGGGGTGTGGGGGCGCTCGCGTCGATGCCGGTCACCGTGCGGGCGACGAAGCGGGTGCACCCGGGGTTGCCGTGGATCGGGGCGTCGTCCTCGACGGCCACGGGGAAGCCGTCCGCGGTGGGGGCGGGCACCCGGGGCGCCACGGTCCCGGCCGGGTCGGTGAAGGGCTCGTGCACGGCGTGGCAGTACTCGCGGGCCACGCCGCGGATCGAGAACGCGTAGCCGCGGTCCGGGGTCACGTTGATCTCGGCGGCCTCGTCGTGGAGGCCGAGCAGCTCGAGGGCGTCCGTGCCGAGCTCCGGGTCCAGGCCGAGGGTCGAGAGCACCAGGATGCCGTCGTGGTCCTCGCCGATGCCGAGCTCCCGGACGGAGGCGATCATCCCGGCGGAGGTGTGGCCGTAGGTCCTGCGCGCCGAGATCCTGAAGTCCCCGGGCAGGACGGCGCCGGGCAGGGTCACGACGACCTTGTCCCCGACCTCGAAGTTGTGGGCCCCGCAGATCACGCCCTGCACGCCGGAGGGGTCGATGCCCTCGCCGGTCAGGGTCTGCTCCTGGCCCTCGGGGACCACGCGGACGGTGCACCAGTTGACGGTCTTGCCGTTGGAGTGGGTCTCCGGCTCCTTGGACAGCACCTGGCCGACCACGACCGGGCCCTTCAGGTGGTCCGCGGGACGGTGCACGTCCTCCTCCTCGAGGCCCACCGTCACCAGGGCGGCCAGGACGTCCTCGGCGGTCGCGTCCGCCGGGACGGGGGCGTGCTCGCGCAGCCATGACAAAGGAACTCGCATGTCTTAGATCTCCATCCCGAAGTGCTCGCTGAAGCGGACGTCGCCCTCGACCATGTCGCGCATGTCGGGGACGTTGTTGCGGAACATCAGGGTCCGCTCGATGCCCATGCCGAACGCGAAGCCCGAGTACACCTCGGGGTCGATGCCGGCCGCGCGCAGCACGTTCGGGTGGACCATGCCGCAGCCGCCCCACTCGATCCACTGCGGCCCGCCCTTGGCGTTCGGGTGCCACACGTCCAGCTCGGCGGACGGCTCGGTGAAGGGGAAGTAGTTGGGCCGCAGCCGGATCTTCGCCTCCGGGCCGAACATCTGCCGGGCGAAGTGCTCGAGCGTGCCCTTGAGGTCGGCCATCGACAGCCCCTTGTCCACGGCCAGACCCTCGACCTGGTGGAAGACCGGGGTGTGCGTGGCGTCGAGCTCGTCGGTGCGGTAGGTGCGCCCCGGGACGACGACGTAGACCGGCAGCTCGCGGCTGAGCAGCGTGCGCATCTGCACCGGCGAGGTGTGCGTGCGCAGCACGAGGTGCGCCTCGGGCGGGTCCACGAAGAAGGTGTCCTGCAGCTCCCGGGCGGGGTGGTCGGGCTTGAAGTTGAGGGAGTCGAAGTTGTACCACTCGGACTCGACCTCGGGGCCGTCGGCGACCTCCCAGCCCATGGCCACGAACGTCTCGCCGACGCGCTCCATGAGGTTGGTCAGCGGGTGCCGCCCGCCCAGGCGCCGGCGCCGGCCGGCGGCGGTGACGTCCACGGCCTCCTCGACGAGGATCCGGGCGTCCCGCTCCTCCTCCAGCACCGTGGTGCGGGCGGCGACCGCCTGGTTGACGCGGCCGCGGGCCTGGCCGACCAGCTTGCCGGCCGCGGACTTCTGCGACTTGTCCAGGGAGCCGATCTGCCGGTTGGCCAGCGCCAGCGGGGAGCGGTCCCCCGCGTGGGCGAGCCGGACCTCCTTGAGCTCGTCGAGGTCCTGGGCGTTTCCGACGGCGGCCAGGGCCGCCTCCACGGCCGCGGCGACCGCGGCCTCGTCGGTCGGGTCGACCGCGCCGCTCGGGGCGGTCTCGGGTGGCAGTTCAGACATCAGCTGGCGACTTCTTCGGCTCGGGGACGGGGTCGTCCGCGCACGCCGTCCCACGGTCCGTGGGACATGGAGCACGGGAAAGCCCGGATCGGCACGGATCGCGGGCGTGTTCCAGTCTATGGCACGGGCCGCAGGGTCCGCCCACCGCTTCTCCGGCACGTCGACGACCCGGTGGTACCGGAGCGCGGCGCGGTCCGGCGCGGAGGAGTGCCGGCGCTGCCCCGCTGCTTCCGTGCCCGGGTGATCGCAGGCGTGGCGATCGTCGGCCCGGACGGGGTGCGCCGAGCGGATCTAGGCTGGTGCCATGACACCCGAACCGAGCCGGGCGGCGCGCCTGCGGCAGGTGTGGAACATGGCGAACCTGTCCACCCCGCTGGGGCTGCTGGTCGCCGCGGCCTCCCGGACGAAGCTGGTCCGCGGCCCGGAGGGGCTGCTCCTGGGCTTCGGCTACCGGCCCCGGCTGCCCCGGGCCGGGGCGTTCACCGTGGGCAACGTGGTCCTGTTCCGCGCCGGGATCGACGACGTCGCGGCCCGCCCCCGGCTCGTGGCCCATGAGTCCCGCCACGCGACCCAGTGGGCGCAGTGGCTGGGCCTGCCCTTCCTGCCGGCCTACCTCCTGGCCGCGGGGTGGTCGGTGCTGCGCTGCGGGCACCCGGCGCACCGCAACCCCTTCGAGATCGGGGCCGGTCTCGCCGACGGCGGCTACGCCCCGGCCCCCCGCCACCACGGCTGACCGGCGCGCCGCCACCTGACCCGCTCCGGCCGGCACGGACCGGGTCAGCCCCGCAGGTGGTCCAGCAGGGCGTGCACGATCGGCAGGTCGGCCGGGATCCAGGGGAGCTCGAGCGCGGCGGCGGGGTCGGCGAGCGGGAGCCACCGCACGGCCAGGTGGTCCTCCCCCAGCACGGGCCGGGGGTCGCCGCCGGCGGCCACGGCCGTCCAGACCCGCATCGCCGCGGTGTCCTTGAGCGGCCAGCCCTGGGCGTGCGGTCCGCGCACCTCCGCGAGCAGCCGGACGTCCACGCCGAGCTCCTCGGCGCACTCCCGCACCAGGGCCTGCTCGCAGCTCTCGTCCGGCTCCTGTTTGCCGCCGGGGAACTCCCACAGGCCCCGCAGGGCCTCGGGGTAGGCCCGCTGCGCGGCGAGGAAGGCCGTGGGGCGGCGGGCGTCGTCGAGGAGGGCGGCGCCGACCACCTGGGTGCGGTACGCGGCGGGCAGCGGAGCGGTCACGGGCTCAGTGCCCGTCCCCGGCGCCGGGGCGCCGCTGGGCCCGGGCCGAGGCGTAGAGGCACACGGTGGCGGCGGTGCCGACGTTGAGGGACTCCGCCCGGCCGTGCACCGGCACGGCGACGCGGTGGTCGGCCAGCGCCTTCTCCTCCTCCGACAGTCCCCGGGCCTCGTTGCCGAAGAGCCACACGGTGGGGCGCGCCAGGTCGTAGGGGGTGTCGACCCCGTCCGCGCCGGCGGCCCGGGCGGCGGAGGCGTCCTGGAGGCGGTCGAGGTCGACGTCCCCGTGGCCGTCGGCGGCCAGCACGCCGCACCCGGCGGCGCGGGCGGCCCCGAGCAGCGCGGGCAGGTCGGCGCCCACGACGACGGGCAGGTGGAAGAGGGAGCCGGCGGTCGAGCGCACGGTCTTGGGGTTGTAGACGTCCACGCTGCCGGCGGTGAGCACCACCGCGTCCGCGCCGGCGGCGTCCGCCGCGCGCAGCACGGTGCCGGCGTTGCCGGGGTCCTGGACCCGGGCCAGCACGGCCACGAGCCGCGGCCGGGCGGCGAGCACGGCCCCGAGGTCCGCGTCGAGGGGGCGGCACACGACGACGACGCCCTGCGGGGTCACCGCGTCGCTCATCGCGGCGAGGACCTCCCGCGTCACGAGGCGCACGAACACGGAGCGGTCCTCGGCCACGCGCTCGAGGAGCGCGGCGATGTCCGGGTGGCGGCCCAGGGCGTCCTCGGTGACGTAGACGGCGTCCACGCACGGGGACTCCGGATGCCGGGCGAGGGCCTCGCGGGCGTTCTGCGGGCCCTCGGCGAGGAACAGCCCGCGCTTGGAACGCGCGGAGCGCCCGGCCAGTCCCGCGACGTCCCTGACCCGATCGGCTCGGGGGTTGGACATCGGCTGGGCGGCCAGGCGCTCCGTGAGGTTCACTGCTCCGACTGTGCTCAGGCGGCGGCTTCGCGCGGCGCGGAGGTGTCCTCCGGCAGGGCGTTCTTCGCGATCTCGACCAGACCGGCGAACGCCTGCTGGTCGTTCACGGCCAGCTCGGCGAGCATCCGGCGGTCGACCTCCACCTCGGCGGCCTTGAGGCCCTGGATGAAGCGGTTGTAGGTCAGGCCGTTGGCGCGGGCCGCGGCGTTGATGCGCTGGATCCACAGCCGGCGGAAGTCGCCCTTGCGCTTCCGGCGGTCGTTGTAGCTGTAGACGAACGAGTGGGTGACCTGCTCCTTCGCCTTGCGGTACAGGCGCGAGCGCTGGCCGCGGTAGCCGGAGGCCTGCTCGAGGATTTCCCGGCGCTTCTTGTGGGCGTTGACCGCCCGCTTCACACGTGCCACGTGTGTACTCCTTCACTTCGGTCCCGGCCGCGCGGCCGGGAGGTCAAATCTGTGCGGGGCGGGGAGTCGGACTCCCCGGGGGATGCGGTGGGGACTACTTGCCCAGCATCTTCTTGATGACCTTGGCGTCGCCGGGGGCCACGATCTGGTCGGAGGCCAGGCGGCGGGTCAGCCGCGAGGACTTGTGCTCCAGGTAGTGGCGGCGGTTGGCCTGCTGGCGCTTCACCTTGCCGGTACCGGTGAGCTTGAAGCGCTTCTTCGCCCCGCTGTGGGTCTTCATCTTCGGCATGTGGCCGCTCTCCTTGCGTTTCTTCCGGTGGTGGCCACCGGAGGGCACGGCGACGTCCGCCGCACCTCCACGGTGCCCCTGGGCGCAACCGGGACCGGCTGCGCGCCGCGGGGCGCTGTCAGTTCTGCTCCGCTCGCGCGGAAGGTCGTGCGCCGCTCAGGCCTGGGGCCCGGGCTTGGCGCCCGGCTTGGGACCGGGCCGGGGAGCCTTCGGCGCCGCGGCCGGGGCCGTGGGCGCCGGGGCCTTCGGGGCCGGCGGCTTCGGGGCGGCCTTCGGCGCCGGGGCCTCGACGACCTCGGGCGCCTCCGCGACCTCGGGCTCCGGGGCCTCGACGGCCTCGGGCGCCTCCGGCTCGGCGACCTCGGGCTCGGGGGCGGCGGCCTGCGCCGTCTCCGGGACCTCGGGGGCCGGTGCCGGCTCCTGGACCTCGGGCTCCGGGGCCGGCTGCTGCACCGGCTCCTCGGCCTGCCCGGCCCGTTCGCGCAGCTCGGCCGGGAACGCGTCCCCGATCGACTGTGTCACGGGCGCCGCGGAGGACGTGTCGATCTTGTCCTTCGCCTTGCGCTCGTTCTCGGCCTTCGCCTCGTCGCGCTGCTTCTGGCGGCGCGCCTCGGCCTTGGCCTCGGCCTTGTTCTTCAGCGGGCCCACGACCATCACCATGTTGCGGCCGTCGACCCGGGGGCTCGACTCGACCGCGCCGACCTCCGCGACGTCGTTCGCGAAGCGCTCGAGCAGGCGGACGCCCATCTCGGGGCGCTGCTGCTCGCGGCCGCGGAACTGGATCATGGCCTTGACCTTGTCGCCGGCCCCGAGGAACCGCTTGGCGTGGCCGACCTTGGTCTCGTAGTCGTGGGTGTCGATCTTGAGCCGGAACCGGACCTCCTTGAGGACCGTGTTCGTCTGGTTCTTGCGCGACTCCCGGGCCTTGACCGCGGCCTCGTACTTGTACTTGCCGAAGTCCATGAGCTTGGCCACCGGCGGCTTGGCGTTGGGCGCCACCTCGACCAGATCGAGATCCGATTCGCGGGCCAGCCTCAGTGCGTCCTCGACGCGGACGATGCCGACCTGCTCGCCTGCGGGTCCGACGAGACGGACTTCGGGGACTCGGATTCTGTCATTGATACGTGGATCGCTAATGCCGTGCTCCTGATGTTCTGCGTGGTCGCCCGGAGGTTTCCGGGGACCTCATGGTTCGGTCCGGTCCGCAACGACAAAAAGCCCCCGCTGCGGTCGGCAAGCGGAGGCTCATCGGTGCGCCACCCGGGAGTGGCGCGCTGCGTGACGGAGCGGACGCGGGAACTCCCGGCCGTGCCGTCGTGCGGACGATGTCGTCGCGGACCCGGCGGCCGTGATCAGGTCGTCCGAGCGGATCGGGGACCGTGGCCGGCGCGGGTGGGAGTCTCCTCCACTTGCACACTGCCGACCAGTCTAGCCCATGGGCCGCCGGTTCGGGAAACGGCGGGCGTGCGCGCTGTCACTCGTCCTCGGTGCTGTGCAGGGCCCGGCGGGCCGAGAGCAGCTCCGTCTCCGGGCGGGCGGCGACGAAGCGCTCGACGTCGTCGAGGACCTCGACGAGGCGGGCGGCGTCGGCCGCGACCACGGCGGCGCCCACCAGGGCCCGGCGGTGGAGCTCCAGGTGGCCGACCTCGGCCGCGGTCACGGGGAACCTGCGGCGCAGCTCCGCGACGAGGGGCCGCACCACGGAGCGCTTGCCCTTCAGGGAGTGCACGTCCCCCAGGAGCACGTCGAACTCGATCCACCCGATCCACACGGCGTCCCTGCCTCCTCCCTGCCGTCCCCCGGCCTCCCCAGCAGGATAGTGCCGGCGGGGCCGGGACGGTCCGGGCGGCGGACAGCGGTGTGGCAGAGTTGGGACATGACTTCCGAGAACACCTTCCGCTTCGACGACGACGCCGCACGGTCCGGCCAGGAGATCCCGCAGGAGACGGTCAGCGCTGTCGACGAGCAGATGCGCGACATCGCGGAGGTCCCCGCCATCGAGGTCATCACGACCGCGGCCGTGCACCTCATGAGCGCCGCCGCCGTGAAGTGCGGTCTCGCCGCCGGCGAGGACGCGGAGGAGCTCAAGGACCTCGACGAGGCGCGCAAGCTCATCACCGCGCTGGCCGGCTTCGTCACCGCCGCCGCCCCGGAGATCGGCTCGCAGCACGCCGCTCCGCTGCGCGACGGCCTGCGCACCCTGCAGCTCGCGTTCCGGGAGGCCTCGCGCTACCCGGACGCCCCCGGCCAGGGGCCCGGCGAGCGGTTCACGGGTCCCGTCAACTGAGGACCGTCACCACGCGTGCCGCGGGCTGATCCGGGTTCCCCGGGTCAGCCCGCCGTCGTGAGACGCAGCTGCATCGAGTCCACGTCCTCCGCGAGGGCCGGCTCGACGCTCAGCCGGGCCTGGAAGCGGGCGACGACGTCGTCCAGCTGCGCCCGGTCGAGCCCGGCGCGCAGGGACAGCACCACGGCCAGCTCGGGGCCCGCCCCACCGCCCCGGACGACCGCCCCGTCCGCGGCGCGCACGGCCACCCCGTCGCCGGGGGTCGTCCCCACGCCGAGCACCCCGGGCAGGTCCTCGGCGCAGCGCCGCACGGCCGCCTCGACCGCCGGGCTGCGATAGGAGGGCGTCCAGGTCCTGCCCTGGGCCAGCGCCCAGAGGGCCGGGCGGCGCACGACGAACGGGAGCTCCGTGCCCGGGTCGAGCACGAGCAGCTGGGTGCCGTCCTTGACCGCGGCCACGGCCGCCCGGCGGACGTCCGTGGCCACCGGCCGCGCCCGGTCGTGCCAGTGCGCGAGCGCCGCGGTGGACGTGAAGACCGGCAGCACCTGCCGGCCGTCCGCCGCCCGCAGGGACACGAGGGCCATGTCGGCCTCCTTGTCGGCCACCAGACCGGCCTCGGTCACGGTCGAGGCCGAGACCTCGGCCACGACGGGCACGAACACCCGGGTCCCGGCCAGCGCGGCGACCACCGCGGACTCGTCCCCCCTCCCCGCGCGCAGGTCCTCGAGGGCCTGCAGCACGGCCGGGGCGGCGGCGCCGTCGTCGTCGGGGAAGCGGTGGGTGTGGCTGGTGCCCTCCCCCAGGTCGCGCCCGGCCCAGGCCTGGCCGCCGGTGTCCTCCGTGCCGCCCGCGCCCGCGAGCTGGGCGGCGATGTGCGCCGGCAGGGGCCGCTCGGTCACCGCGCTCCCGGCCGGCCCGCCACGTCGAGGGCCTCCTCGAGGGTGAAGCGGCCCGCGTAGAGGGCCTTGCCCACGATCGCGCCCTCGACGCCGGAGGGCACCAGGGTGCGCAGGGCGGCGAGGTCCTCGAGGGAGGAGATCCCCCCGGAGGCGACCACGGGCTTGTCGGTGCGGGTCGCGACCTCCTGCAGCAGCTCCAGGTTGGGGCCCTTGAGGGTGCCGTCCTTGGTGACGTCGGTGACCACGTAGCGGGCGCAGCCGTGCTCCTCGAGGCGGTCCAGGACCTCCCAGAGGTCCCCGCCCTCCTCGGTCCAGCCGCGGGCGGCGAGCACGGTGCCCCGCACGTCGAGGCCCACCGCAATGACGTCGCCGTGCTCGGCGATGACCTTCTGCGTCCACTCGGGGTTCTCGAGGGCCGCGGTGCCCAGGTTGATCCGCGCGGGGTCCAGGGACAGCGCCCGCTCCAGCGAGGCGTCGTCGCGGATGCCGCCGGACATCTCGACCTTCAGCTCCAGCTCGGCGGCCACGCGGCGGAGGACGTCGATGTTGTCGCCGCGGCCGAAGGCGGCGTCGAGGTCCACGAGATGGATCCACTCGGCGCCGGCCTCCTGCCACGCGAGGGCGGCCTCGAGCGGGTCGCCGTAGCCGGTCTCGGAGCCGGCCTCGCCCTGGACCAGGCGCACGGCCTGGCCGTCCGCGACGTCGACGGCGGGCAGCAGCTGGAGGCGGGGGGTCTCGCTCAGGGACATGGGTTCTCTTCTCTCGGTGCTCGGGTGCGGGTGTGCGGGCGTTCGGGGTGGGCCCGGGGCTCAGCGGCCCTGGAACCAGGCGTACCAGCCGTAGCCGACGAGGGCCGCCGCGACGGCGGCCAGGAGGACGACCGTCCACAGCGGCTTGCGCTGCTGGTGGAACGAGATGGCGCCGCCGGCGACGAACGCCCCGAGCACCATGACGACGACGGCCGCGCTCACGCGGCGCCGTCCTGGCTCTCCAGGGTCGGCCGGCCGGCCAGGGTGTCCCCGCCGAGGGGGTCGCCGGCCTTGAGGTGGTCGAGGCGTCCCGTGCGCGGCAGGGTGCCGAGCCAGTTGCGCAGCAGCTGGATGCCCGCCTCGGAGGACTTCTCGGGGTGGAACTGCGTGGCGCACAGGGCCCCGTTCTCCACAGCGGCGATGAAGCGCCCGCCGTGGTCGGACCAGGTGACCTGCGGCGGCCGCATCTTCTGGATGCTCTGCGGGAAGTCCCACTCCTGCACCCCGTAGGAGTGCACGAAGTAGAAGCGCTGGTCCTCGATGCCCCGGAACAGGACGCTGCCCTCGGGCGGGTCGACCGTGTTCCAGCCCATGTGCGGGACGACGTCGGCCTTCAGCCGTTCGACGACGCCGGGCCACTCGCCCATGCCCTCGGTCTCCTGGCCGTGCTCCACCCCGGAGTCGAAGAGGACCTGCAGGCCCACGCAGATGCCCAGCACGGGCCGTCCGCCGGCGAGGCGGCGGCCGATCAGGCGCAGCGCGTCCACGGAGCGCAGACCGTCCATGACGGCGGCGAACGCGCCGACGCCGGGGACCACGAGGCCGTCGGCGTCGAGCACCGCCTCGGGGTCGGCGCTGAGCACCACGTCCGCGCCGGCGGCCTCGAGGGCGCGCACGGCCGAGCGCACGTTGCCGGCGCCGTAGTCGAGGACCGTGACGGTGGGCCGGCCGGCGCCGTCGGTCGCGGTAGTGCCGTCGGTGCTCACAGGGCCCCCTTCGTGGACGGGATGCCGCGGACCCGGGGATCGGGCTCCACGGCCTGGCGCAGCGCGCGGGCCAGGGCCTTGAACTGGGCCTCGGCGATGTGGTGCGGGTCCCGGCCGGCCAGCAGCGTGACGTGCAGGCAGATCCCGGCGTGGTGGGCCAGGGACTCGAAGACGTGCTGGACCATGGAGCCGGTGAAGTGCCCGCCGATGAGGTGGTACTGCTGGCCCTCCGGCTCGCCGGTGTGCACCGCGTAGGGCCGGCCGGAGATGTCGACCACGGCGTTGGCCAGGGCCTCGTCCAGCGGGACGGTGGCCTCGCCGAACCGGCGGATCCCGGCCTTCTCGCCCAGCGCCTGGCGCAGGGCGTCCCCGAGGACGATCGCGGTGTCCTCGACGGTGTGGTGGACGTCGATGTGGGTGTCCCCGGTCGCCCGGATCCGCATGTCGATCAGGGAGTGCTTCGACAGCGCGGTGAGCATGTGGTCGTAGAAGGGCACCGAGGTGTCGATGTCGTTCTCGCCGGTGCCGTCGAGGTCGATCTCGACGGACACCGTGGACTCGCTCGTGCGCCGCTCCAGGGCGGCGCGGCGGGGCGCACGGGTGCCGGTGGTGGTCTGGTCGCTCATTCGGTGGGAACTCCTCGCGGGCGCGGCACGGCCGTCGGTGGGCCGCGGGTGGTCCGGGCCGGGACGCACGGCGGCGCCCCGGGCCCGGTGGTGGTGGTCTGCCTCCATGCTATCCGGGTCGGGAGGACCCGGCCCCGGGGCCCCTCAGCCGCCGGAGACGATCCGCTCCATGCTGGTCAGGAACGCGGTGGTCTCCTCCTCGGTGCCGGCGGTGACGCGCAGGTGGCCGGGGATCCCGACGTCCCGCACGAGCACCCCGTCCTCGAGCAGCTCCCCCCACACGGCCCGGGAGTCCTCCATGCCGCCGAAGAACACGAAGTTGGAGTCCGACTCGGCCGGCTCCAGCCCGATCCGCTTGAGCTCGTCGACGATCCGGTCGCGCTGGACCTTGATGTCCTCCACGTTGGCCAGCAGCGACTCCGAGTGGCGCAGGGCCGCCAGGGCCGTGGCCTGGGTGACGGCGGAGAGGTGGTACGGCAGCCGGACCAGGCGCACGGCGTCGGCGACCTCCGGCGCCGCCGCGAAGTAGCCGAGGCGGGCGCCGGCGAGCGCGAACGCCTTGCTCATGGTGCGGGAGACGATCAGCCGGGGCCGGCCCTCGAGCAGCGTGAGCGCGGTGGGGGTGCCGCCGTGGGAGAACTCCGCGTACGCCTCGTCGATCACCACGACGGTGCGGAACTCCTCCCCCGCCTCGTACACGGCGGTGACCACGTCCGAGCCCAGCGCGGTGCCGGTCGGGTTGTTGGGCGAGCAGAGGAAGACCACGTCGGGGCGGTGCCGGCGCACCTGCTCGGCCGCGGACTCCGCGGACAGGCCGAAGTCCGCCGCCCGCTCCCCGGCGACGAAGCCGGTGTGCGTGCCGGAGGCCAGCAGCGGGTACATCGAGTAGGTGGGGACGAAGCTGAGCAGGGTGCGGCCCGGGCCGCCGAAGGCCTGCAGGATCTGCTGCAGGATCTCGTTGGACCCGTTGGCCGCCCACAGGTTCCCGGGCCCGAGCCCGTGGCCGAGGTACGCGGCGAGCTCCTCGCGCAGGGCGGTGAACTCGCGGTCCGGGTACCGGTTGAGGGTCCAGGCCGCCTCGGTGACCTCCCGGACGATCGCCGCGTGCACGTCCGCCGGGACCGGATGGGTGTTCTCGTTGGTGTTGAGCGCCACGGCGACGTCGAGCTGCGGGGCGCCGTACGGCGTCTTGCCGCGCAGGTCGTCGCGGAGCGGGAGGGCGTTGAGTCGGTCCAGGTTCTGCGTCACCCGGACAGTTTAGTGCTCCGCCCGGGGCGTACAGATCGGGGTGTACAGAGCGGGGCGTACAGAGCGGGGCGTGCTGATCGGGCGGGCGGCTCAGGCGGCCGGGACCTCGAGGAGCTGGCCGGCCACGAGCACGGAGCTGTCCAGGTCGTTGAGCTCCACGATCTCGTCCATGACCTCCCGCGGGTCCCGGTCCGGATCGGCCGCCACGGCGAGCTCCCACAGGCTCTGCCCGGGGAACACGGTGGTCTGCTCGGTCCCGGAGCCCGGGACGGGTGCGCTCGTGGCCGTGGCCGTCGAGGGGACGAGGAAGATCACGGCGAGCACCACCAGGGCGGCGGAGCCGGCCAGGACGGGCAGCCCCAGGAACACCAGGCGGCCGCGGCGGGTCAGGGTCAGCGGGGTGCGGGACGCGGAGCGGGCGGGACGGGCCCGCCGGAGCGCACGGCCGAGCCCCCGGGCGGATCCTGCGGACTCGCGGCGGCGGGCGACGACGGCGGTGAGGGTGGCACTGGCACTCATGACATGAACTCCTTGACGTTCCCGCACGGAGCGGGCGATCTCGAACACCGGTCCGGTCGACGACCCTCGCGGGCCTCCATTCGATCGAACATACTTTCGAATACCGATGACCCATGTCTAGCACGTGTCTGCGAATGCTGTCGACAGCGGGTCGTACATATGTTTGAACACACACGGCGTGTCGCCTAGGCTGAGGACAGGTCCGGGCCCCCGGCCGGCGCGCGCTGCGGATCCCCTGCGCCTGCCGACCGGGACCCATCGAACCACCCGGGTCCGACATCGGAACCGGGACCGCGCAGACCGGCTGCGGCACCTGCAGCCGGACGGGAAAGGACGACGCTCCCATGGCCCAGCCCCCCACCCCCGAGGAGCCCCGCGCCCGGGGCGCCCGCCCCGGGGCACGCTCGCGCAGCCGCGGGCTCACCGTGCGCCAGCGCACCATCCTCGAGGCCATCCAGCGCTCCATCGCCGAGCACGGCTATCCGCCGTCCATGCGGGAGATCGGGGACCTCGTGGGCCTGGCCTCGCTCTCCAGCGTCACCCACCAGCTCGCCCAGCTCGAGAAGCTGGGCTATCTGCGCCGCGACCCCAAGCGCCCGCGGGCCATGGAGGTGCTCACTCCCCTGCAGCTGCGCGGGACCGCCGGGGCGGAGTCCGCCGAGCCGTCGCAGGAGGCCCCGGCGGCACCGGCGAGCCGGACCGCTCGTCCCGCCGCCCAGAACGCCGTGGCCGAGCTGTCCACCTCGGCGGACGTGACGATGGTCCCCCTGGTGGGCCACATCGCCGCCGGCGGGCCGATCACGGCCGAGCAGTCCGTGGAGGACGTCCTCGCGCTGCCCCGCCAGCTGGTCGGGCACGGCGAGCTGTTCATGCTGCGCGTCAAGGGCGACTCGATGATCGACGCCGCGATCTGCGACGGCGACTGGGTGGTGGTGCGCCGGCAGAGCGCCGCCGACAACGGTGACATCGTGGCCGCCCTGCTCGACGACGAGGCCACGGTCAAGACCTTCCGCCAGCGGGACGGCCACACCTGGCTGCTGCCGCAGAACACGCGCTACGAGCCGATCCTCGGCGACCACGCCACCGTGATGGGCAAGGTCGTCTCGGTGCTGCGCAGCCTCTGAGCCGCCGCACGCCCGGGACCCGGGCCCTCCGCCGCCGGTGGGGGGGCCCGTTGCCGTCCGGGCCGGCCGCCGTCCGGACACCTCCTGCTGTCCGCACCCCGTGCGGGCCCGGCGCGGTCCGGGGAGACCCCGGGCGTCCGCCGGACGTGCTCAGCCCACGGAGAGCCGCTGCAGGGCGCCGAGCACCACCTGGCGGTCCGTGGTGGTCCACAGCGGCGGCAGGGACCCGCGGAGGAAGCCGCCGTAGCGGGCGGTCGCGATCCGGGAGTCCAGGATCGCCACGACGCCCCGGTCCCCGCCCGCGCGGATGAGCCGCCCGGCCCCCTGGGCGAGCCGCACGGCCGCGTGCGTCGCGGACACGGACATGAACCCGTTGCCGCCGGCCCGTTCCGCGGCGCGGCTGCGGGCGCTCGCCAGCGGGTCGTCCGGGCGCGGGAAGGGGATCCGGTCGATCATCACGAGCCGGCACGAGGCCCCCGGGACGTCGACGCCCTGCCACAGGCTCATCGTGCCGAACAGGCTCGTGGCCGGGTCGTCGGTGAACTCCTGGACGAGTCCCGCGAGCGAGGACTCCCCCTGGCACAGGATCGGCAGGTCGGTGCGCCCGCGGAGCGCCTCGGCCGCCTCCTCCGCCGCCCGGCGGGAGGAGAAGAGCCCGAGGGCCCCGCCCCTGGAGGCCTCCAGCAGGGCCAGCATCTCGTCCAGCTGGGCCTCCGTGAGCCGGCGGCCGGGCTTCTCCAGGTGCTTGGCGAGGTAGAGGATGCCCTGCTTCGGGTAGTCGAACGGGCTGCCGACGTCCACGCCCTCCCAGCGCGGGGCGCCCTCGCCCCGCAGGCCGAGGGCGCCGGCGGCGGAGTCGAAGGACGAGCCGACGGACAGGGTGGCGGAGGTGAGGACCACGGTGCGCCCGTCGAAGAGCCCCTCCCGCAGGGTGCCGGCCACGCTGAGCGGGGCCACGTGCAGGGTCGCCGGGTCGGTGTCCTCCGCGGGCACGTAGCCGCGGCCCGGCTCCCAGCCGCCCTGGCGCGAGATCCACAGCACCTCGCGGTGCTCCTCGGCGGCGAGGATCCGCTCGGCCAGGTCGAGGACGTCGCTCACCCGGGAGCGGGCCATCTGCCGGCCGGCGTCCCCGTCCTTCTCCCCGGGACCGGCCTTGGACTCGGTCATCACGGTGCGGGCGGCGTCCCGGATCTGGGCCACGGCCGCCGCCTGGGCGTCCCCGAGGCCGCGGTGCAGCAGCTCGGCGGGAGCGCCCATCAGGGCGGCCTCGAGGTTGGCGGCCCCGGCGGTGAGCGAGTCGGGGCTCGCGGAGGTGTGCTTGCGCGCGGACGCGGCGGCCGAGCGGACCATCGCCGCGGAGAGCTGTCCGGTGACGGCGCCCGTCACCCGGTCCTGGAGCTCGTGGGCCTCGTCGATGACCACGACGTCGTGCTCGGGCAGCACCGTGATGCCCTCGAACGCGTTGATCGCGAGCAGGGCGTGGTTGGTGATGACGATGTCGGCCTCACCGGCCCGCTGCTTGGCGAGCTCCGCGAAGCAGTCCTCGACCAGGGGACAGCTGCGGCCCAGGCACTCCTTGGCCGTGACCGACACCTGGCGCCAGGCGCGGTCGCTGACCCCGGGGAGCACCTCGTCCCGGTCGCCGGTCCCGGTCTCGCGGGCCCACTCGCGCAGGCGCTGGACCTCCTGCCCCAGCCGCCCGGGGTTCTCGGCGGCCTCGGGCTGCGGCGGGCCGGGGTGCGGGGCGGCGTCGGGCAGCGCGAAGAGCGCGCCGGGCTCGTCGTCGGACGGGTAGCCGCCCTCGATCTTGTGCAGGCACGCGTAGTTGCTGCGGCCCTTGAGCAGGGCCACGTCCACGTCCCGCTCGAGCTCGCCCTCGAGGGCGGCCAGCAGGCGCGGCACGTCCCGGCCGACGATCTGCGACTGCAGCGCGAGCGTCGCGGTGGCCACGACCACCGGCTTGTCCGCGCGCTGGGCGTGCTCCACGAGCGGGGCCAGGTACGCGAGGGACTTGCCGGTGCCGGTCCCCGCCTGGACCAGCAGGTGCCGGCCCCGGTCCAGGGCCTCGGCCACCTTGGCGGTCATCAGCCGCTGCCCGTCCCGGATCTGCCCGCCCATCGCGGTCACGGCGGTGTCCAGCAGGGCCAGGGAGTCCTTGGCCCCGGGCAGGGTCTCCGGGCGCACGCCCGAGACGTCGTGCCCGGACTCGTCCACGAATGCGGCGGCCACGCGCTCAGGCGCTCTCGGCGCCGAAGCCGGGAGCGCGCTCGGGGGCGAACTCCGCGAGCTCGGCCGCGAGGTCCTCGCGGACCTTCACGAGCAGGTGGGTGCCCTCGGGCAGGTGCTCGGTGCGCAGGATCTCCGCGTCCCAGTCGTGCAGCCGGCTGACCACGTCCCCGCGCTGGTAGGGCACGAGCAGGTCCAGCACCGTCTCGGGCCGCGGGATGGACTCGCTGATCCGCTGCCGGAGCTCCTCGATGCCCTCCCCGGTGCGGGCCGAGACCACCACCACGTTGCGCTCGCGCTGCTTGATCCGCTCGACCACGAACGGGTCGGCGGCATCCACCTTGTTCAGGGCGATGATCTCGGGGATGTTCTGCGCGTCGATGTCCGTGAAGACCTGGCGCACCGCGCGAATCTGGCCCTCGGGGTCCGGGTGGGAGGCGTCCACCACGTGCAGGATGAGGTCGGAGTCGGCGACCTCCTCCAGGGTGGAGCGGAACGCCTCGACGAGCTGCGTGGGCAGCGACCGGACGAAGCCGACCGTGTCCGAGAGCGTGTAGCCGATGCCGTCCGGTGTCTGCGCGCGGCGGACCGTGGGGTCCAGGGTGGCGAACAGGGCGTTCTCCACGAGCACGCCCGCGTCCGTGAGCCGGTTCAGCAGCGAGGACTTGCCCGCGTTGGTGTAGCCGGCGATCGCCACCGAGGGCACGGAGTGGCGGCGGCGGTTGAGCCGCTTGGTCTCGCGCGCCGGCTTCATCGCGGCGATCTCGCGCCGCAGCTTGGCCATGCGGGTGCGGATGCGCCGGCGGTCCAGCTCGATCTTGGTCTCACCGGGGCCGCGGGAGCCGATGCCCTCACCGGCGGCGGCGCGACCGCCGGCCTGGCGGGACAGGGACTCGCCCCAGCCGCGCAGGCGCGGGAGCAGGTACTCGAGCTGGGCGAGCTCGACCTGGGCCTTGCCCTCCTTGGACTTGGCGTGCTGGGCGAAGATGTCGAGGATCAGACCCGTGCGGTCGATGACCTTGACCTTCACGACGTCCTCCAGCCCGCGCCGCTGGGAGGGGGCGAGCTCGGAGTCGACGACGACGGTGTCCGCGCCGGTCGCGGCGACGATGTCCCGCAGCTCCTTGGCCTTGCCCGAGCCCAGGTACGTGGCCGGGTCCGGCTTGAGCCGGCGCTGGACGATGCCGTCCAGCACCTCGGAGCCCGCGGTCTCGGCGAGCGCGGCCAGTTCGCGCAGGGAGTTCTCGGCCTCCGCGAGCGTGCCCTCCGTCCACAGCCCGGCCAGCACCACGCGCTCCAGGCGCAGCTGGCGGTACTCGAGCTCGGTGACGTCCTCGAGCTCGGTGGACAGGCCCGCGACGCGGCGCAGCGCGCGGCGCTCCTCGAGGTCCTGCTGGTCGCCGTCGTGGACGGTGTGCCCGTCCTCGGCGTCGGCCAGCTCCCGGGCCCGGCCGGAGAACCTGCCCGGCGCGGTGGAGTCGTCCTCGGGGGCGGTGTCCTGCCCGGCGGCCTGCTCCCGGGCCCGGGCCCGGGACAGCACGCGCTCGACGACGTCCTCCAGGTCCTGCCGGCTCAGGCCGTTCTCGGGCTCCGCGGCGTCGCGGGGCTCGGCAGGGGTTTCACGGGGGTGGGTCATGGTTCCTTTCGGACGGGATGCTGATCAGTACATTCTAGTGGCGGAGCCGGACATCCCGGCGTCGGAGCCGGGCGTCCCGGCGGGGTCCGCGCCGGTTCCCGGTGCGTGCGGGGCGGGCGCTGTCGGTAGCATGGGGCGCTATGGCACCGCCTCCCGACTCCCCCGATCCCGTGGCCGGCCCGGCGACCCCCAACCCGGGGACCGAGCACTACTTCTCCGAGGACCCCTCGGTCCCCGAGGTGCGGCGGTCCGTGGCCGTGCGGCTGCGGGGGCGGGAGGTCTCGCTGCAGACCTCCAACGGGGTGTTCAGTCCGCGGGGTCTCGACAAGGGAACGTCCGTGCTGCTGGAAAATGTTCCCGACCCCGCCGGGGCGGAGCTCCTGGACATCGGTTGCGGGTGGGGCCCGATCGCGCTGAGCCTGGCCGGGGCCGCCCCGGGGGCCCGGGTCACGGCCGTGGACGTCAACGAGCGCTCGCTCGGGCTCACCCGGGACAACGCGGCGGCCCTGGGCCTGACCGGCGTGGAGGCGCTGCTGCCGGAGCAGGTGCCCGCGGAGCGGCGCTTCGACACCATCTGGTCCAATCCGCCCATCCGGATCGGCAAGCAGCAGCTGCACGAGCTGCTCCTCCAGTGGCTGCCGCGGCTGGCCGAGGGCGGCACGGCGTGGCTGGTGGTGCAGAAGAACCTCGGGGCGGACTCGCTGCAGAAGTGGCTCGGCACCGCGCTGGGCGCCGCCTTCCGGGTCTCCCGGCACACGACCGACAAGGGGTTCCGGGTCCTGCTCGTCGAACGGCGGGACTGAGCGACCGGCACCGGGCCGCCCCCACAAACCTCGGGCCTCAGGCCTCAGGCCTCAGGCCTCAGGCCTCAGACGAAGGTGCCGTCGGCCACCAGCACGGCCGGTCCGGCCAGCACCACGTGCTCGGCGCCGTCGGGCGCCGGGACGAACGTCACGGAGACGATCCCGCCGGGCACCTGCACGAGCCACTGGTCGGGGGCCGTGGCGCCGCCCCAGAAGCGCGTCGCGGCCGCCGCGGCGCACGCGCCCGTCCCGCAGGACTGCGTCTCGCCCACGCCGCGCTCGTGCACGCGCATCCGCACCCGGCCCACGCCGTCGTCGTCGCCGTCGGCGGGGACCACGAACTCGACGTTGGTCCCGTCCACGGGCTCCGGGCGCACAACGGGAGCAGTGTGCAGCCCGAGCTGGTCGAGCTTCTCCCCCTCCGCGAGCGCCACGACGGTGTGCGGGTTGCCCATGCCGATCGACAGCGCGGGGCGGGGCACCTTCAGCCCCTCGGCGGTCACGACGGCGTCCGAGCCGCGGGACCGGGCCGCGTCCCCGTCGAGGAAGGTCCACGGCCCCATGTCCACGGCGTAGCCGGAGTCGGTGCGGGCCACGGTCTTCACCCCGGCGCGGGTGCCGATGCGCAACACGTCCCCCTCGGGGACCGCGGCGAGACCCCGCTGGAGCAGGTAGTGGACGAAGACCCGCACCCCGTTGCCGCACATCTCGGCGACGGAGCCGTCGTTGTTGCGGTAGTCCATGAACCACTCGGCGTCCGGCGCCGCCTCGAGGACGGCCCGCCCCTCGGGGATCGCCTCGGAGCGCACGGCGCGGATCAGCCCGTCCCCCCCGATGCCGCGGTGGCGGTCGCACACCAGGGTCACCAGCTCGGCGTCCAGGGCCAGCTCCGCGTGCGGGTCGGTCAGCAGCACGAAGTCGTTGCCCGTGCCGTGGCCCTTGGCGAAGTCGCGGCCCCGGAGCTCCCCCCAGGGGCCGGCGCCGGGGGCGGTGTCCGGGGCGGGGCGGGTGTCCTCGTGCTGGGCGGTGGGGCTCTGGGCGGAAGTCACCCGGCCATGATACGCGGACCCGGCCGCCGGTCCGCGGCCGGGTCCGCGGTTCAGCCCCCGGCCGCGACCCGTTCGACGACGTCCGCGGCGCGCTCCGCGAGGCCGGGCGCGGACGGGTCCAGCCAGTGCACCCGGGGGTCCGCACGGAACCAGGTCCGCTGGCGGCGGGCGAAGCGGCGGGTGGCCACCACGGTGGCCTCGACCGCCTCCGCCACGGTGGCGCGGCCGTCCACCACGTCCAGGAACTGGCCGTAGCCCAGGGCCCGGGAGGCCGTGCGCCCCTCGCGCAGCCCGCGGGCCGCCAGGGCGCGCACCTCGGTCTCCAGGCCGGCCTCGACCATGGCCCCGACCCGGCGGGCGAGCCGGTCGTGCAGCGCGGCACGCTCGAGGTCCAGGCCGATCTGCACCGTGGGCTCCACGTGCTCGCGGCGGGGCATGAAGGACGTGAACGGGCGGCCGGTGAGCTCCCACACCTCCAGGGCGCGCACCAGCCGCCGCTCGTCCTGCAGCCGGGCGGCGGACGCCGGATCCACCTGGCGCAGCCGCTCCCGCAGGGCGCCGGGGCCCCGCGCCGCGAGCTCGTCCTCGATCCGGGCCCGCACCGCGGGGTCGGTGCCGGGCAGCTCGAGCACGTCCAGGGCCGCGCGCACGTAGAGCCCCGAGCCGCCCACCAGGACGGGGACCCGGCCGCGGACGCGGATTTCTGCGAATCGGGTCCGGGCGGCGCGCTGGAAGTCCGCGACCGAGGCCTCCTCGGTGACGTCGAGGACGTCGAGGAGGTGGTGGGGCACCCCGCGCCGCTCCTCCGCGGTCGCCTTGGCGGTGCCGATGTCCATCCCGCGGTAGAACTGCATGGAGTCGGCGTTGACGACCTCCCCGCCCAGCCGCAGGGCGAGCTCGACGCCCAGGGCGGTCTTGCCGGTGCCCGTGGGCCCGACGACGGCGACGACCGGCAGCTCCGAGCGGGTCACCGGACGGGGAGGCCCGGCATGCCCAGGCTCACGGGCCCGGGGCCGGCGGCGCCCGGGGCGGCGGGGACCCCGCAGGACTCGGCCTGGCGGCGGTCCCAGGCGTCCCCGGCCCGCGAGCGCCGCAGCGCGTAGTCCTGCGGGGACCGGGGGTCGGCGACGAGGTGGTAGGCGGCCGCGCCGGTGACGACGACCGTCACGAAGTCGCCGGGCCGCGGGACCTCGGCGCCCTCCGGGACGGAGAAGTGGACGAGCCGCTGGTCCCGCGCGCGGCCCGAGAGCCGGTGGGTCTGCTCGGACTTCTTGCCGGCCTCCGCGGTGACGAGCAGCTCGACCTGCCGGCCGACCACCGCCCGGTTCTCCTCCGCGGCGATCCGGTCCTGCAGCGCCACCAGCCGCTCGAAGCGCTCCTGCACCACGGCCTTCGGCACCTGGTCCGCCATCTCCCCCGCGGGGGTGCCGGGCCGGACGGAGTACTGGAACGTGTACGCCGAGGAGAAGCGGGAGGCCGCCACGACGTCGAGGGTGGCCTGGAAGTCCTCCTCGGTCTCCCCCGGGAAGCCCACGATGATGTCCGTGGTGATCGCGGCCTCGGGGATGCGCTCGCGGACCGTGTCCAGGATCCCGAGGAACCGCTTCGAGCGGTAGGAGCGGCGCATCTCCTTGAGGATCCGGTCGGAGCCGGACTGCAGGGGCATGTGCAGCTGCGGCATGACGTTGGGGGTCTCCGCCATGGCGTCGATGACGTCGTCGGTGAACGCGGCCGGGTGCGGGCTGGTGAAGCGCACGCGCTCCAGTCCCTCGATCTGCCCGCACGCCCGCAGCAGCTTGGCGAACGCCCCGCGGTCCCCGAACTCCACGCCGTAGGAGTTCACGTTCTGCCCCAGGAGCGTGACCTCGACCGCCCCGTCGTCCACGAGGGCCTGCACCTCGGCGAGGACCTCCCCGGGCCGCCGGTCCTTCTCCTTGCCGCGCAGGGACGGGACGATGCAGAACGTGCAGGTGTTGTTGCAGCCCACGGAGATCGAGACCCACCCCGAGTAGGCGCTGTCCCGCTTGGTGGGCAGCGTCGAGGGGAACACCTCGAGGGCGTCGAGGATCTCCAGCTGCGCCTCGGCGTTGTGCCGCGAGCGCTCCAGCAGGGCGGGCAGGGAGCCGATGTTGTGGGTGCCGAAGACGACGTCCACCCACGGCGCCCGCTCGAGGATGGTGTCCTGGTCCTTCTGCGCGAGGCAGCCGCCGACGGCGATCTGCAGGTCCTTGTTGCGCTTCTTGGCGGGCACGAGCTGGCCGAGGTTGCCGTAGAGCTTGTTGTCGGCGTTCTCGCGCACGGCGCACGTGTTGAACACCACGAGGTCCGGCTCGCCGCCGGCGGCGGGGACGTAGCCGGCGGCCTCGAGCAGGCCCGTGATCCGCTCGGAGTCGTGGACGTTCATCTGGCACCCGAACGTGCGCACCTCGTAGGAGCGCGGGGCGGGCGCGCCGGAGGACGCGGTCGGGTCCGGGGAAAGGGCTGCGGGGGTCGACATCACCGGACAATTGTACGGGGCGGTCCCGGTCACGGGGTCTCCGGGTGTTCCTCGCCCATCTCGTCGTCCCGGACCGCGGCACCGGAGCGCGCCTCGAGCTCCTCCTTCACCACGGCGAAGGCCAGCCCGGGCGGGTAGCCCTTGCGCCCGAGCATCCCGACCAGCCGCCGCACGGCCTTGTCCCGCTCGGCGCGGTCGGTGAGCTCGGCCCCGGCGGGGAGCTTGCGGCGCACCAGCTCGGCGGCGTCCGCCCGCTCGTCCTCGTCGGTGCGCTGCTCGAGCGCCGACTCGGCGATCTCCCCCGTGACGCCGCGGGTGGCCAGCTCCCGCCGGATCGCGGACCGGGAGAGCTTGCGGGAGCCGGCCCGGGAGCGGACGTAGAGCTCCGCGAACTGGGCGTCGTCGACGAGGTCGACCTCCTCGAACCGGTCCAGCACCTCCCGGGCAACGTCCTCGGGGACGTTGCGGTCGGCGAGCTTGTCCTCGAGCTGCTTGCGGCTCTTCGCCGAGGCGGTGAGCTGGCGCAGGACGATCGCCCGGGCCACCTCCCGGGCGTCCGGCTCGGGGTCCTGGGCCGGGGACGACGACGCTGCCGGGCCCTCCGGCCCGCGGTGGCGGGCGGAGGACCGGCGGCGCCGGCGGTCGTACGGGCTCTCGGTCACGGACCCGCTCAGAAGGCCGGGCCGGCGACCTCGGTGGGCAGCCCGGTCACGGGCTGCTCCTCCGCGGTCTCCTCGGCGGTCTCCGGCTCCTCGACGACCCCGAGCTTCACCAGGATCCGGCGCTCGATCTCCTCGGCCAGCTCCGGGTTGTCCTTGAGGAACCGGCGCGAGTTCTCCTTGCCCTGCCCCAGCTGGTCGCCCTCGTAGGTGAACCACGCCCCGGACTTCTTGACGATGCCGTGCTCCACGCCCATGTCGATGAGCCCGCCCTCGGTGGAGATGCCCTCCCCGTAGAGGATGTCGAACTCGGCCTGCTTGAAGGGCGGCGCCATCTTGTTCTTGACGATCTTGGCGCGGGTCCGGTTGCCCACCGGGTTGGCCCCGTCCTTGAGGGTCTCGATGCGGCGCACGTCCACGCGGACCGAGGCGTAGAACTTCAGCGCCTTGCCACCGGTGGTGGTCTCGGGGCTGCCGAAGAACACCCCGATCTTCTCGCGCAGCTGGTTGATGAAGATCGCGGTGGTGTTCGAGTGGGAGAGCCGGCCGGTGATCTTGCGCAGCGCCTGGCTCATCAGGCGGGCCTGCAGGCCCACGTGGCTGTCGCCCATCTCGCCCTCGATCTCGGCCTTGGGCACCAGGGCCGCCACCGAGTCGATGACGATGATGTCGATGGATCCGGAGCCGACGAGCATGTCCATGATCTCCAGGGCCTGCTCACCGGTGTCCGGCTGCGAGACCAGCAGGCTGTCGGTGTCCACGCCGAGCTTCTCGGCGTAGGAGGGGTCGAGGGCGTGCTCGGCGTCGATGAAGGCGGCGATCCCGCCGGCCTTCTGGACGTTGGCGACCGCGTGCAGGGCCACGGTCGTCTTGCCGGAGGACTCCGGGCCGTAGATCTCCACGACGCGCCCGCGCGGGAACCCACCGATGCCCAGCGCGACGTCCATCGCGATGGACCCGGTGGGGATGGTCTCGATCTTGGTCGCCGGACGGTCGCCCAGGCGCATGACCGAGCCCTTGCCGTAGTTCTTGTCGATCTGCGCGAGAACGGTCTCGAGAGCCTTCTCGCGGTCGCTGCCGAACTGCTGGTCGGCGCTCTGCTTGTTGCTGCCCTTGGCTGCCATGGTCCACCTCGTGTTCGGGGGGTTCCGCCGGTGCGGCCGGAACCGTTGCTGCTGGTCTTTTCGTGTTCCACGGTATCGCCGTGGTCGGACACCGTAAGGCTTCGCGCGGGGTCTGGGGAGGAGCGGGAACCACCGCCCCGGGACGGACCGGGCTGTGCAGTCCGCGACCCGCTGCTTCGAATATACCTTCGAAGCGGTCGCGGGTCCACGGGCGCGCCGGGAGCCCGGCGGGTGTCAGTCCCGGGGCGGGCGGTCCACGCCCCACCAGCGGGACTCGGGGACGTCCTGGGCCCGGCAGAGGGCGAACCACACGGTCCGCGGGTCGACGCCGGCCTCGATGGCCTCGGCGGCCGTGCGGTGCTCGAGCTCCCCGAGCACCAGGTCCCGGGCCAGGACCCTGCTGTAGCCCGCGCCGAACTCGTCGGCCATGAGCTGCCAGAAGCTGCTCAGCCTCATCCGCGTCCTCCTTCGTCGTGCTGCCGGCCGGGGGTCGTGCCCGTCCATCCTGCCATCCGGGCGGCGGGGCCGGCACAGGCCGGAGGGCCCGGCGGTCCTGGGACCGACGAGCCCTCCGGGACGTCGTGGGCGGGCGGCGGGCCGCCCGGGCGGATCAGCGGGCGCCGGCCGCGGCGGCCTCGCCGCCGTTGACCCGGCCGAACTCCCGCGAGTACTGCTCGGTGAGGTCGCTGGGCACGGTGTCCGGGACCAGGAGGCCCTCGGCGTAGGCCAGCCGGTCCGCGACCTCGCGCAGCATCTGGGACATCGGGATGTCGAGCGCGGCACAGATCGACGCGAGCAGCTCGGAGGAGGCCTCCTTCTGGCCGCGCTCCACCTCGCTCAGGTAGCCGAGGGAGACGCGGGCGCTGTGCGAGACCTCTCGGAGGGTGCGTCCCTGGCGCTGGCGGACGCTGCGCAGGACCTCACCGATCTCCTGGCGGAGTACACCCATCTTCATGTCCTTCGTCTCGGTGCTGTCGTCCTCGTCGAGGCCCACGTCCTTCCAACGGACGACGCCATTGACGGACACGGGTTGCTTGGTCATGTGAATCGCTCGTCTCCTCGTGTGTGCGGCAGCTTCACCGCCTGCTGCGGGCGGTGTCTCGGCGCCGGCCGGTCGACATCTTGACTTCGATCGGCTCAACTCGAGCCTGCGATCATTGCTAACCCCGCTGACGGTTCCATTCTTCCCCGCAGGAGGCGGTTTTTCACTGTGAGTTGGCTGGGAGCACCAGGGCCGCCGTGAGCCGCTCGAGGGCGGCGCGCACGGCGGCCGCCCGGATCTCCGCCCGGCCCCCCGCCGCGGCCAGCTCGTGGACGGTGGACCCGCCCGGTCCCGCGACGCCCACGTAGACCGTGCCCACCGGCTTGCCGTCGTGCGGCTCGGGGCCGGCGGCGCCCGTGGTGGAGACGGCCCAGTCCGTGCCGAGGCGGCGGCGGGCGCCCTCCGCCATGGCGACCGCGACGTCGGGGTCGACGGAGCCCCGCTCGGCGAGCAGCCGGGCCGGCACGCCGAGGACCTCGGTCTTGACCCGGTTGGAGTAGGAGACGACCGCGCCCTCGAAGCAGGCCGAGGCCCCGGGGACGTCGACGACGGCGGCGGCCAGCGCTCCCCCGGTGAGGGACTCCGCGGTCGCGACCGTCAGCGCCCGGCGGACGGCCTCCTCGACGAGCGCCCGGGCGGCCGGCTGCGGCTCCGTCACGCCGCGTTCCGCCCGGCCAGCGCCCGGCGGCGCAGCTGGACCGCCTTGACCACGTAGTCCACGCCGGTCACGACCGTGACCACGAGGGCCGCCCCCATCGCGATCCAGCCCAGCCACGGCCACCACGCGCCCACCAGGGGCACCAGCGGGAGCAGCAGGAGCAGGAGCGCCACGGTCTGCAGGACGGTCTTGAGCTTGCCGCCCTTCGAGGCGGCCATGACGCCGTAGCGGATGACGACGAAGCGCAGGAGCGTGATCCCCCACTCGCGGACGAGGATCACCACGGTCACCCACCACCACAGCTCGCCGAGCATCGAGAGCACCACGAACGCGGCGCCGGTCAGCAGCTTGTCGGCGATGGGGTCGGCGATCTTGCCGAAGCTGGTGATCAGCCCGCGGGCCCGGGCGATGTCGCCGTCGAGCTTGTCCGTGTACATGGCGACCGCGAAGACCGCCAGGGCGGCCCACCGCATGCCCAGGGAGTCCTCCCCCTGGGTGCCTCCCACCCACAGGAACCACACGAAGAAGGGCACCAGCACGATGCGCAGGGCGGTCAGCGCGTTCGGCAGGTTGAGGTTGGACGCCGGGTCCGCGGGGCTCATCTGGTGCTCGCTTCCTGGTGGGTGGGACGGGGTCGGCTCAGCGGCCGGTCAGCTGCCAGGCGTCCTCGGACTCCTCGGGGTCCTCGGCGCCGTCGCCGTGGTCGGTCGCGGTCCGGGCCAGCGAGGCCTCGACCGGGTCCTCGCCGTAGTCGACCGACCCGCCGGCGCCGGCCTGCGGCGCGGGCGGCTCCTCGCCCCGGAGCACGGCGAGGGTCGCGGCGAGGTCGTCGGGCTTGACGAGCACGTCCCGCGCCTTGGACCCCTCGGAGGGCCCGACGACGCCGCGGGACTCCAGCAGGTCCATGAGCCGGCCGGCCTTGGCGAAGCCGACGCGCAGCTTGCGCTGGAGCATGGAGGTGGACCCGAACTGCGTGGTCACCACGAGCTCGGTGGCCTGCAGGAGGACGTCGAGGTCGTCCCCGATGTCCTCGTCGATGGTCTTCTTGGGGGCCTCCTGCACCACGTCCTGGCGGTAGTGCGCCTTCATCTGGCCCTTGACGTGGTCGACGACCTCGTGGATCTCCGACTCGGTGACCCACGCGCCCTGCACGCGCATCGGCTTGGAGGCGCCCATGGGCAGGAACAGGGCGTCGCCCTGGCCGATGAGCTTCTCGGCGCCCGGCTGGTCCAGGACCACGCGGGAGTCGGTGACCGAGGACGTCGCGAACGCCATCCGGGAGGGCACGTTGGCCTTGATCAGACCGGTGACCACGTCCACGGAGGGCCGCTGGGTGGCGAGCACCAGGTGGATGCCGGCGGCACGGGCGAGCTGGGTGATCCGCACGATCGCGTCCTCGACGTCGCGCGGGGCGACCATCATCAGGTCCGCGAGCTCGTCGACGATCACGAGGAGGTACGGGTACGGCCGGATCACGCGCTTCGAGCCGGGCTCGGGCTGGACCTTGCCGTTGCGCACGGCCTTGTTGAAGTCGTCGACGTGCTTGTACCCGTAGTGCGAGAGGTCGTCGTAGCGGGCGTCCATCTCCCGCACGACCCACTGCAGCGCCTCGGCGGCCTTCTTGGGGTTCGTGATGATGGGGGTGATCAGGTGGGGCACGCCCTCGTAGGCGGTCAGCTCGACCCGCTTCGGGTCGACCATGACCATCCGCACCTCGTCCGGGGTGGCGCGCATCAGGAGCGAGACGATCATCGAGTTCACGAAGCTCGACTTGCCCGCGCCGGTGGCGCCGGCGACGAGCAGGTGCGGCATCTTCGCGAGGTTGGCCACCACGTAGCCGCCCTCGACGTCCTTGCCCACGCCCATGACCATGGGGTGCTCCGTCTTGCGGGCGTTGTGCGAGCGCAGGACGTCGCCCAGGGACACGGTCTCGCGGTCGGTGTTCGGGATCTCGATGCCGATCGCGGACCGGCCGGGGATCGGCGAGAGGATGCGCACGTCCGCGGAGGCCACGGCGTAGGCGATGTTCTTGGACAGCGCCGTGACGCGCTCGACCTTGGTGCCGGAGCCCAGCTCGATCTCGTACCGGGTGACGGTGGGCCCGCGGGAGAAGCCGGTGACCACGGCGTCCACGTTGAACTGCTCCAGCACGCTCGTCAGGGAGGCGACCACGGCGTCGTTGGCCTCGGAGCGCTCCTTGGGCGGCGGTCCCTGCACGAGCGCGCCGGCCGCGGGCAGGGAGTAGGCGATGTCGCCCTCGAGCTTGAGCTGCTCCGCGCGGGCGGGGATGGGCGACTCGGGAGTGTGGGTGCGGGCGGTGACGGACGTGGAGCCGGTGGGCTCGGCGGCCACGTCCTCCAGCGCCGGGGAGCCGGAGCCCGCGGCGGTGTCCGCGGCCGGCTCGAGGCCCTGCTCCCGGCGCAGCCGGCGGGCGGCGAGCTGCTCCTGGGTGGGCCGCTTCTGCCCCGGCCGGGGGACGTCGCCCCCCTGCTCCGCGGCGGCGGTCGGCTCGGCGGATCCCGCCGCCCCCGCCGTTCCCGCCGTTCCCGCCGTTCCCGCCGCGGCGGCCCGCTGCCGGGCGGCGCGCGCGGAGTCGACGTCGAAGACGCGGGTGGGCGCCTGGCCGTCGGCGGCCTCCTCGGCGACGACGGCGCGCTCGAAGGCCTCGTCCCCGCGGTAGCCGTCGAGGGCGCGGCGCTCGGCCTCGGCCGCCTTGCGCTCGCGGCGCTTCTCGCGGCGGGTCTTGGCCGCCTCGGCGCGCGCGGCGTGCTCGTCGAGGTAGGAGCGGTCGTGCCGGGCGGCGGACACGTCGGTCGCGGAGACGGGCCCGTCCTGGCCCATGAGCCGCCAGTAGCCCTGCCGCAGTCGCGGCAGGATGAGGTTGACGGGCGTCGCGGTGACCACGAGCACGGACAGGAACAGGGCCGCGACGAAGATCGCGCCGGCGCCGACCGGGGTGATGAGGGCGCTCAGCGGGTCGGCGGCGAGGAATCCCACGTAGCCGCCGGCGCTCCGGAGCGCCTCTTGGCCCTGGCTCGGGGACGGCTGCCCCAGGAGCACGTGCGCGAGGCCGGAGCCGGCGACGACGGCGGCGCCCAGCCCGATCGCGATGCGGTTGTTGGCCGAGGTGTCCTCGGGGTGGCGGAAGCGGCGCAGGGCGAAGCCCACGAGGGGCAGCGGCAGCACCAGGGCCGTCCAGCCGAAGGTCCCCGCGAGGACCTCGTGCACCGCCACGGCGGGGACCGCCAGCCACGGCGCGGACGCGCCGGGCAGGTTCCACCACTCGACGGCCGCGGCGAGCAGGCCCAGCAGCAGCAGGAAGAGGGCGCCGCCGTCGCGCAGCGACTCCGCGGGCACGTCCGTGCGCAGGGTGCCCATGCGGCGCACGGCGCCGCCGACCACGTGGGCGAGGGCCGTCCAGACGCCTCCGACGGCGCGGGCGCACCAGGCCAGGGCGGCGCCCGTGCCGTGCAGCACCCGCGGGGAGCTCGCGGCGGGCGCCGCGGAGCCCCGTCCGGCGGTCGACGGACGGCGGGTGGAGGTGGACCGGCTGGATCCCGACGACCGCGCAGAAGACGTGCTGTTCTTGCCACGCGACGTCGAGGCGCCCTTGCGGGCGGGGGAAGTACGAGTCGCCATGCTCCCAGGGTAGACCACGGCCTCCCCCCGTCAGCGGTGCCGCACGGGGGGAGGGACCGGGGGCTCAGGCCTCGATGACGACCGGGACGATCATGGGCTTGCGGCGCAGCCGGCGGCTGACCCAGGAGCCGATGGTGCGGCGCACCACCTGCTGGAGCTGCTGGGTGGTGTGGTTCTTGCCCGAGTGGTTGATGGCGTCCTCGAGCGCGGCGGTGATCCTCGGCTTGATCTCGTCGAACACGCTGTCGTCCTCGGCCACGCCGCGGGCGTGCACGTCCGGGCCGGTGACGACCTTGCCGGTGTCCCGGTTGACCACGGTGATGACGGAGATGAAGCCCTCCTCGGCCAGCACGAGCCGGTCCTTGAGGTCGGCGTCGGTGATGGTGCCCACGGAGGAGCCGTCCACGTAGACGTAGCCGCACTCGACCTGGCCGGTGATCCGCGCCTCGCCGTCGGCCATGTCCACCACAGTGCCGCCCTCGGCCAGGAGCACGTGGTCGGTGGGCACGCCGGTCTCCTCGGCGAGCTTGCCGTTGGCGATGAGGTGGCGGACCTCGCCGTGCACCGGCATGACGTAGCCGGGCTCCACGATGTTGTAGCAGTACAGCAGCTCGCCCGCGGCGGCGTGCCCGGAGACGTGCACCCTGGCGGTGCCCTTGTGGACCACGGTGGCGCCCAGCCGCATGAGCCCGTTGATGATCCGGAAGACCGAGTTCTCGTTGCCGGGGATGAGGGAGGACGCGAGGATCACGGTGTCGCCCTCGGTGAGCTGGACCTTGTGGTCGCCGTTGGCCATCCGGGACAGCGCGGCCATCGGCTCCCCCTGCGACCCGGTGCACATGATGACCAGCTCCGAGTCCGCGTGCTCGTCGATCCGCTTCTGGTCGATCAGGGTGTTCGGCGGGACCTCCAGGTAGCCCAGCTTCTCGGCGATGGTCATGTTGCGCACCATGGACCGGCCCATGAACGCGACCTTGCGCCCGTGCTCGGCGGCTGCGTCCAGCACCTGCTGCACGCGGTGGACGTGCGAGGAGAAGGACGCCACGACCACGCGCTTCGGGGCGCGCCCGATCACGTCCGCGAGGACGGGGCCGATGTGCTTCTCCGTGGGGGTGAACCCGGGGACCTCGGCGTTGGTGGAGTCGGTGAGGAACAGGTCCACGCCCTCCTCCCCCAGCCGGGCGAAGTGGCGCAGGTCGGTGATCCGGCCGTCGAGCGGCAGCTGGTCCATCTTGAAGTCGCCCGTGTGCAGGACGGTGCCGGCCTTCGTGCGCAGGAACACCGCGAGGGCGTCCGGGATCGAGTGGTTGACGGCCACGAACTCGCACTCGAACTCGCCGAGCCGCTCGACCTGCCCCTCCCGCACCGCCATGGTGTAGGGCTTGATCCGGTGCTCCTGGAGCTTCGCCTCGATGAGCGCGAGCGTCAGCCGGGAGCCGATCACGGGGATGTCGGGGCGGCGCTTCAGCAGGTACGGGACGGCGCCGATGTGGTCCTCGTGGCCGTGGGTCAGCACCACGGCCACGACGTCGTCGAGCCGGTCGACGATGTGGTTGAGGTCCGGGAGGATGAGGTCCACGCCCGGCTGGGTCTCCTCGGGGAAGAGCACGCCGCAGTCGACCACGAGCAGCTGCCCGTTGATCTCGAACACCGTCATGTTCCGTCCGACCTCGCCCAGCCCGCCCAGCGGGACGACGCGCAGGACGTCCTTGCCGAGGGCGGGGGGAGCCGCCAGGTCGGTGTGCCACTGGGTCATGGGACCCCTTTCGTCAGTCGATGGTCTCGAGGAGGGTGTCGGCGACGACCGAGCCCCGCAGGTCCGCGCGGATCAGGGCGGCCTCGGCCTCCGTGGGCGGGACGTGCGGGAGCCGCACGGTGTTGTGCGGCAGCCGGCCCTGCCACATGAGGATCGTCTTCGCCGCGACGGCGCCGGGGGCGCGGGTCATCGTGGCGCGGACGACGGGCTCGAGCTCGACGTTGATCCGCCGGGCCGTGGCGAGGTCCTGGGCACGGACCGCGTCGACGAGCTCGCGGTACCGGGCGGTGGCCACGTGGGTGGTGACGCCGATGAGCCCGGCGGCGCCGATGGCCATCCAGGGCAGGGTCAGGCCGTCGTCGCCCGAGTAGTAGAGCAGGTCGGTCTCGGCCAGCACCCGGGTCGCGGCGACCAGGTCCGCCTTGGCGTCCTTGACGGCCACGATGTTGGGGTGCCCGGCCAGGGAGATGAGGGTCTCGGTTGCGATCGGGATGCCGGCGCGGCCGGGGATGTCGTAGAGCATGATCGGCAGGTCCACGGAGTCCGCGAGGCTGCGGAAGTGGGCCTCGACACCGGCCTGGGAGGGCTTGTTGTAGTACGGGGTGACGATGAGCAGCCCGTCCATGCCGAGCTTCTCGGCCGCGCGGGAGAGGTAGCGGGAGTGCTCGGTGTCGTTGGAGCCGGTGCCCGCTAGCAGCGGCACGCGGGAGCCGACGGCCTCCTTGACCGCGCGGAACACGGAGAGGTTCTCCTCGTCGGTCATGGTGGAGTACTCCCCCGTGGTGCCGCACACCACGAGGCCGTCGCAGCCGTCGTCGACGAGCTGGACGGCCATGGCCGCGGTGGCGTCCAGGTCCACGGACCCGTCCGCGGCGAAGACGGTGATCATCGCGGTGAGCAGCGTCCCGAACAGGGGCTCGGACCGGGTCGCGGGGAGGTCGGCGGAGGAGGGCGAGGCGTTGGCAGTCATGGGTGCCAGGTTACCGCCTCCGCGGCGGGGGCACCGGCGGGCGGGCGGCGGGGGCTCGCCACCACGGTCAGGCCCGGCCCTCGCCCGGGGGGTCGGCGGGCTCCACGTTGTGGGGGGTGCGCCCGCGGGAGAGGGCCACGGCGTCGCGCATCGCGGAGCGGGCGCGGGTCCGGTCCCCGGCGGCCGCGTAGGCCAGGGAGAGCCGGTACCAGTTGCGCCAGTCGCCCGGGTCCGCCTCGGTCTGCGCCCGGACGGCCCCGAAGCGCTCGTCGGCGGCCTCGCGCACGATGCGCCCGCCGGGGGTGCGCGGGAGGTCGTCGGGCGGCAGCCCGCCCTCCTCGTGCAGCGTCCGGCCGAGCTGCTCGGTCCGGACCCCGAACAGGATCTCGCGCACGAGCGCCCACACGCCCACGGCCGGGAGCACCAGCATGGCGACGCCGAAGGCCTTGGCGATCCAGCCGTCCGTGCCCAGCAGCAGCACCGCGCGGTGCAGGCTCAGGCCCAGGTAGACGACGAGCAGCGTCACCATGGCCGCGGCGAGCAGCTTCGCCTTGCTCGTGGACTCCAGGAGCGTGAAGACGCCCGCGAAGACGAGCACGGCGAGGATCCACAGCTTCGAGCCGCCGGGGACGGGCAGCAGCCACAGGGTCAGCAGGGCCGCCGCGAGCAGGCCCCAGATCCAGGCCCGGATGGAGTCCATCGGCGCTACAGCCCCAGGTCGAGGTAGCCCTCGAGCCCGTGCGTGAGCCCCTGGTGGGAGCCCACCTCCCGGACGCCGAGCACCACGCCGGTCATGAAGGAGATCCGGTCGAAGGAGTCGTGCCGGATGGTGAGCTGCTCGCCGACGCCGCCCAGCAGCGTCTCCTGGTGGGCGACGAGCCCGCGCAGGCGCACGGAGTGCACCCGGACGTCCTCCACGAGCGCGCCGCGGGCCCCGCCCGGGTCCTGCTCCGTGGCGTCCGGCGACGGCGCGACCCCCGCGGCCCGCCGTGCCTGCCCGACGAGGGCGGCGGTGCGGGCTGCGGTGCCCGAGGGGGCGTCCACCTTGTCCGGGTGGTGCAGCTCGACGATCTCGACGGACTCGAAGAACCGGGCGGCCTGCGCGGAGAAGCGCATGGCCAGCACCGCGCCCACCGAGAAGTTGGGGGCGACGAGCACTCCCACCCCGGGGTGCTCGGCCAGCAGCGCCTCGAGCCGGTCCAGCCGCTCGGCGTCCCAGCCGGTGGTGCCCACGACGCAGTGCATGCCGTGCTGCACCGCGAAGCGGACGTTGGCCTCCGTGGCGGAGGGGACCGTGAGGTCGACCACGACCTCCGCGCCGGCGGCGACCAGGGCCTGGAGGGAGTCCTCCCGGCCGAGCTCGGCGACGAGCTGGAGGCCCTCGGTGCGGCGCACCGCCTGCACGGCCTCGCTGCCCATCCGCCCGCGCGCGCCGAGCACGGCGACGCGCAGCTCGGCGGGGGCGGACGGCGGGGCGTCGGTGGTCACGGGGGCGGTGCGCTCGGTCATGGCTCCAACTCTAGGTCACGGGAGGGGCGGCGCCGCCGCCGGCTCCCGGCGGCGGCGTGCGGTCAGCGGCGGGTGGGCGCCACGATGGTGGTCACGACCGGGCCCTCGGCGAGCCACCCCGCGAGCTCCCGGACCTGCTCCGGGGTCACGGAGCGGACCCGGTCCAGGGACTCGTCGATGTCGAGGAACTCCCCGGACTTCAGCTCCGCGGAGCCCAGCCGGGACATCCGGGACCCGGTGTCCTCGAGGGCGAGCACGGTGCCCCCGCCCAGCTGGCCCACGACCTTGCGCAGCTCGTCCGCCCCGATGCCGTCCCGGGCGAGCGTCTCCAGCTCGCCGGCCATGAGCGCCAGGACCTCGTCGGTGCGCGCGGGCAGGCACCCGGCGTACATCCCGAAGTAGCCGGCGTCCGAGTAGGCGCCCGAGAAGGAGAACGTGCTGTAGGCCAGGCCGCGCTTCTCGCGGATCTCCTGGAACAGGCGGGAGGACATCCCGCCGCCCAGGGCCGCGTTGAGCACGGTCATCGCGAAGCGGCGGTCGTCCCCGGCCACGAGCCCGGGCCGGCCGACGACCACGTTGGTCTGCTCCACGGGCCGCTCCAGGAAGTGCTCGCCCCAGTCCGGCTCCAGGGGCGCGGGGGTGCGCTCGCGCCGCGGGAGGGGGGCCGCCGGGGCGGCCGGGTCCCAGCCCGCGCGCTCGAGGGCCTCGGCGACGAGGGCGACGACGACGTCGTGCTCGAGGCCGCCGGCGGCCGTGACCACGAGGCCCTCGGGCCGGTAGTGGCGGCGGTAGTGCTCGACCACCGCGTCACGGGGCACCGCGAGGATCTCCTCGGGGGTCCCGCCGATGGGCCGGCCGAGGGGGTGGGCCCCCAGCACCCGCTGGGTGAACTCCTCGAAGGCGACGTCCTCGGGGTCGTCCTTGTCCATCGCGAGCTCCTCGAGGATGACCCCCCGCTCCCGCTCGAGCTCGTCCGGGTCCAGGGCGGCCGACGTCACCATGTCGGTGATGACGTCGATCGACATCGGCAGGTCCTCGGCCAGGACCCGCGCGTAGTAGCACGTGTGCTCCTTGGCCGTGGCGGCGTTGGACTCCCCGCCCACCTCGTCGAACGCCTCCGCGATCTGCAGCGCCGAGCGTCGCTCGGTGCCCTTGAACAGCAGGTGCTCGAGGAAGTGCGTGGAGCCCAGGCGGCCGGGCTGCTCGTCGCGGGAGCCGACGCCGACCCAGAAGCCGACCGTCACGGCCCGCTGGGCGGGCATCCGCTCGGTGACCACCCGGGTGCCGCACGGCAGGACCGTGCGACGGACCACGTTGCCGCCGGCGCCCTCGTGGAGGGTGTGGCTGAACCCCGCGGCGGCCGTGGTCAGGGCCGCGGCCGCGGCGGAGGGGGAACTGCGGGGAACCGCCGAGAGGCGGGCGTCCGGGCCGGGGGTGCTCCCCGGGCCGCGGTCGCCCGCCTCCAGCGGCAGATCGACTGCCGTCATCCAGCTGTGCTGCTTTCTGTGCTCGTGCGGTGCTGTGCGCGGGACGGGCCCGGCTCAGGCCTCGGTGGCGTCGTCGTCCTCGGTGGGTACGTTGGGCTCCTCGGCGACCACGGGGGCCAGGGACAGCTTGCCGCGGTCGTCGACCTTCGTGATCTCCACCTGGACCTTCTGGCCCACGCCGAGGACGTCCTCGACGTCGGTGACGCGCTTGCCCTCGTTGAGCTTGCGCAGCTCCGAGATGTGCAGCAGGCCGTCCTTGCCCGGGGTGAGGGAGACGAAGGCGCCGAAGGTCGTGGTCTTGACCACGGTGCCCAGGTAGCGCTCGCCGACCTCCGGGACCTGCGGGTTGGCGATCGCGTTGATCGCCGCGCGGGCCGCCTCGGCCGAGGGGCCGTCGGTGGCGCCGATGTAGACGGTGCCGTCGTCCTCGATCGAGATGTCGGTGCCGGTGTCCTCCTGGATCTGGTTGATCATCTTGCCCTTGGGGCCGATGACCTCGCCGATCTTGGAGACGGGGACGGTCACGGAGATCACGCGCGGGGCGAACTCGCTCATCTCGTCCGGCTGGTCGATGGCCGCGTTCAGCACGCCGAGAATGTGCAGCCGGGCCTCGCGGGCCTGGGTCAGCGCGGCGTCCAGCACCGAGGAGGGGATTCCGTCGAGCTTGGTGTCGAGCTGGATCGCGGTCACGAACTCGGAGGTGCCCGCCACCTTGAAGTCCATGTCGCCCAGCGCGTCCTCGGCGCCCAGGATGTCGGTCAGCGCGGCGTAGCGGGTCTCCCCGTCCACCTCGTCCGAGACCAGGCCCATGGCGATGCCGGCCACCGGCGCGCGCAGGGGCACGCCGGCGTTGAGCAGCGACAGGGTGGAGGCGCAGACGGAGCCCATCGACGTGGAGCCGTTGGAGCCCAGCGCCTCGGAGACCTGGCGGATGGCGTAGGGGAACTCCTCGCGGGAGGGCAGCACCGGGGTGATGGCCCGCTCGGCCAGTGCCCCGTGGCCGATCTCGCGGCGCTTCGGGGAGCCCACGCGGCCGGTCTCGCCGGTGGAGTACGGCGGGAAGTTGTAGTGGTGCACGTAGCGCTTGTGCTTGACGGGGGACAGCGAGTCGATCTGCTGCTCCATCTTGAGCATGTTCAGCGTGGTCACGCCCATGATCTGGGTCTCGCCGCGCTCGAAGATCGCGGAGCCGTGCACGCGGGGCAGGACCTCGACCTCGGCGGTGAGCTGGCGGATGTCCGTCAGGCCGCGGCCGTCGATGCGGACCTGCTCGGTGAGGATGCGCTGGCGCACGGTCTGCTTGGTGAGCGCCTGGTAGGCGCCGTTGACCTCGTCCTTGCGGTCGGCGAAGGGCCCGTCCTCGCCGGCGAGCTCGGCCAGGGTCGCCTGGTGCAGCGCGTCGGTCGCGGTCTCGCGCTCCTGCTTGTCGGCGATCGAGTACACCTCGGCGAGCCGGGTGCCGACGGAGGCCGCGACGGCCTCCTTGACGTCGTCGCCGAAGCCGCCGAAGCGGGGCAGGTCCATGTCGGGCTTGCCGGCGCGGGCCTTGAGGTCGGCCTGGGCGTCGCACAGGGCCTTGATGGCGGGCTTGGCGGCCTCGAGGCCCTGGGCCACGAGCTCCTCGGTGGGGGCCACGGCGCCGTTGTTCTTGATCAGGTTCCAGGAGTTGTCGGTGGCCTCGGCCTCGACCATCATGATCGCGACGTCCTCGGAGCCGTCCTTGCCGGTCACGACGCGGCCGGCCACGGCCATGTCGAACACGGCGTTCTCGAGCTGCGAGTGCTTCGGGAAGGCCACCCACTGGTGCTGGCCGTTCTCGCCGGCCATGAGCGCCACGCGCACGCCGCCCACGGGACCCTGGAAGGGCATCCCGGACAGGGTCGTGGCCATGGACGCGGCGTTGATCGCGACGGTGTTGTAGATCTCGTCCGGGTTCATGGACAGGATCGTGACGACGACCTGCACCTCGTTGCGGATGCCCTTGCCGAAGGCGGGGCGCAGCGGGCGGTCGATGAGCCGGCAGGTGAGGATCGCGTCCGTGGAGGGGCGGCCCTCGCGGCGGAAGAACGAGCCCGGGATGCGCCCGGCCGCGTACATCCGCTCCTCGACGTCGACCGTCAGTGGGAAGAAGTCGAAGCCCTGGCGGGGGGACTTGCCCACCGTGGTGGCGGCGAGCATGGTGGTGTCCTCGTCGATGGAGACGAGGGTGGAGCCGGCGGCCTGCTTGGCGAGGCGGCCGGTCTCGAAGCGCACGACGCGCTTTCCGTAGGAGCCGTTGTCGATGACGGCTTCGGCGTACTGGATCTCGGGACCCTCCAAGGGTCACCTCCGTTTCGTGTCGGCGGGACCGTCCGCGCGTCACCCGGTCTTCGATCGAGATCCACGGAAGGTCCGGGGCCGCGGGGGCCGTCCGGTGTCCGGAGATCACTACCGAGGACCGCGAATGATCGGCGCGGTGGCCCCGTCTGGTGTTCGATGGTGCTGTCTCTGGTGGTGCGGGGGTCCGCCCGGCTGCTGTGCCGTGCGGGCCCGGTGCTCGGCGGCGTCCTCCCGTTGCCGGGCGGACGCCGCCGGGTGCCGACTAGCGGCGCAGGCCGAGCCGCTCGATGAGCGTGCGGTAGCGCGTGATGTCGGTGTCGCGCAGGTAGGTCAGCATGCGGCGACGGCGACCGACCAGGGCCATCAGGCCGCGGCGGGTGTGGTGGTCGTGCTTGTGCTGCTTCAGGTGCTCCGTCAGATCGGCGATCCGGCGGGTCAGGACCGCGATCTGCACCTCGGGCGAACCGGTGTCGCCCTCGTGGGTGGCGAAGTCCTTGATGATCTCCTGCTTGATGGCGGCGTCGAGTGCCACGTGTAACTCCGTTCGAGTCAGTACCGTGCGGCCCGGACGACGGGCTCGTCGCCGGGTCCCGGGACTCCCCCGGGGGTCCGACAACCACGGACTGCAGTCGGACCGCCGTCCAGTCTAGCGGACCCGGGCGCGCCGCCCCACCCCCGGGCGGCGCGGCGCGCTGCGCTGGGCCTCCCCCGGCCGGTGGGCCAAGATGGGAGGGACACGACGGCGGGGTCCCGGCGCACGGCCCGTCCGGGCCGGCCAGGACCGGGCCGGCAGCACGTGGACGAGCAGGACGAGACGAGCAGGAGCAGCGCGTGAGCAAGGACGAGAAGGACGGGCGGGGCCCGGCGGTCGCCGACCGCACGCACACGATGCGGGACGGCCGGCGCATTCCCGCGATCGGGCTGGGCACCTACCCGATGGACGACGCCGGGGCCGAGGCCGACGTCGCCGAGGCCCTCATGCTGGGCTACCGGATGGTCGACACCGCGGTGAACTACGGCAACGAGACGGGCGTGGGGCGCGCGATCGCGGCGGCCGGCGTGCCGCGCGACGAGCTGTTCCTCACCACCAAGCTGCCGGGCCGGGACCACGGCACGGACTCCGTGCGCCGCTCGCTCGAGGGCTCCCTGCGGCGGCTGGGCACCGACCACGTGGACCTGTACCTCATCCACTGGCCGAACCCGTCGGTCGGCCGGTACGTCGAGACGTGGCGGACGATGCTGGAGCTGCGGCAGGAGGGGCTCGTCCGCTCGGTGGGGGTGTCCAACTTCACGCCCGCCCACATCCGGCGCCTGGTCGAGGAGACCGGCGAGACGCCGGCCGTCAACCAGGTGGAGCTGCACCCGCAGTACCAGCAGGAGCGGCTGCGGGAGTTCCACGCGGAGCACCGCATCATCACCCAGGCCTGGTCCCCGCTGGGCCGCAAGACCGATCTGCTCCAGCACGAGTGGATCGCGCGGATCGCCCGGCGCACCGGCCGCACCCCGGCCCAGGTCGTCCTCCGCTGGCACCTGCAGTCGCACACCGTGCCGATCCCGAAGAGCTCCGACCCCCGGCGCATGGCCGAGAACCTCGACGTCTTCGACTGGGAGCTGGACGAGGAGCAGATGCACCGGATGCAGATGCTGCACACGGGGATCAGCGGGTCGGGGTTCGACCCGAACGAGCACGAGGAGATGTAGGGGCCCGGCCGGCCGCCGGGGCTCAGGCCTCGGCGGCCAGGATGCCGCGGGTGCGCTCGACGTCGTCGTCCATCTGGGCCACGAGCTTGTCGACGCCCTCGTAGGCGACCATCCCGCGCAGCCGGGCGACGAACTCCACGACCACCTCCTGGCCGTAGAGGTCGAAGTCCTCGACCCGCTCCTCGGGGCGGTCGATGACGTGCGCCTCGACCTGCCGGGGCACGTTCTCGAACGTCGGGTTGGACCCCACGGAGATCGCGGTGGGCCAGCGGGTGCCGTGGGCGTCGAGCAGCCACCCGGCGTACACCCCGTCCGCGGGGACGAACCCGGCCGCGTCCGGGGACAGGTTGGCCGTGGGATAGCCGAGCTCCCGCCCGCGGGCGGCCCCGTGCACCACCTCCCCGCGCATCCGGTGGTGGCGCCCGAGCAGCCGGGCGGCCGCGCGCACGTCCCCCGCCTGCAGGCAGGCGCGGATCCACGTGGAGGAGCAGCGCCGCTCCCCCGCCGCGGTCACGGCCGGGGCGTGCTCCGGGTGCTGCTCGTGCAGGGGGTCGAGCAGGTCGTCGACCACGCGGACCTCGAACCCGTGGCGCTGCCCCAGCTCCCGGAGCGTGTCGATGTTGCCGGTGTTGTCCTTGCCCAGGCGGGTGTCCTCGCCCACCACGAGGCAGCGCGCGCCGAGCGGGCCCACCAGGGTGCCCAGCACGAACTGCTCGGTGGACTGGGCCGCGAACTCCAGGCTGTACTCCAGCACGAGGGCGGCGTCCGCGCCGGTGCGCTCGAGGGCGTCCAGCTTGTCCTCGGTGCCCATGATCAGTCCCGGGTGGCTGCCGGGGCGGTGCACCTGCGCGGGGTGCGGGTCGAACGTCACGACCACCGAGGCCCAGCCCAGCTCGCGGGCGGAGTCGACGAGCTGGGACAGCACCCGCTGGTGGCCCCGGTGGACACCGTCGAAATTGCCGATGGTGACGACCGACGGGCCGAAGCCCGGGGGGACGTCAGAGAGATCTCGCCAGCGGAACACGCTTCTCCTCGCAGGAACGGAACAGGCAGGTCAGGGTCGGGGCGGCACGGGCCGGTGCGGGCCGCCGGGCTCCTCCGCGGGGGCGGCGGCCGGGGACGGCGGGCCGTCCCACGGGGCCTGCGGGGAGCGGGGGTCCTCCGCGCCGAGGGTCAGGATCCAGGCGTCCACCGAGGCGCCGCGCTGCTCCATGAACCCGTCGATCCGCACCGGGGAGCGGAAGCCGAGCCTCCAGGCGAGCTTGCGGCTGGCCCAGTTGGGGACCTTCGCCATCCAGTAAGCATAGGTGAGGCCCAGGCGCCCGAAGGCGTGCTCGAGCAGCAGCCGGCAGGCGGCCTCGGCGGCGCCGGTGCCGCGGGCGTGGGGGCCGAAGTTGAGCCCGATGTCCGCCGTGGTCCCGCGCAGGGCGTTGAGCCCCACGGTCCCGTGCAGCCGGTCGGTCCGGGCGTCGGCGACCGCCCAGTTGTACTCGCGGCCGGCGCGCCAGGCGGCGGGGACGAACTCCTCGACGTACCAGCGCGCATCAGCCTCCGTGTAGCCCAGGGGCACGGTGGTGAACTCCGCGGCCGCGGGGTCCGCGCAGTTGCGGGCCAGCTGCGGGACGTCGCGCTCCTCGAGCCGGCGCAGCACCACGGTGCCGTCGGTGAGGACGGGGACGTCGTAGTCCTCGGCGCCGTCGGGGCGTACGGGCATCGGCGGGGGTCCTTTCGGGAGGCGTGCGGCACGGGGCGCTCCGGCCCGCGACCGAGCCTACCCGGTGCGTGCCGGTGCGCCGCGCGGGACGGACGGGCGCTCAGGCGGGTGCCCGCCCGCCCCGGGGCCGGGACCGGCGGAGCCAGGCGAGGCCGACCACCGGCAGCACGAGCGGGACGTAGCCGTAGTCCTGCCCGAAGTGGGACCACACGCTCGGCTCGGGGAACAGTTCCGGGACGAGCACCGAGAGCAGGCCCACGCCGAGCACGCCCAGCAGCTCCACGGCCACGGCGGCCGTGGCCAGCCGGTGCCAGCGGGGGCCGGGCCGGGCGAGGGCCACGGTGGCCACCACGTAGACGGCCGCGGCGAACGCGGAGAGCAGGTACGGCAGCGGCGCGGCCTGGAAGTCCGTCGCGATCTGGTAGAGCGAGCGGACACCGGCGGAGAGGGAGAAGACCGCGTAGACCACGACGACCAGCCGGCCGAAGCCCGAGGACTTGCGGTCGCCGCGCGCCGGGGCGGCGCGGGGCCCGAAGCGCCGCTGCAGCCGGGTGGGGCCGTCCTGCGGGCGGTCGTGCGTCATCGGGGCCTCTCCTGCGGGGTCGTGATGGGCCGGGAACCGGTCCGGGGTCCGGGGCTCACTGGTAGTACCAGATGTAGTTCATGCGGTAGACCATGATGGCCACCACGGGCCCCGCGGCCGCGAGCACCCAGTTGGACCAGCTCGAGCGCTCCACGAGGGACCACACGAAGGTTCCGGCCGGGATGAGCAGGGCGGTCAGCAGGTAGCCCCAGTACTCGAGGGCCGATCCGGTGGGCCCGGGCCCCCGCACGTGCATGACGACCGTGCCCACGGCGTAGACGAGCAGGAACGCCTCGAGCAGCAGCACGGAGCCCTGGGTCCAGTCGTCGGGCCGCCGCCCGCGTGCGGCCTGCACGGCGCACACCAGGAAGGAGAGGGCGCCCAGCAGGGCCGCGGCCCAGAACCAGCCGTCGTAGCCCCACAGCATCAGCGCTCCTCCCGGGTGGTCCCGGGCGGCCCGGGGAACCGCTCCCCGGGCAGGAAGACGAGCACGGGCTTGGCGGTGCGCTCGCCGCGGTGGCCGCGGTCGGACAGCAGGGCCACGAGACGCCCGTCGGGGGCGAAGCCGGCGGTGACGGCGTCGTGATCCGGCGGGGTCCCGCCGTGGTCCCCGCCGCCGTCGGCGGCGCTGGGACCGATCCGGCGGCCGTGGGCGACGTCCTGGGCCTCGGCGGCGGTCAGCCGGCGGACGGGGAACAGTCCGGCGGCGGCCTCCTCCAGGCTCGTCACGGGCAGCGGGCGGCCGGCGGCCACCTCCGCGGCGAGCTCCTCCAGGGTGGACGCGTCCTCGAGGGTCCACGCGCCCACCCGGGTGCGGCGCAGCGCGGTCAGGTGACCGCCCACCCCCAGGTCGGCGCCGAGGTCCCGGGCCAGCGCCCGGACGTAGGTGCCCGAGCTGCAGGTCACGGTGACGTCGACGTCGAGGACCTCCCGTCCGGCGTCGTCGGCGGTGCGCACGAGCCGGTGCACGGCGAACTCGGAGACGGTGACGGGGCGCGCGGCGAGCTCCACGTCCTGCCCGGCGCGGACCTGGGCGTAGGCGCGGCGGCCCTCGACCTTGATCGCGCTGACCTTCGCGGGGACCTGCTGGATGTCCCCGGTGAGCCGGGCGACGCCGGCCGCCACCGCGTCCTCGTCCACCGCCGCCACGGCCCCGGGGGCGGCGACGTCGACGACCTCCCCCTCGGCGTCGTCGGTCACGGTGGTCAGGCCGAGCCGGATCGTCGCGGCGTACGTCTTGTCCCGGCCCACCACCCAGGTCAGGAGGCGGGTGGCCCGGTCGACGCCGAGCACCAGCACGCCCGTGGCCATGGGGTCCAGGGTGCCGGCGTGGCCCACCTTGCGGGTGCCCGCGAGGCGGCGGGCGCGGGCGACGACGTCGTGGCTGGTCCAGCCGGCGGGCTTGTCCACGACCACGAGCCCGGACGGCGTCGGCAGGGACGGGTCCGGACTCGGGACGTCAGGCTTCGTGCGGGTCACTTCCCCGGTGCCCCCGCCTGCTCAGCGGTCCCGGGAGGACTCGTCGTCCTCCTCGGCCGGCTTCCGGTAGGGGTCCTCGCCGGCGGCCCAGCTGGCCCCGGCGGCCTGGGCGGCAACCTCGGCGTCCTTCTCCTTGGCCGCGCGCAGCACCTCCTCGAGGTGGGAGGCGTTGACCGGGATCTCGTCCGGGACGAAGGTCAGGGTGGGCGTCAGGCGGGCCGTGATGTTCCGTCCCACCTCGCTGCGCAGGACGCCCTTGGCGGACTCGAGGGCCGCCCGGGTGTTCTGCTGCTCCTCCGCGGTGCCGAACACCGTGTAGTACAGGGTGGCGTGCTGGAGGTCGTTGGTGACGCGGGCGTCCGTGATGGTCACGAAGCCCAGCCGGGGGTCCTTGACCCGGCGCTCGAGCGCCTGGGCCACGACGACCTTGATCCGGTCGGCGAGTCGGGCGGCGCGTGCTGCGTCAGCCATGGTGGATGCTCCTCGGGTCGGGGCGGTGCGGTGCTCGGCGCGGTGCTGGCGACGAGGCGGGGAACGGTGCTGGAACGGGGGCGGCGGCACGGGCGGGCGCTGGGCCCGCCCGTGCCGCCGCGGGTGTCCCGCGCGCGGGGCGCGGGACTCGGGACGGGTCAGGCGCGCGGCTTCTCGCGCATCTCCCACGTCTCGATGAGGTCGCCCTCGTGGATGTCGTTGAAGGAGCCGAGCCCGATACCGCACTCGTAGCCCTCGCGGACCTCGGTCGCGTCGTCCTTGAACCGGCGCAGCGAGTCGATGGTGAGGTTGTCCGCCACGACGCTGCCGTCCCGGACGAGCCGGGCCTTGGAGTTGCGTCGGATGGTGCCCTTGGTGATGTAGGCACCGGCGATGTTGCCCCACTTGGAGGAGCGGTACACCTCGCGGATCTCGGCGGTGCCGAGCTCCACCTCCTCGTACTCCGGCTTGAGCATGCCCTTGAGCGCGCTCTCGACCTCGTCGATGGCGTTGTAGATCACCGAGTAGAACTTCATCTCGACGCCCTCGCGGTCGGCCAGCTCCGTCACGCGCTCGGCGGGACGGACGTTGAAGCCGATGATGATCGCGTTGTCCACGGTCGCCAGGTTGACGTCGTTCTGGGTGATCGCGCCGACGCCGCGGTGGATGACCCGCAGCTGGACCTCCTCGCCCACGTCGATCTTGAGCAGCGAGTCCTCGAGCGCCTCCACGGCACCGGACACGTCGCCCTTGATGATGAGGTTGAGCGTGTCGATCTTGCCGGCGGCCACGGCCTCGTCGAAGGACTCGAGCGTGATCCGCTTGCGGCGCTTGGCGAGCAGGGCGTTGCGGTCCGCCGCCTGGCGCTTCTCGGCGATCTGGCGTGCGGTGCGCTCCTCCGGGGTGGAGAGGAACGTGTCGCCCGCCCGGGGCACCGAGTCGAGGCCCAGCACCTGCACGGGACGCGAGGGACCCGCCTCCTCGACGGACTGCCCGTTCTCGTCGAACATGGCGCGCACCCGGCCGTACGCGGCACCGGCGACGATCGCGTCGCCGACGTGCAGCGTGCCGGACTGGACGAGCACGGTCGAGACCGCACCGCGGCCCTTGTCCAGGTTCGCCTCGATGGCCACGCCGCGGGCGTCCTTGTTCGGGTTCGCCGAGAGCTCGAGCGCGCCGTCCGCGGTCAGCACGATCGCGTCCAGCAGGTCGTCGATGTTGAGGTTCTGGCGCGCGGAGACGTCGACGAACATGGTGTCGCCGCCGTACTCCTCGGGGACCAGGCCGTACTCGGTGAGCTGGCCGCGGATCTTCTCCGGGTTCGCGTCGGGCTTGTCGATCTTGTTCACCGCGACCACGATCGGCACGCCGGCGGCCTGGGCGTGGTTGAGCGCCTCGACCGTCTGCGGCATGACGCCGTCGTCCGCGGCGACCACGAGCACGGCGATGTCCGTCACCTGGGCACCACGGGCACGCATGGCGGTGAACGCCTCGTGGCCCGGGGTGTCGATGAACGTGATCTGCCGCTCCTGGCCGTCGACCTCGGTGTCGATCTGGTAGGCGCCGATGTGCTGGGTGATGCCACCGGCCTCCCCCTCGATCACCTTCGTGTTGCGGATCGCGTCGAGCAGGCGGGTCTTGCCGTGGTCGACGTGGCCCATGACGGTGACGACCGGCGGGCGCGCCTCCAGGACGTCCTCGCCCTCGGCCGCGGCCTCGGCCTCCAGGTCGATGTCGAAGGACTCGAAGAGCTCGCGCTCCTCGTCCTCCGGGGAGACGACCTGGATCCGGTACCCGAGCTCCGCGCCCAGCAGCTGGAAGGTCTCCTCGTCGAGGGACTGCGTCTGCGTGGCCATCTCGCCGAGGTGGATGAGCACCGTGACGAGGGAGGCCGGGTTCGCGTTGATCTTCTCGGCGAAGTCCGTGAGGGACGCGCCGCGCCGCAGGCGGACGACCGTGGTGCCGTCGCCGTGGGGCACGGAGACGCCGCCGACGGACGGGGCCTTCATCTGCTCGAGCTCCTGGCGCTTCGCCCGCTTCGACTTGCGCTGCTTGCCGCGGGCACCGCCGCGCCCGAAGGCGCCCTGGGTGCCGCCGCGGCCGCCGCGGCCGGGGCCGCCGCCGGGACGGGAGAACCCGCCCCCGCCGCCGCCGGGACCGCCGCGGCGGGGACCTGCGCCGCCGCCGGCCGGCCGGGAGCCGATCGGGGCCACGCCGGTGGTGTGCCCGGGCATCATGTTCGGGCTGGGGCGTGCGCCGCCGGGGCGGGGACCGCCCTGGGGCCGCGGGCCGCCCTGGCCCTGCGGACGGGGACCGCCCTGACCCTGGCCCTGCGGGCGGGGACCGCCCTGGCCCTGGCCCTGGGGACGCGGTCCGCCCTGGCGCTCGGGACGGCCCGAGCGCATGCCCTGCTGGGCGGCGAACGGGTTGTTGCCCGGACGCGGACCCGCCGGGCGGGGAGCACCGGGGCGCGGCGCGGCCGAGCCCGGACGGGGCGCGGTGCCACCGGGACGCGGCGCGGCCGAGCCCGGACGGGGCGCTCCGCTGCGGCCCATGCCCTGCTGGCTGGCGAACGGGTTGTTGCCCGGGCGCGGGCCCGGGGCGGGGGTCCTGGCGCCCGGGGCCGCCGGGCGCTGCGGCGCGGACCGCTCCGGGGTCGAGGACGGCTCGGCGGAGCGCTGCTCGGGCGCCTTCTCGGCCGGCCGCTGCTCGGCGGCCTTCTCGGGCGCGCGCTCCGGCGCCTTCTCGGCGGGCTTGGCGGCCGCCGGGCCCGGGGCGGGCGCGGAGGTGCCGGGCCGGGACGAGGCGCCGGGCTTGGACGCGGGCTTGCCGGCGGGCGCCGGGGCCGCCGGGGCGGACTTCTCCGCCCGGCCGGCGAGGGCGGAGCGCAGCTTCTTGGCGACGGGCGGCTCGACGGTCGAGGACGCGCCTCGGACGAACTCACCCAGGGTCTGAAGCGTGGAAATCGCTTCCTTGGACGTTATTCCGAGCTCTTTCGCGAGCTCGTGAACGCGGGGCTTGGCCACTTCTCTCCTGTCTCGGTCCGCACCGAAACAGGCACGAACCACTTATTTTCCGTTGAGGCTCCCGGAGCATCGGCCGTCGAGGACGGCGCGGGGTCGCGGGAGGCCGTTGGCAGAGCACAACGAAGCACTCATCGCTGGGCACTCATCGGTTTTCCATCGGTTCTCTGACTCGCTTTCCAGTTCTTCACCCGCGAACGGACGTGGTCACCGGTCCGGTCGGACCGCGCGGGCTGCCGTCCGGGGACGGCTGTGGTCGGCACTCGTGCGTCCGGTCGCCGGGGCTGCCCCCGTGGACAGCAGAGCGTCCAGTGCGGGGGCGACCGCCTCCGTGTCCACGACCGCCCGGAACGCGCGCCGGAAGGCGCGCCGGCGCAAGGCCGAGTCCAGGCACTCGTGGGAGGGGTGGAGCCAGGCTCCGCGACCGCCGAGGCGGCCGTCCCGGTCGACCACGGCCCGGAGGCCGCTGTCGGTCGGTTCGGTCACCACACGTACGAGCTGGTCAGGGTGTTCGGTGGTCCGGCATCCGATGCACGTGCGACGGGAGTCTGCACTCACTCGCTCGGTACTCCTCGTCTCGCGCCGGGACGTCGGGGACGTCCCGTGCGGGCCGGGAGCGGGCGCCGGACAGGGACCACCAACGATCTGACCGCTGTCCAGTCTATCCCGGGGACCGCCCTGGGCCGAAACCGGGGGCGCGCGGGATCCCGGGACCGCCCCGGGGCGGGGGCGCCGGTCCCGCCGCGGCGCGGCTCAGCGGCGCTCGGCGGCCTTCGACTCGGGCACGATGTCGATCTTCCAGCCCGTGAGCTTGGCGGCCAGGCGGGCGTTCTGGCCCTCCTTGCCGATGGCCAGGGACAGCTGGGTGTCGGGGACCACGGCGCGGGACGAGCGGGCCCGCTCGTCGAGCACGCTCACCCGGGACACCTTGGCCGGGGACAGGGCGTTGGCGATGCAGCGGGCGGGATCGTCCGACCAGTCGACGATGTCGATCTTCTCGTCGTGCAGCTCGTTCATCACGGCGCGCACGCGGGAGCCCATCTCCCCGATGCAGGCGCCCTTGGCGTTGATCCCGGACTGGGTGGCGCGCACGGCGATCTTGGTGCGGTGGCCGGCCTCGCGGGCGATCGCCATGATCTCCACGGAGCCGTCGGCGATCTCCGGCACCTCCATCTCGAACAGACGGCGCACCAGGTCCGGGTGGGACCGGGACAGCGTGATGGACGGGCCCTTCATGCCGCGCTTGACCTCCACGACGAAGGCGCGGATGCGCGCGCCGTGCGGGTACTTCTCGCCGGGGGCCTGCTCGTGCGGGGGCAGCACGCCCTCCACGGTGCCGAGGTCGACCTGGACCATGTGGGGGTTGTGCCCCTGCTGGATCTGCCCGGAGACGATCTCTCCCTCCCGGCCCTTGAAGTGGCCCAGGACGGCGTCGTCCTCGACGTCGCGCAGCCGCTGGAGGATGACCTGGCGGGCCGTGGAGGCGGCGATCCGCCCGAAGCCGGCCGGGGTGTCGTCGAACTCCCCGACCGCCTCGCCGTCCTCGTCCAGCTCGGGCGCCCAGATGGTGACGTGGCCGGTCCGGCGCTCGATCTCGGCGCGCGCTCCCGGCAGCGCGCCGGCGGTCTTGTGGTACGCCAGCAGGAGGGCCTGCTCGATGGTGGGGATGAGCAGGTCCACGGGGATGTCGCGCTCACGCTCCAGCAGTCGGAGGGTGCTCATATCGATGTCCATGTCCGGCCTTCCTCACCTGACGGCCCCGGGGACGGCGCAGCGCACCGTCGGGGATGACGGGGCGCCGCCACGGGTCGTGCTCGCGCACTCGTCGTCGCACTCGGTTGTCGTCGCACTGCGGACCGCGGCGCCGGTGGGCGCCGCGGCGTCAACGGCACATCTTACACTCGTGCCGAGTGTGGCCGGGTCCGTCAGTCCGTGAACTCGACCTCCACCCTGGCCCGGCGCACGGCTTCGAAGGCCCAGCGCTCCGGGTCGAGCAGTCGGGCCGGCATCCCCTTCTTCACCTGGTGGCTGCGCTGCAGGACCACGCCGTCCTGGCCGACCTCGAGCAGGCGGGCCGTGAACTTCTCGCCCTCCACCGGGGTGACCCGCACCAGCCGGCCGATCGAGCGGCGCCAGTGCCGCGGGGCCGCGAGCTCCCTCGTGGCCCCCGGGGAGGACACCTCCAGCTCGTAGGCCGAGCCCGGCACGGGGTCCGTGCGGTCGAGGAGCTCGGACACGGCCCGGGAGACCGCGGCGATCCGGTCGATGTCCACGCTGTCGGTGCTGTCCTCCGGCAGGTCCACGAGCACCTGCAGCACGAGCCCGGTGCCGGCGGGCTTCAGGGCGACGTGCTCCAGGACGAGCCCCGACTCCTCGACCGCGGGGCCGATCAGCTCGGCCAGCCGCTGGTCGTCGGGTCCGGGGGTGCTCTGCTCGCTCACGGGGTCTCCTCGTGCTGTCGGGACGTCGGGGTCGGTCCTGGAGATCCTATGATGAACGCGGCCCTCCGCCGTCCCCCGCCGCGTCCCCCAGGAGCCCCCGGTGACCGATCCCCGCACGCCCGTCCCCCGGGTGCTCCCGCTGGTGCTGGGGGTCCTGCTCGCCACCGGGGCGGCCGGGGCGTGGTGGCTGGACTCCGCCCGGCCGGTGCCCCCGGACGAGGTCGCGCGCGCCGAGGCGTGGCGGGGAACCGAGGCGCTGCTCGCGGCGCCCGCCCCGGCGCCCGCCGCCGCGTGGGCGGACGTGCGCGCCGACCTGGCCCGGCAGCTCGAGGCCCTCGGTCCCGCGCCCGACGACCGCACGAGCGCCGCCGCCCGGGCCGGGCGCCCCTCCCCCGCCGGCGGCACCGGCGGCGTCAGCACCGGCGATGCCGGGGACGCCGCGGAACCGGGCGCCACGGCGTCCGCCGTGCTGCGGACGACGGCGACGGCCCTCGCCGGGGACGCCCTGGCCGCCGAGGACCCCGCACTGGCGCGGGTGCTCGCCGCGGCGGCGGTCTCGCGGGCCACGGCGGCCCGGCAGCTCGCGGCCCCGCAGGGCCCGGCGCCGCAGGTCCCGGCTCCGGCCGGCGCCGACCTGTGCGACGCCGCCGGGGATCCGGCCCCCGGCCGGACGACCGCTCCCGGGGCCGTCCTGTGGTCGGCGCTGGACCGCGCCGGCTACGCCTTCGAGGCGCTGGCCGCCCGCACCGGGACGGCCCCGGACGCCGCCGCCCCTGACGTTGCCGCCCCGGCCGGTGCCGTCCCCGCCGAGCTGGCGGCCCGGGCGCGGGCGGACGTCGAGGAGCTCCTGGGGTCCCCGTCCGCCCGGCGGGTGCTCGCGGCGGACCCGGGGCTGCCGGCGGGCGCCTACGTCCTGCCCGAGGACGTGCGGGAGCACCCCGGCCGGGTCGCGGACACGGCGGCGCGGGACGTGCAGGATGCCGCCGCGCACGTGCTGGCCCGCGGGGACGCCGGCGACCGGTGCTGGGCGCTCGTGGCGCTCGAGCGCGCGACCGGGCTGCGCGCCGCGCTCACGGGGGAGGTCGACGCCCTGCCCGGCGTGGTCCGGGACGGCCCGCCGCGGTGACCTCCCGCCCGGTGGGGCGGCTCAGGCTCCCCGCAGCACGTCGACGCCCAGCTTGAGGATGAGCAGCGAGACCACGGTGAGGAACACCACCCGGATGAAGCGGCTGCCGCGGGCCACCGCGGTGCGCGCCCCGAGGTAGCCGCCCAGCATGTTGGACAGCCCCAGGACGAGACCCAGGCCCCACAGCACCGACCCGTGGCCGAAGAAGAACACGAGCGCGCCCACGTTGGTCGCGAGATTGACGATCTTCGCCTTGGCGCTGGCGGCCAGGAAGCTGTAGCCCAGCAGCGTGATCATGGCGATGACCAGGAACGAGCCGGTGCCCGGGCCCATCACGCCGTCATAGAAGCCGATGACGGTGCCGATCACCATCGCGGTGCCGTAGTGCCGCGCCCCGCTGTGGCGCAGCTCGGTGAGCTGCCCCACGGTGGGCCGGGCCACGGTGAACAGGAGCACGGCCACCAGCGCGGCGAGGATGATCGGGCGGAACACCGCCTCGGGCAGGGACGCGGCCAGCGCCGCCCCGCCGAAGCTGCCGAGAAGCGCGACGCCGGCCATGGGCAGGGCGGTGCGCAGGTCGGGGGACGTGCGCCGGTAGAAGGTCAGCGCGCTCGTCGCGGTGCCGAACACGGAGCCCATCTTGTTGGTGGCCAGGGCCTGGACGGGGCTGATCCCCGGGACCATCAGCACCACGGGCAGCTGCAGCAGGCCGCCGCCGCCGACCACGGCGTCGACGAAGCCCGCGGCGAGTCCGGCCGCCACCAGCAGGGCGACGACGCCGGGGTCCATCTGCTCCAGGCCCGAGGCCCCGAGCCAGGCGCCGAGCCCCTGCACGGGATCAGCCGCGCACGGCGGCGGCGACCACGGCGGCGACGCCGTCCCGGGGCACGTCCTCGCTGCTGCCGCTCGCGCGGTCCTTGAGCTCGAGGACGCCGTCCTTGAGGCCGCGGCCGACCACCAGCACGGTGGGCACGCCGAGCAGCTCGGCGTCGCCGAACTTCACGCCTGGGGAGACCTTGGGCCGGTCGTCGAAGAGGACCTCGAGCCCCTCCGCCTCGAGCTCGGCCACGACCTTCTCGGCCTCCTCCAGCACCTCGGGGCCCTTGCCGGTGGCGACCACGTGGACGTCCGCAGGGGCGACCTGGCGCGGCCAGAGCAGCCCCTTGTCGTCGTGGTAGGCCTCGGCGAGGGCGGCCACCGCCCGGGTGACCCCGATCCCGTAGGAGCCCATGGTCACGGTGACGAGCTTGCCGTTGCGGTCGAGCACCTTCAGCCCCAGCGCCTCCGCGTACTTGCGGCCCAGCTGGAAGATGTGCCCCATCTCGATGCCGCGGGCCGCCTCGAGCGGACCGGAGCCGTCCGGCGCGGGATCGCCGGCCCGCACCTCGGCGCACTCCAGGACGCCGTCCCAGGCGAAGTCGCGCCCGGCCGTGAGGTCGTAGACGTGCTGGCCGGCCACGTTCGCCCCGGTCACCCACCGGGTGCCGCGGACCACGCGCGGGTCCACGAAGAAGGGGATGCCGGTCGAGGACTTCTCGCCGAGCACGGCCTGGTCCGGGGACAGCCCCGGCCCGATGTAGCCCTTGACCAGCAGCGGGCAGGCGCGCAGGTCCTCGTCGCCGGCCTGCTCCACCAGCACCTCGCCGGAGACGTCCAGGGCGGCGCCGATGCCGGCCTCGATGCGCTTGAGGTCCACGGCGCGGTCGCCGGGCAGGCCGACCGCCACGAGCCGCCTGGCGCCGTCGGGCAGGACGACGGCGAGCACCACGTTCTTGAGGGTGTCGCCGGCGGTCCAGGGCCCCTCGGCGCGCGGGTGCAGCTCGTTCGAGCGCTGCACGAGCGTGTCGATCGTGGGGCTGTCCGGGGTCTCGAGCACCCGTGCCTCGGGGGACCCGGCGGGATCGGTCTCCGCGGGCACCACGGTGGTCACCGCCTCGACGTTGGCCGCGTAGCCGCCGGGCGAGCGCACGAACGTGTCCTCGCCGATGACCGTGGGGTGCAGGAACTCCTCGGAGCGGGAGCCGCCCATGGCCCCGGACTGGGCCGAGACGGCGACCACGGGCAGGCCGAGGCGCTCGAAGATCCGGACGTAGGCCTCGCGGTGCCTGGCGTAGGACTCGTCGAGACCGGCGTCGTCGACGTCGAAGGAGTAGGAGTCCTTCATGACGAACTCGCGCCCGCGCAGGAGACCGGCGCGGGGGCGGGCCTCGTCCCGGTACTTCGCCTGGATCTGGTAGAGGGTGACGGGGAGGTCCTTGTAGGAGGAGTACAGGTCCTTGACGAGCAGCGTGAACATCTCCTCGTGCGTGGGCGCGAGCAGGTAGTCGGCGTCCTTGCGGTCCTTCAGGCGGAAGAGGTTCTCCCCGTACTCCGTCCAGCGGTTCGTGACCTCGTAGGGCTCGCGCGGCAGCAGCGCCGGGAAGTGCACCTCCTGGGCGCCGATCGCATCCATCTCCTCGCGCACCACCTGCTCGACCTTCCCGAGCACCCGCAGGCCCATCGGCAGCCAGGTGTAGATGCCCGGGGCGGCCCGGCGGATGTAGCCGGCGCGGACGAGCAGCTTGTGGCTGTCCACCTCGGCGTCGACCGGGTCTTCGCGGAGGGTTCGCAGGAACAGGGAGGAGAGTCGCAGCGCCACGAGGGCTCCGTTTCTCCCGGGGAGCGCGGCGTGGTGCGGCCGGGCCCGGGCGTCGAGAGGGTGGGCGGCGCCGACGGCGCCGCTGATTCCGGTCAAATCTACACCCCCCGCCCGGGCCGGCCGCACCGGGATCGGCGGCCCCGGGCGCTCAGAGCAGGACGGTGGCGAAGGTCCCGACCCGCTCGAAGCCGACCCGCCGGTAGGTGGCGAGGGCCCGGACGTTGTAGTCGTTGACGTAGAGGCTGACCACCGGGGTGCGCCGGCGGGCGAGGCGCACGGCCGCCGCCATGCAGGGCGCTGCCAGCCCCCGGCCGCGGTGCGCCGGGTCCACCCACACGCCCTGCACCTGCGCCACGCCGCGGGCCACCGAGCCGAGGTCGGCCTTGAACACCACGCGGCCCCCCTCGTCGGTCAGCACGAGGCAGCGCCCCGCCCCGACGAGCGCGGAGACCCGGTCCCGGTACCCGCGGTCGCCGCCCGTGTACGGGGAGTACCCGACCTCCTCCTCGAACATGGCGGCGCTCGCCGGGAGCACGGCGGGCAGGTCCTCGGGGCGTGCCACGCGCACGCCGGGGTGCGGGGCGGGCGCGGGGTCCCGGTCGATGGCCAGCAGGGGCTGGACGGGGCGCAGGTCGAAGGGCCGGGGCCACGAGCGCTCCACCCGGGACCACAGCCCGAGGACCAGCTCGGCGGGCCCGAACAGCGAGGCGTGCCGGGACCCGCCCCGCCGCAGGTGCCCTCCGACGAGGTCCAGGCCCGGGCCGTCCAGGGACACGGGCACCACGTTCGTGCCCACCCAGCACGCGCCGGTCAGCTCACCGTCCGGCCCGGCGGTGCCGACCACGGGCGGGATCCGCGAGCCTTTGCTCCCGCGGTACGACTCGACGTGGGCGGCCACGAAGGCGTGGGCGACGGGGTCCGCCTCGAGCAGCCGGTCCAGCTGGGCCGGATCGACCTCCCCCGCCGGCACCAGCCGCGGCGCCGTCCTCCGCTGCGTCCTCACCCGCCCGTCACCGGCCCGTCAGCTGACGCTCACGACGGGGCTGCCCGCCGTGGTCTCCCCGTTCTCGTCCGTCTCCATCTCGGCGGCGATGCGGTTGGCCTCCTCGATCAGCGTCTCCACGATGAGGTCCTCGGGGACGGTCTTCACGACCTCGCCCTTGACGAAGATCTGGCCCTTGCCGTTGCCGGAGGCCACGCCGAGGTCGGCCTCGCGGGCCTCGCCGGGGCCGTTGACGACGCAGCCCATCACGGCCACCCGCAGCGGGACGGTGAGCCCCTCGAGGCCCGCCGTCACCTCGTCCGCGAGCGTGTAGACGTCGACCTGCGCGCGGCCGCAGGAGGGGCAGGAGACGATCTCGAGCTTGCGCGGGCGCAGGCCCAGGGACTGCAGGATCTGGTTGCCGACCTTGACCTCCTCGACCGGCGGCGCCGAGAGGGAGACCCGGATGGTGTCCCCGATGCCCTGGGACAGCAGGGCGCCGAAGGCCGTGGCGGACTTGATGGTGCCCTGGAAGGCGGGGCCCGCCTCGGTCACGCCGAGGTGCAGGGGCCAGTCGCCGCGCTCGGCGAGCAGCTGGTAGGCCCGGACCATGGTGACGGGGTCGTTGTGCTTGACGGAGATCTTGAAGTCGTGGAAGTCGTGCTCCTCGAACAGGGACGCCTCCCACACGGCGGACTCGACGAGCGCCTCGGGCGTGGCCTTGCCGTACCTGTCCATGATCCGCTGGTCGAGGGAGCCGGCGTTCACGCCGATCCGGATGGACACCCCGGCGGCCTTGGCCTCGCGGGCGATCTGGCCGACCTGGTCGTCGAACTTGCGGATGTTGCCCGGGTTGACGCGCACGGCCGCGCACCCGGCCTCGATGGCCGCGTAGACGTACTTCGGCTGGAAGTGGATGTCGGCGATCACCGGGATCGGGGACTTCATGGCGATGATCGGCAGGGCGTCGGCGTCGTCCTGGGACGGGCACGCCACCCGGACGATGTCGCACCCGGTGGCGTTGAGCTCGGCGATCTGCTGCAGGGTGGCGTTGATGTCCGTGGTGGGGGTGGTCGTCATGGACTGCACGCTCACCGGCGAGTCGGAGCCGACGCCCACGGACCCGACCCGGATCTGCCGGGTCTTCCGGCGCGGGGAGAGGACGGGCTGGGGCGCGGCGGGCATGCCGAGGCTGACCGGGGTCAAGGAGTTCCTCCGAGGAATCGAGGGCAGGAGCTGGAGCGGTGGCGCCGGGACCCGCTGGCCGGGCCCGTCACCGGTTCCCATTGTGCCCCATGCTCCGGGGCGGCCCCCGGTGCCGGGGGTGCGATTCCTCCCACGCCGAACGCCCGCCGGCCCCGGGGGCGCGCCGGCCGGCCCGGGCTCAGAACAGCCGGACCGGTTTGACGATGTCCGCGTAGATCAGCAGCACGGACATCCCGATCATCAGCACGGCCACCGCGTAGGTCACCGGCAGCAGCCGGGCGGGGTCGAACGGGCCGGGGTCGCGGCGGCCGAGCAGCCGGGCGCTCCCCCGGCGCAGCGCCTCCCACAGCGCCCCGGCGACGTGCCCGCCGTCGAGCGGCAGCAGCGGCAGCAGGTTGAAGACGAACAGGGCCAGGTTGACGGAGCCGACCAGGCCCACGAGAGAGGCGGCCTTGTCCCGCAGCGCGATCTCCTCGTGCGCGGCGATCTCCCCCGAGATCCGGCCGACCCCCACCACGGAGATCGGCCCGTCCGGGTCCCGGGGCGCGTCGGAGAACGCCGCCTCCCCCACCTCGTAGATCCGCTGCGGCAGGTGCAGGACCACCCCGGCGATCTGCTGCAGCCCGTCCAGCACCGCCCCGGGCACCGCGGTCAGCGGCTGCCGGACGGGCTCGCTGGTGGGGCTGATGCCGATGAACCCGACCTCCTCGTAGCGGGGGGCGCCGTCCTCGCCGGTCACGGCGGCGCCGGAGTCGTCCAGCACGGGCCGCGAGGAGAGGATGGGGGTCAGCGCCGCGGACACGGTCCGGCCGTCCCGCTCGACCACCACCGGGATCCGTTCGCCGGCCCGGTCCCGGATCCGGGCGGTGAGCTCGTCCCAGGAGCCGACCGGGGCGCCGTCGACGGCCGTGACGACGTCCCCGGGGCGCAGCCCGGCGGCGTTCGCGGGGGCCTGGGGGTCCTCCGGCCGGCACTCGGTCTGCCCGGCGGCCTGGCGCTCCGCGGCCACCACGCACTCGGACACCCACGCGACCGTCGTGGTGGGCGTCGCCGTCCCGAAGCCGGAGAGCAGGACGGCCAGGCACAGGGTCCCGAGCAGGAGGTTCATCACGGGGCCGCCGAGCATGATCACGATCCGCTTCCACACGGGCAGCCGGTAGAACACGCGGTCCTCGTCCCCGGGGAGGAGCTGGTCCGCGGCGCCGCCGCGGGCCTCGGCCGCCATCTGCTGGAACACGCCGGTGCTCGAGGCGCGGGCCGTCGAGCCCGCGCGCGCCGGCGGGTACATCCCCACCATGGAGATGTAGCCGCCCAGCGGGACCGCCTTGAGCCCGTACTCCGTCTCGCCGCGCCGGCGGGAGAGCACGGTGCGCCCGAAGCCGACCATGTACTGCGTGACGCGCACGCCGAAGAGCTTGGCCGGCACGAGGTGGCCGATCTCGTGGAGGGCGATGGAGACCGCGATGGCGGCGGCGGCCAGCAGCACGCCCACGAGGAACAGCACGACACCCATCCGTCGGACCTCCCGGGATCGTCGAGGGACCCCGGCGGGCGCCGGGGACGTCGGGGCCGTGCGCTCGGCACGGCGAGGACCAGTCTGCACCACGATCCTGGACGTCGGGCACCGGGCGCACCAGGGCACGACGACGGCCGGTGCCCTCCCGGGAGGGAGGCGCACCGGCCGTCGGTGGGCTGCGGGGCGGGGCGCCTCAGCGGCGCAGGATCCGGCGGGCCAGCCGGTTGCCCACCACCTGCACGAGCTGGACCAGGACCACGATGACGGCGACCGCCGCCCACGTGACCTCGTCGTTGAACCGCTGGTAGCCCAGGCGCAGGGCGAAGTCGCCCAGGCCGCCGGCGCCGATGGCCCCGGCCATCGCCGACATGTCCGTGATGCCGATGACCAGGAACGTGTAGCCGAGCACCAGGGGGCCCAGCGCCTCGGGCAGGATCACCGTGGTGATGATCCGGCCGCGGGAGACGCCCATGGAGCGGGCCGCCTCCACGACCCCGGGGTCCACGCTCATGAGGTTCTGCTCGACGATGCGCGCCACCGCGAACATGGCCCCGATGGTCATCGCGAAGATCGCGGCGTTGGGCCCCAGCCGGGTCCCGACGACCCCCTGGGTCACCGGTCCCAGCGCGGCCAGCAGGATGATGAACGGGATCGGCCGGACGAAGTTCACCACGAGGTTGAGGCCCTCGTGCACCGCCCGGTTCTCCAGGATGTTGCCCCGGCGGGTGACGTAGAGGCCGACGCCCACGAGCAGACCGAGCAGGCCGGCGAGCAGCAGCGTGACCGCCACCATGTAGAGGGTCTCCCCGAGCGCGGACAGCAGCTCAGGTCCCAGGACGGACCAGTCGTTCACGCGGCCACCTCTCTCAGGGTCGTGATGCGGGACATCTCGTCGACCACGGCCTGCACGGCCGCGTCCGCACCGGTCAGCTCGAAGGTCAGGGACCCGAACGACTGCTCCTGGAGCACGCTGATCCCGCCGTAGGCGATGGTGAAGCGGACCCCGCGGGCGGCGCCGTCCGAGAGCACCCCGCCGATGTCCACGCCGTCGCCGACGTCCACGATCACCAGGCGCCCCCGGTGGGCGCGGCGCAGCCGCTCGACCTCACGGGCGTCGGGCACCGAGTGCAGGACGGAGGAGACGAAGCGGCGGGCGGTCTCGGTGCGGGGCCGGGCGAAGATGTCCACGGTGGAGCCGTGCTCCACGACCTTCCCGTCCTGCATCACGGCCACGCGGTCGGCGATCGCGCGGACCACGTCCATCTCGTGGGTGATGATCACGATCGTGATCCCGAGCTCCCGGTTGACCCGCTGCAGCACCTGCAGCACCTCCTGCGTGGTCTCCGGGTCGAGGGCGCTCGTCGACTCGTCGGCCAGGAGCAGCTTCGGGCTGGTCGCCAGCGCGCGGGCGATGCCCACGCGCTGCTTCTGCCCCCCGGAGAGCTGCTCCGGGTAGTTGCCGGCGCGGGCGGCGAGGCCCACGAACTCGAGCAGCTCGGCCACCCGCGCCCGGCGCTTCTCCTTCGGCCAGCCGGCCCGCTTGAGCGGGTACTCGACATTGCCGGCGACGGTGCGGGAGGTGAAGAGGTTGAACTGCTGGAAGATCATCCCGATCTCCTGCCGCACGGGCGCCAGCTCGGTCTCGCGCCGGCCGGCCACCTCGAAGCCCTCCACGGTCAGGGAGCCCGAGGACACGGGCTCGAGCCCGTTGATCAGGCGCACGAGGGTGGACTTGCCCGCCCCGGAGTAGCCGATCACGCCGAAGATCTCGCCGCGGCGGACGTCGAGGGTGACGTCGTCGACCGCGAGCACCTCGCGCGCCGCCCGCCCCGAGCCGGTGCGGAAGGTCTTGGAGACGTTGCGGAAGGAGACGAGCACCTCGTCCGGGCGCCCGGGTGCGGGCGGCCCGGCGGGGACCGCCGCGCTCACTGCTCCTGGTCCTTCAGCTCCTGCTGGTAGCGCGCGGTCAGCTCCTGGAGCTCCTCCGGCTCCAGCTGCAGCGGCACGGCGGTGTCCTTGGTCTCCTCCATCTCGGCGTCGAGCACGGCCTGCTCGTGGTAGAGGTCCGCGACCTGCCGGAGGGTCTCGTCGTCGGCGAGCTCCTCCGTGGTGGTGAAGAGGTTGACGTAGGCGCGGGAGCCCTCGGACTCGGGGTCGTCCTGGGCGAGCGCGGACTGCGGGTCGATGTCGGCCCGCGAGAGGAAGTCGTTGTTGATGACCGAGCCGGCCACCGAGTCGAGCGAGAGCACCGTCTGCTCCGCGGAGACCGGGGTGACGCGCACCGTGGAGGCCTCGGTGTCGACGTCGAGCTCGGTGGGGATGAGGGTGTCGCTGGTCAGCTCCACGAGACCTGCGGCCTCGAGCACGAGCAGGGCCCGGGAGAGGTTCACGGCGTCGTTGGGCACCGCGATCTCGTCGCCCTCCTGGAACTGCTCCACGGAGTCGTACTGGTTGGAGTACAGGCCCAGCGGGTAGATCGAGGTCGAGCCGATCGGGGTGATGGAGCCGCCGGCCGCGTTGTTGTAGTCGGCGAGGAACGGGACGTGCTGGAACCAGGTCATCTCCACGTCACCGGACTCGGTGGCGGGGTTCGGCTGGTTGTAGTCGGAGAAGTCGACGTACTCGACGGTGATGCCCTGCTCCTCGGCCACCCGCTGGAGGGCGTCGTGGGTCGGGTCGGTGCCCACCACGCCGATGGTGACCTTGTCGTCGGCGAGCACGCCCTCGCCGGAGGACTCCCCGGCGGAGCCGCCGCAGGCGGTGAGGGCGAGGGTCGTGGCCAGGGCGAGGAAGGGGAGGCGCTGCGATCGCATGTGGTGCCTTTCCGTGGGTCCGGGGTGTCGGAGGTCTCCACCGGGGCCAACGGGTCCGGCGGCCACGGTCGAGGGCGCGCCGGAGGGCGCGTGCGCGGTCGGACCGTACTTGCCGCCGGCCGTCGTCGGCCGGTGCCGGATGGTTCACCTGGGGCACCCCACTACGGGAGAGGGTTGCCGCCCAGCAAGCCAGGGCTGCACGCTGGGACTCGTCATCCGCCTGACAGACTAGCACGTGCGGCGGGGCCGGGCCCGGCCCGGTCAGCGGGCGAGGACCTCGCGGGCCCGCCGGCGGGCCCAGCGCTCGGCCGCCAGCACGGCCTCGAGCTCCAGCGGGCCGTCGTCGTCGTGCTCGCCCAGCACCGCCTCGACGGTGTCCACGATGGCGGGGAACCGGATCCGGCCGTCGTGGAAGGCGTGCACCGCCTCCTCGTTGGCCGCGTTGAACACGGCGGGGAAGGTCCCGCCCCGCTCCCCCGCCGCCTTGAGGAGCTCGACGGCGGGGAACGCCACCGGGTCGAGGGGCTCGAAGGTCCACTCCGTGGCGCGCGTCCAGTCGCACGGCAGGGCGGCCCCGGGCACCCGGTGCGGCCAGGCCAGGCCGAGGGCGATGGGAAGGCGCATGTCCGGGGGCGAGGCCTGGGCGAGGGTGGAGCCGTCCACGAACTGGACCATGGAGTGCACGACCGACTGGGGGTGGACCACCACGTCGATGCGCTCGAGGGGGACGTCGAAGAGCAGGTGGGCCTCGAGCACCTCGAGGGCCTTGTTCACCATGGTCGCCGAGTTGGTCGTCACCATCAGGCCCATGTCCCACGTCGGGTGGCGCAGCGCGTCCCGGGGCGTGACCGTCTCGAGCTCCGCCCGGGACCGGCCGCGGAAGGGCCCGCCGGAGGCCGTCAGCACGAGCCGGTCCACCTCCGCGGCGGTGCCGCCGCGCAGCGCCTGCGCCAGCGCGGAGTGCTCGGAGTCCACGGGGATCAGGGCGTCCGGGTCCCCGGTGGCCGCGGCGGCGGCCTTGACCAGGGCGCCGCCGGCGATCAGGGACTCCTTGTTCGCCAGGGCGAGCCGGTGCCCGGCCCGCAGCGCCGCCAGCGTGGGGGCGAGCCCGATGGAGCCGGTGATCCCGTTGAGCACGAGGTCGGCGTCGGGGTGGGCGGCGGCCGCGGACGCGGCGTCGGGCCCGTGCACGACGTCCGGGCGGTATCCCCCGGCCCCGGCGGACGCGGCCCCGTCCGCGATGAGGCCGGCCAGCCGGGCGGCGTCCTGGGCGGTGCCGCTGGTCGCCACGAGCACGGCGCGGGTCTCGAGGGCCTGCTCGGCGAGGAGCTCGAGGTGCCGTGGTCCGGCGGCGAGGGCGATCACGGTGAACGGGTCCGCGCCCTCGAGCTCGCGGGCGGCCCGCACGACGTCGAGCGCCTGGGTGCCGATCGAGCCCGTCGAGCCGAGGACGCTGATCCGGCGGGGGCCGGCGGCGGCCAGGGCGCGCAGCTCGGGTGTCGGGCGGGTGCGGGGCGAGGTGGCGGGGGGCGTCATGGCCCCAGTATCCCCCAGCGCCACTCCTCGGTGCGGTGCCCGCAGGGGGTGCCTGCGGACGGCCCGGAACGGGCCGAGGCCCCGTCCACCGGGAGCGGTGGACGGGGCCTCGGCGACCGACGGGGGTGGGGTCAGCGCGTGGCGCGACCCTTGCGGCCGGAGACCGCGCCCCAGATGAAGAGCACGATGAGGGCTCCCACGACGGCGGTGATGATGGTGCCGATGTCGAACGCGGACTCCAGGTCCCCGATGCCGATCAGCGAGCCGAGGAAGCCTCCGAGGAGGGCCCCCACGATGCCGAGGACGATCGTGACGATGATGCCGCCACCCTGGCTGCCCGGCATGATGAGCTTGGCGAGGGCGCCGGCGATGAGGCCGAGGATGATCCAGCTGATGATTCCCATGATGGCTCCTTATCCGTCCCGGGAGGGACTTTTATTGTACGCAACCGGCGAGTATCCCTGGAATACCCTGAGGTTGCTTCTGCGCCTCACCCTAGCCGACGGTCAGCCGCCTGTCTGTTCCCGTTAGCCAATCGACGCGTTCCTCCCGGACGCGGACCGGCCCGCCGGAAGCCGGGGCTTCGGGCGGGCCGGTGGATCCTCCCAGGTGGGAGCGGGGAATCCGTCAGTGGGCGACGGGCTTCTCGGCGCCGATGCCTGTGAGGGAGCGCACCTCCATCTCGGACTGCTTGATCGGGTCCTCGAGACGGCGCTCCGTCATGGAACCGATGAAGCCGAGCAGGAAGGAGGCCGGGATCGAGACGATGCCCGGGTTCTGCAGCGGGAACCACGCGAAGTCGGCCGTCGGGATCATCGACGTCTCGGTGCCGGACATGACCGGGGAGAAGACGATGAGGCCCACCGAGATGATCAGGCCGCCGTACATGGACCAGACCGCCCCCCGGGTGGTGAAGCGCCGCCAGTACAGGGAGTACAGGATGGTCGGCAGGTTCGCCGAGGCCGCGACCGCGAAGGCGAGCGCCACGAGGAACGCGACGTTCTGGCCCTGGGCGCCGATGCCGCCCGCGATGGAGACGAGACCGATGACCACCACCGTGGTCTTCGCCACCTTCAGCTCCTTGCGGGGATCGGAGTTCCCCTTCTTGATCACGCTGGTGTAGATGTCGTGGGCGAACGAGGCCGAGGCCGTGATGGCCAGGCCGGCGACGACCGCGAGGATCGTGGCGAAGGCCACCGCCGCGATGATGCCCATCAGCAGGGACCCGCCGAGCTCGAACGCCAGCAGCGGGGCCGCGGAGTTCACGCCGCCGGGTGCCGCCTGGATCCGCTCGGCGCCGATGAGGGCCGCCGCGCCGAAGCCCAGGATGAGGGTGAAGAGGTAGAACAGGCCGATCAGCGAGATGGCCCAGACCACGGAGGTGCGCGCCTCCTTGGCCGTGGGCACCGTGTAGAAGCGCATGAGCACGTGGGGCAGGCCCGCCGCGCCGAAGACGAGGGCCAGGCCCAGGGAGATGAAGTCCAGCTTGCTGGTCTCGCTCACGCCGTACTTCAGGCCCGGCTCGAGGATGGCCGGGTTGCCGGAGACGGCGACCGCGTCACCGAGCAGGGAGGAGAAGTTGAAGCCGTAGAGCGCCAGGATCCAGACGGTCATGACCGCCACGCCGGAGACCAGGAGCACCGCCTTGATGATCTGCACGTAGGTGGTGCCCTTCATCCCGCCCACGAGGACGTAGACGATCATGAGCACGCCCACGACCACGATGACCAGCGACTGCCCGACCCGCGAGCTGATGCCCAGCAGCAGCGACACCAAGGCGCCCGCCCCGGCCATCTGGGCCAGCAGGTAGAACGCGGACACGGCGAGGGTGGAGATGGACGCCGCGACGCGCACGGGGCGCTGGCGCAGGCGGAAGGACAGGACGTCCGCCATCGTGAACTTGCCGGTGTTGCGCAGCAGCTCGGCGATCAGCAGGAGCGCCACGAGCCAGGCCACGAGGAAGCCGATGGAGTAGAGGAACCCGTCGTAGCCCTGGAGGGCGATCGCGCCCACGATGCCCAGGAAGGACGCCGCCGAGAGGTAGTCGCCCGCGATGGCCAGGCCGTTCTGGGTGCCGCTGAAGCCACGGCCGCCGGCGTAGTAGTCGGCCGCCGTGGACGTGGACTTCGAGGCGCGGAGGACGATGACCATCGTGACGACGACGAACGCGCCGAAGATGGAGATGTTGATCCAGGGCGTGCCGACCGTCTCCGTGGTGGCGGCCGTCATGGGCGCGAGCGCGGTGTGCAGCTGGTGCATCGGTCAGTTCTCCTGTCCGTGGACGCCGCCGGTGGTGCCGAGGCTGGGCTCGAGACGCTCCCGGATGGCCGTGGCCTTCGGGTCCAGCTTGCGGTTGGCGAAGGACACGTAGGCCCCTGTGATGGCAAAGGTCGTGACGAACTGGAGCAGTCCCAGGACGACGCCGAGGTTGACGTTGCCGATGACCTGGATGGCGAACAGCTGCGGCGCGTACATGGCGAGCACCACGTACAGCAGGTACCAGACCAGGAAGGCGACGGCGAGCGGGAAGACGAAGCCGCGATGGGTCTTCCGCAGCTCCTGGAACTCTGGCGACCGCTGGGCCGCGGGGAAATCGATGTCGGCGACGAGGTCGTCGGCGTCGATGGGTGGCTGGGTGGACATGGGCTACCTCCTCATGTGATGTGGCCCACACTAGGCCGTTGTATGCACAGGAGCAAGGCGTGACACCCAAAAGTTGCTTTTCAGGGGTCGGGATGAACACGGAACGGCGTTTCTGGACGAGGACCGGTCCAGCATGTATACACAGAGGCTTCGGAGAGCCTGTTTCAGCGAGAGGCCAGGAGCAGCTGGACGGCGCGGTCCAGGAAGGCGTCCACCTGCTGCTCCTCGTAGCTGCGCTCCCCCTGCGCGGGCGGGAACACGGCCCGGCGCAGCTCGGCCGGCGCGAGGTCCGCGGCGCCCTCCAGCCGGGCGCCCAGGCGCTCGCAGAGGACGTCCACGTGGGCCGCGGAGTAGCCCTGGGCCCGCGGCCGGGAGGGGCGCCGGAAGCGCTGCGTGCGCGGCCGGTCGAGACGGTTCCGGAGCAGCCGGGTCAGGGCGTCGACGTGCTCCTGCCAGGCCTCGGGGCCCCGGTCGCGCAGGCACTGCTCGCGCTCGGCCGCGGCCAGCGCGTCCTCGGCCGCGTCCAGCAGCCCGTCGACGGCCTCCGGCCGGTAACCGCCCCGCGCGTCGGCGAAGACGGCGGCGCGCACCTGAGTGCTCAGCACGGCCCCGGACCGGTGCGCCGGTCCGGGACCGGGCGGCGCGTCCTGCAGGGCCGCGTGCACGCCGGCCAGGAGCTCGTCCACCTGGACGACGTCGTAGCCGCGCTCGGCCTCGGTGCACCGCGGGATGCGGGCGGTGGCCGGCCGGGCTCCGGGGCGGTCGGGAGGCATGGGCTGCGGGTCCTGGACGCCGGGCTCAGGCGCTCGCGGCGAAGAGCTCGAAGAGCAGGTACCCGGCGGGGACGGCGAAGAGGATGGAGTCGATCCGGTCCATCACGCCCCCGTGGCCGGGCAGGAGGGTGCCCATGTCCTTGATCCCCAGCTCGCGCTTGACCATGGACTCGGAGAAGTCGCCGAGGGTGGCTGCGAGCACGAGCACCGCGGCGAGCACGGCGCCCTCCCACCAGGCGTGGTCGAGCAGCAGCACGGCGCACAGGACGCCGATCAGCACCGAGCCGCCCAGCGACCCGGCGAAGCCCTCCCAGGACTTCTTGGGGCTGATCCGCGGCGCCATGGGGTGGCGGCCCCAGACCACGCCCACGGCGTAGCCGCACGTGTCCGAGCCGACGGCCAGCAGGATGACCGTGAGCACCTTCAGGGGGCCCGCCTCGGTGTGGTAGAGCAGCAGGGCGATGCTCAGCAGGAAGCCCACCCAGACCAGGGCGAACACGGAGCCCATGATGGACAGGATCATGCCGTCCCGGCCCCCCAGGGCCCGCCAGACGATCACGAGCGTCAGCCCCACGATCACGGCCATCATCAGCGCCTCGCCGCCACCGGCGAACGCGGCGACCGGCATCAGCACGCCCGCGGTCACCGCCGGGACGCGCGGGATGACGATGCCGCGGTAGCGCAGGGACCGGCCGACCTCCCAGACGCCGATCCCCGCCGCCGTCCCGGCGAAGAGCGCCAGGACGAGGGGCTGGACGAACAGCCCGACGAGCAGGGTCCCGATGAGCACCACGGCGACGCCCACGGCGGCCGGCAGGTTCCGGCCGGCGCGGGAGGGGGCGGTGTGCCGGCGCCCCGGCGTGCCGGGGGTCGTCGCGGCGCCGGCCCGGACGGGCGCCGGCCGGGCACGCGGGGAGAAGGCCCCCCCGGCGGTTCCCGGGGAAGCCTTCGTCTCCTGGTGCGGTCGCGGCTGGTCCGGCATCAGACCTGCAGCAGCTCCGCTTCCTTGTTCTTGAGCATCTCATCGATCTGGTCGATGTGCTTCTTGGTCGCGGCGTCGAGGTCCTTCTCGGCGCGCTTGCCCTCGTCCTCGCCGATGTCGCCGTCCTTGACGGCCTTCTCGATCTGGTCCTTGGCGTGCCGGCGGATGTTGCGCACGGAGACGCGCGCCTCCTCGGCCTTGTGCCCGACGACCTTGACGTACTCCTTGCGCCGCTCCTGCGTCAGCTCCGGCATGACCACGCGGATGACGTTGCCGTCATTGGCGGGGTTCGCCCCGATGTCCGAGTTGCGCAGCGCCTTCTCGATGTCGTTGAGGGCGGAGCGGTCGTACGGCGTGATGAGCAGCGTGCGGGCCTCGGGGTTCTGGAAGGAGGCGAGCTGCTGGAGCGGGGTGGGAGTGCCGTAGTACTCGACCAGCAGGCTCGAGAAGAGGGAGGGGTTGGCCCGGCCGGTGCGAATCGCGGCGAAGTCCTCCTTGGCGCCCTCCACGGCTTTGCCCATCTTGGTCTTCGCTTCGGACATGGTCTCTGAGATCACGTAGGGGCTCCTTCGTCGTGTCGCACGGAGTCCTCCGCGCGGGGTCGGTTCGGCCGGTCGCCGCGCGGGAACCACGCCGCCCGGCCGTGCTCGCCCCAGTCTAACCGGGGGCCGCCCGGCGCCGGCTCACGCGGTGACGAGGGTGCCGATCTGCTCCCCGAGGATGGCGCGGGTGACGTTGCCCTCGCCCTCCATGCCGAACACGCGCATCGTCACGTCGTTGTCGCGGCACAGGCTGAAGGCCGTCTGGTCCATGACGCGGATGTCGCGGGCGAGGGCCTCGCCGTAGGTGAGGGTGGACAGCCGCTGGGCGTCCGGGTTCGTGCGGGGGTCCGCCGTGTAGACGCCGTCCACCCCGTTCTTCGCCATGAGGACCTCGTCCGCGTGGACCTCCAGGGCCCGCTGGGCCGCGACGGTGTCGGTGGAGAAGTAGGGCAGCCCGGCGCCGGCGCCGAAGATCACGACCCGGTCCTTCTCCATGTGCCGGATGGCCCGGCGCGGGATGTAGACCTCGGCCACCTGCTCCATCTTGATCGCGGACTGCACCCGGGTGTCGACCCCGCACTGCTCGAGGAAGTCCTGCAGGGCCAGGCAGTTCATGACGGTGCCCAGCATCCCCATGTAGTCCGCACGGGAGCGGTCCATGCCGGCCTGGGAGAGCTCCGCGCCGCGGAAGAAGTTGCCGCCGCCCACCACGATGGCGGTCTCGACCTGGCCCACGGTGGCCGCGATCTGCTCGGCGATGTCGCGGACCACGCGCGTGTCCACCCCGATGGAGCCGCCGCCGAAGACCTCGCCCGAGAGCTTCAGCAGCACCCGGCGGCGGGCGGGGGCGACCCGGGGGTCCCTGCTCAGGCGCAGGGCCTCGTCCTTGATCTCGGAGGCAGAAGTGGTGGGCATGGTTCCTCCCGGCGACGACGGAGCTGCGTGGACCGGCTCGGCCCCGCGAGGGTGCAGCTGGCGCGGGGGGCGGGCCTCCCTCAGCATACAGAACGCGTCCGCCCCCGGGCGCCGGCCCCCGGGGCCTCGAGGGCGTCGTCGCAAGCGGGACCGGGAACGACGACGGAGGCGTCCCTGCCGTGCAGGAACGCCTCCGTCGCGGGCGGGCGCCGGGCGCCCGGGAGAGGACCGGTCAGGCGCCGACGCGGAAGCGGGCGAAGGCCGTGGCGGTCGCACCGGCCTCCTCGAGCACCTTGCCGACGGTCTTCTTGGAGTCCTTGGCGAAGTCCTGGTCCAGCAGGACGACGTCCTTGAAGTAGCCCTTGAGGCGGCCGTTGATGATGTTCGGCAGGATCTTCTCCGGCTTGCCCTCGGCGCGGGCCGTCTCCTCGGCGACGCGCTTCTCCGACTCGACGGTCTCGGCGGGCACGTCCTCCTGGGAGAGGAACGTCGGGGACATCGCGGCGATGTGCACGGCGACGTCGTGGGCGACCTGCCCGGCGTCGGCACCGGCCACGGCCAGCAGCACGCCGACCTGCGCCGGGAGGTCCTTGGAGGTCTTGTGCAGGTAGACGGCCACGTTGTCGCCCTCGACGCGGGCGATGCGCCGGACGACGACCTTCTCGCCGAGCAGGGCACCGGTCTCGGTGACGAGCTCGGAGACGGCCTTGCCGTCGACCTGGGCGTCCATGAGGGACTCGAGCGTGGTGGCGTCGGCGGCCACGGCGGCGTCGAGCACCTTGTTGCCGAACTCGACGAACGGGGCGGACTTCGCCACGAAGTCGGTCTCGGAGTTGACCTCGACCATGTACCCGACGGTGCCCTCGACGCGCGCGGCGACGAGGCCCTCGGCCGTGGCCCGGCCCTCGCGCTTGGTGACGCCCTTGAGGCCCTTGACGCGGATGATCTCCTGCGCCTTCTGGAGGTCGCCGTCGGCCTCGTCGAGCGCCTTCTTGACGTCCAGCATGCCGGCGCCGGTGCGCTCACGCAGGGCCTTGATCTCGGTGGCGGTGTAGTTCGCCATGGAAACTCCTCACTCGGTCGGTGGTGCCGGCCGGGGCGGGCACGGGCCCGCCCCGGCCGGCCTCGGGCGGGGACGGTGCCCCGCCGGGGGAAACGGACGGTGGACGGAGACTACTCGGCGGCGGTCTCGGTCTCGGCCGGGGCCTCGGCGGGAGCCTCGGTCTCGGCCGGGGCCTCGGTCGCGGCGGCGGTCTCGGCCTCGGCCGGGGCAGCGGTCTCGGCCGGGGCCTCGGTCGCGGCGGTCTGCTCGGCGGCGTGCTGCTCGAGCAGCTCGCGCTCCCACTCGGCCATCGGCTCGGCGGCCTGGTCGGCGCCGCCGGACTTCTTGTTGTGGCGCTCCATGAGCCCCTCGGCCACGGCGTCGGCGATCACGCGGGTCAGGAGGTTGACGGAGCGGATGGCGTCGTCGTTGCCCGGGATCGGGAAGGCGACCTCGTCGGGGTCGCAGTTGGTGTCGAGGATCGCGACGACCGGGATGCCCAGCTTCTGGGCCTCGTCCACCGCGAGGTGCTCCTTCTTGGTGTCCACGATCCAGATCAGGGAGGGGGCCTTGGTCAGGTTGCGGATGCCGCCGAGGGTGCGCTCCAGCTTCTCCTTCTCACGGCGCAGGAGGAGGAGCTCCTTCTTCGTGTACTGCGAGCCGGCGACGTCGTCGAAGTCGATCTCCTCGAGCTCCTTCATGCGCTCGATGCGCTTGGAGACCGTGGCGAAGTTCGTGAGCATGCCGCCGAGCCAGCGGTGGTTCACGTAGGGCATGCCCACGCGGGTGGCCTGCTCGGCGATGGCCTCCTGGGCCTGCTTCTTGGTGCCGACGAAGAGGATGGTGCCGCCGTGGGCCACGGTGGTCTTGACGGCCTCGTAGGCGCGGTCGATGAAGGACAGCGACTGCTGGAGGTCGATGATGTAGATGCCGTTGCGCTCGGTGAAGATGAAGCGCTTCATCTTCGGGTTCCACCGGCGGGTCTGGTGGCCGAAGTGCACGCCGCTGTCGAGGAGCTGGCGCATGGTAACGACGGACATGTCGTCTCCTGGTCTCTCGTGCGGGAGGGCGTGCGACGACGCCCGGCCCGCGGGTTCGGTTCTCGGCTGCGTCCGGCGGACGAGCCCCTGGTGCAGCGGTGGGCGGACCCTGCGGGTCCGTCTCCCGGCCGCCGTGCCGCACCCCGCCGGGACGGGGAACGCGGACCGGGGCGGCCGGACCGGGACGGGAGGTCCCGGCGGCGCTGCGCGCGAAGTCAGCTGCTCGCCACCGCGCCGTCGGCTCCGGCGTCGGGGCCGGGTCCGGGTGGGCGCGAGGGCGCGCCACGAGGGGCGCCTCAGAGCACACTGCGGGATCGAGTGTACTACAAGGGCCTCGTCCGCCCTGCACCCGGCCGGGGGCTGCCGGAGGGGCCCCGGGACCGTCCACAGCACGCTGCCGGGCGGCCCTCCGCCCGGCTCCGGTGGCGGACAGTCGGGACATGCCCACCGGACCCTCCCCGCTCCTCCGTCTCCTGCACCGGCCCCGTGCCCGGACCGGGTCGGCCGGCGTGGTGGGACTCGCAATCGTGCTCGTGCTGGGGGTGCTGCTCCCCTCCCCCGGTTCGGCGGCCCAGGGGTGGGCGTGGCCCCTGTCGCCGCGGCCGGCCGTGGTGGGCGAGTGGGTCCCGCCCGCCCAGCGGTGGGCGCGGGGCCACCGGGGCGTGGACCTGGACGCGGGCCCGGGCGCCGCCGTGCGCGCCCCGGCCGCGGGAACGGTGGCCTTCGTGGGGTTCGTGGTGGACCGCCCGGTGCTCACGCTCGACCACGGCGGGGGTCTGCGCTCGAGCTTCGAGCCCGTCGAGTCGTCCCTGGTCCCCGGGGACCGGGTGCACCGCGGCCAGGTCGTGGGCGTGCTGCGCGGCCGGGACCACTGCGGCCCGGGGACCTGTCTGCACTGGGGCGTGCGCCGGGACGGCGACTACGTCAACCCGCTGCAGTTCGTCGGCGCGCTCGAGCCGTCGGTGCTGCTCCCCGTGCCCGAGCGGCTGCGCGCGGCCGCTCAGCCCTCGTCGTCCTGAGCGTCGTCGACGCCCTCCTCGACCTCCTGCTGGACCTGGTCGGCGCCCTCCTCGACCTGACCGGCGCCCTCCTCGACCTCCTGCTGGACCTGGTCGGCACCCTCCTCGACCTCCTGCTGGACCTGGTCAGCGCCCTCCTCTACGTCCTCGGTGGAAGTGTCGCAGCCGGTCAGTGCGGCGAGCGCCAGGGCGGCGACGGAGAGGAGGCTCCACGGCGTGCGTCGGCTCATCTCGGCGTCCTCTCGGTGGGTGGTGCGCGGATCGGACCACCAGTGCACCACATCCGCAGGGGACGCGCACCCGGTGGACGGGACGTGCGGACGGAAGCACCCCTCCCACCGGGGGACGCGCGGTGGAAGGGGTGTCGGGTAGGGCCGGTGGGGCTTGAACCCACGACCGAAGGATTATGAGTCCTCTGCTCTGACCAGCTGAGCTACGGCCCCGCGCCGGGACGGGCCCGGCGGCGCAGCACCACGTTACCGCACGAGGGAGGCCAGCCTGGTCCGGATCCGTCGTGGCCCCGCGGCGCGGGCGCGCGCCGGCTCCTGGTGCTCGCGCGCTCCCGGAGCAGGAGTGCGCACGGACTCCGGGTGCTCGCCGCGGTAGAGCCGCAGGAACGTCTCCAGGGTCCGCGGGAAGCTGTGCTGCGCGACCTTGCGGCGGCTCTCCCGGCCCATCCGGGCGCGCTCCTCGCGCGGGGCGCCCAGGACGAGGGCGAGCTTGCGCGCCAGGTCCTGGGCGTCGCCGGGGGCGAAGAGCCAGCCGTTGACGCCGTCCTCGGCCAGGTGCGGCAGGGCCCGCGCGTCGGCCAGGACCACGGGCCGGGACGCCGCCATCGCCTCCAGGGTGACCAGCGACTGGAGCTCGGCCGTGCCCGGCTGGCAGAACACGTCGGCCCGCAGGTAGGCCGCGCGCAGGCCCTCGTCCGGGACGTAGCCCAGGAAACGGACCCGGTGGGCGACCCCCAGGGCACGCGCCAGCTTCTCGAGCGCGGGCCGCTGCTCGCCGTCGCCCACGATCTCCAGGTGGGCGTCGAGCTCGGCGGGCAGCACGGAGATCGCCTCGATGAGCACGTCCACGTTCTTCTCCACCGCGAGCCGGCCGGTGAACAGGACGGTCGGGTGCGCGGCCGGCTGCCGCCGCTCGCCGTCGTGGGCCTCGTAGTCGGCGATCCGGATCCCGTTGGACACGGCGAGCACCGTGTCGGGGAAGCCGTTGCGGCGCATGGCCTCCACCGCGAGCGGGGTCGGTGCGGTCACCACGTCGCAGGCGCCGAACACCCGCACCATGTCCCGCCAAGACACCGCGCGGTAGCGGTTCAGAACCCATGCCGGGAACGGCAGGAACGGCTCCAGGTTCTCGGGGACGAAGTGGTTGGTGGCCACGGTGCGGATGCCCCGCCGCCGGGCCTCCCGCACCAGCATCCGGCCGAGGATGTAGTGGCACTGGACGTGCACGACGTCGGGGCGCACCTCGTCCAGCACGCGGCGGATCTCCCCGGCCACCTGCCACGGGAAGCACAGGCGGAAGTACGGGTGGGTGAAGGCCCGGTGGGAGCGGAGCCGGTGCTCGACCACGCCGTCGTCCTCGGCCCGGTACGACGGCCCGGGGTCCGGCCGTGCGCACAGGACGTGCACCCGGTGGCCCTGCTCGTGCAGGCCCCGGGCCAGACGGTGCCCGAACTGCGCGGCCCCGTTGACGTCCGGGGGGTAGGTCTCGGCGCCCAGGAGGACGATCAGGGGGCGTGCGGCGGAGGCGGTGTGGGCGCTCAAGCGTGTCTTCCCGGTCGGTCGTGTGCGGGGCGGTCGGATGCCGTGGGGCGGTCGGATGCTGCGGGGCGTGCGGCGGAGCCCGAGGGGGGCTGCGCCCGGTCCTGCCGTGCGCGTTCGGCCCGGCGCTCGAGCACCTCCGGGTGGTGCTGTGAGAGCACGGCGACCCCGACTATAGCAACGCCGCCTGCCGCGGCCATGAGCATCCCGACCGGGACGGAGAAGCCCGGCACCGCCTCGCCCAGCACCAGCAGCCCCAGGAGCACGCCCACCATGGGGTCGATCACGGTCAGCCCCGCGATCACGAGGTCCGGCGGACCCGACGCGAAGGCCGTCTGCACGAACCACCCGCCCAGCACGGCGGCGACGACGGCGGTGCCCGCGGCCAACCAGTTGACGTCGTCCAGGGGCGTGCCGGCGCTGCCCTGGATGCGGATCAGGGTCAGCCGCACGAGCACCGCCACGAATCCGTAGAGGATGCCGGCGCCCACCACGTAGAACGTCCCGCCCAGGCTGCGGCCGAACATCGCCGCGGAGACCCCCAGGACGCAGATCAGCACCACGAGCATGACCACCACGGTGTGCTCGGCCCACCGCGAGATGCCCCGGGCGGGGTCGGTCGCCGCCACGGCGCACGTCACGAAGACCACCCCGCCCGCGGTGCACAGTCCGATCGCCGTCCAGGTGCGCCGGTTGATCCGCAGCCGGCGGTGCCGTGCGTGCAGCAATGTGGTGATCACCAGGGCCACCACGCCGATCGGCTGGACCACCGTCACGGTGGCGAGCCCCAGGGCGGTGACGTTGAGGCCGGTGCCGAGGCCCAGCAGGGTGAGACCCAGCAGCCAGCGGGGACGGCGCAGCAGGACCGCGATGCTGCGCAGGCGCAGCCGTCCCTGCGCGACGTCCGCCACGGCACTGCCCTGCTGCTGCGTCCCGACGGCCAGGCACACGGCCGAGAGCAGCGCCAGGGCGACCGCCAACCACTGGCTCATGGCATCCACCGATCTGTCGTCACGCCCGGGAGTCTATCGAGCCGGCCCGCCCGTCCGGCCCGGGGCGCGTGGACACCCGGTGAACGCACGGGGAAGGCCCGGAAGCCTGTGGCTTCCGGGCCCTCGACCGGTGCGCTCGTCCACGGGGAACCCATGGACGGCGACGTCACCGGAACAGCTTGCGGAGGAAGACGACGAACGCGCTCCCCGCAACGGCCAGCACCGTGAGCGGCTGCCACCGCTCGCCGAGGCCGGACCCGGCGGACGAGCCGGAGGTCGAGCGGGACTTCGCGCCGCCCTGGGCGAGGAGGCCCTTCACATCCTTCGGGGTGGTCTTCACGGTGCGGCTGGTGCGGTCCACGAAGCCCTTGGTGGTGGACTGGATGGTCTCCGCACGGCCCTGCACGTCGTCGCGCAGCGTCTTGAGGTGCTCGCGGCGCAGCTTGAGCCGGTGCCGCAGCTGCTCCTCGGTGGGCGCCGGGGGCTTCTGCTGGGCCGGGTCCTGCGCGGCCTCCCGCTTCTCCTGCTCCTTGCGCTCGCGGGCAAGCTGCTCCTCGCGCTGGACACGGCTCTCGGTGTAGGCGGAGCCCTCCTTGACCACGCCGAGGTCGTACTTGACCCCGAAGAGCGCCTTGCGCGGCACGAGCGGAAGGGCCTTCTTGATGGTGGACACCCCGATGAGCGCCGCGACGGCCAGGATGATCAGGAACAGCACGGCGAGCAGCAGGGCGGCCAGCCAGGCCGGCATGATCTGCGACAGACCCGCGATCGCCGCGCCGACCAGGGCGATCGTGGCGAGCAGCAGGAACACGAGGCCGACGACGACGAAGGCCGCGCCCTTGCCCAGCGTCTTCGCCTTCTCCGTGAGCTCGAGCTTGGCGAGCTGCGCCTCGTCCTTGAGCTGCTTGGGCAGCAGCCTGGCGAAGACCTTGACGACATCGAGGATCGACGCCGATCCGGGATCGGAGTGCTCCGACCCCGCTCCCGACGCTCCGCCCGTGCTGGGGCCTACCGAATGACTCATGCCCGCCTCCGTTGATGATGAGAAAAGTACGTGGACTGAGCACCAAGCTACCATCGGGGACGCCGCCGGCGGGCGCGCACGGGCCGGTCGTCCGCCGGAGCGGCGCACACGGAAGGTGCCCGTCCGGTCGCCGGACGGGCACCTTCCGTGTGCGAGTGACTAGTGCCGCTTCTTGTCGTCCTTCTTCTCCTTGTTGTCGACGAAGTGCACCTTGACGTACTCCTTCTTGCCCTTCTTGCCCTTCTCGTCGGAGCAGACGAGGACCTTCCACTTCGCGTCGTGCTTGTCGACGGACCATGCCTGGCGCCGCAGGTCCTTGAGCGCCCGCTCGCTCTTCAGACCGCACTTGTTGGCGGCCCGCTTGGCGGCCTTGTCATAGGACAGGTCCTTGGTCTCGACGCTCTTCTTGGCCCCGTTCTTCTTGTAGGTCTCGATGTGCACGACGACCTTGCCGTCCGTGGTGTCCCTGTCGCCCCACCCCCCGGCGAGCGCCGGCGTCATGGACCCACCCGTCACGAGCAATCCCGCCAGTGTGGCGGCGGCCAGCCTGCTGCGCAGATTTTTCACTTTGTCCCCCTCGTCGGAAAAGATGAGGTGAGCCTAAGTCCGGCCTGACTAGGGGTTCAATAGCAAATCTTGACAAAGACAAATCATTACGTTCACAAACCGGCTCTGTCACGAGCGCGACCCGTCGGTAGCATCCAGGACCCCCGCCCGGGCCTAGTGGCGCCCCGCCCCGGAGGATCCCAGGAACCGTCGCCGCGCACTCTTCGTCACGGCGCCGAGCGCCCGCTCCAGCGGCCCCTGCCCCATGGTCCGCTGCCACGTCACGGCGAACAGGACCGCCGACACGAGCTGGACGGCGAGCCACAGGTGGGGCCGGTCCTCGTGGACCTCGAACGACAGGACGACCAGGTGCGCGGTGTACAGGGTCAGGGTCATCGAGCCCATCGCCGACAGCGGCAGCAGCCAGGCGCCGACCACGCGGGAGATCAGCAGGAAGGCGCCCAGGACGGCCATGCCCGTGCCGAGGCTGACCGCGATGGCCAGGGGGGTGTTGGTGTGCGGCGCGTCGACGGCGAGCGACCACCAGGTGTCGGTGGGCAGCCAGTCCTCGCCCCAGATCAGGATCTCGTCCAGTTGCCTCGCGTCCCCCGACGAGGAGGCCAGCAGCCGTTCGTAGCCGCCGAGGCCGTGGAGCAGGACGTACGAGGCCGCCTGCGCGCAGACCGACAGACCCAGGCCGACCGCCAGGAGGCGCAGCTGGGTCGCCCTCCTCCGCAGATCGAGCCGGCCGAGCCCCATGCCGGTCAGCAGGTAGGTCAGGTAGGCGAGCGCCGGATAGGTGCCGGTCAGCAGCAGCTGGGCCGCCGTCGCCCCCGGCTCCGTCAGCAGCTCCCCGAACGCGGGGTTGTCGGCGACGGGCTCGGGCAGTACGTCGCGCAGCGACTGCATGAGCACCGGAGCCACGAGCAGGAAGACCGCCGCCGAGCCGAACAGCGGCTTCGGGCCCGCGCGCAGGAAGGGCACGGCCAGGAGGAAGAACACGCCGTAGTAGATGAGGATGTTGTCCGCCGGCAGGTCGTCGGCCAGCAGGGATCCGATGGCCAGTCCCAGCACCGCGATCAGCACCGCCCGCACCACGAGCGCCACACGGTCCGCGCCCAGCTCCCGGCCACCGTGCGGGCGGGGTCCACCGGTGGACAGGGCGAGTCCCACGCCCGCCAGCAGCGCGAACAGCGCCGCCGAGTCCCCGGAGAAGAGGATCTGCGACCAGGTCGGCTCGCCGGTCTCGTCGTCGGAGGACGGCAGGACGTGGACGGACATGAGACCGATGAGCGCCAGACCGCGGGCCGCGTCGACGCCGGTCAGACGTCTCGACGGCTTCCCCGCGGCGCTCCGGCCCCGGTTCGCGGCGGGCACGGCTGTCCTGGCCGACCGACGCATGATTCCTCCCGAAATGTCGGGCCCCGTCCGGAAGCCGCACGGAGGATCCCGTCCGGTGCGTCCAGGATCTCGACTCGCCCGGGACCGCCCTGGACCCAGGGTGCGCCACGGACTTCCGTCCTGGCTAGGAAGAACATAAGGATTCCATAAGACATGCGTGCGGCTCGGAGCGGGACCGACAGCCCGTTTCCCGCCGCTTCCGCCCTGTCGGGCAAAGAGCGGGCATTACTTTCGCGATCGGATGCGAGTCAATGGAAGGGAGCTTGATCCGAGCTCCCGCCGGAAGGACGACCACCATGACCGCCATCCCCCGGGCCCATCCCGCCGAGTCCCTCGTCCGGGCCGGCGTCGTCGGCGCGCTCGCCGCCCGCGGCGTCACCGTCACCTCCGTCGAGATGCTGTTCGACGGCCAGGAGTGGGCCGTGACCGTGTCCCACCACCCGCCCGACATGTCGGAGAGCGACGTGCGGGTAGCGGTCTGGACCGCTGTCCTCAACTACACGGCCGTCTTCGACGTGCCGGCCCCCGCGGAGGGGGTCCGGATCAGCGTCACCGGCTGACGCGCGACGCGCCGGGGCGTCACGGCCATGAGGTTGGCCGCGTCGTGGGTGCGACACCGTCGAGGTGCCCCTGAACGCCACGGACGAGCAGGTCCGGGCCGCAGCCCGCGAGCTCGCCGCCGAGTACGCGCACTGGAGGCAGTGGGTAGCACTCCTAGGCGGTCACCGACCGGCCGGGAGTGATACCGGCGGCGAATGCGCTGGAGAAACCATAGGGCTGTCTCAGCATCACCACAGGGCCAGTCCGTACAAATGGATCATGACCCGGGGCTACCGTATCCGGGTCAGACCCCGAGGAGACCCCCGTGGAGCACGAGCCCCCTGTCGAGCACGACGCGGACGCAGAGGTCGCCGCCGCCCTGGAATCCCGCCATCCGGGACTGCAGTTCCGCCGTGACGAGGACGGGGCGCTGCACCGCTTCAGTGACATCCCGCTCACGGCCACCGGCGTGCTGTCCGGTCGCCCCTTCGTCTTCACCTACCGGGGCGACCTCGCCCGCTTCCGTGTGTGGCCCACCGGCACCCAGACCCCGAGCGTCCATGACCACCGGCCCTCCGGGTTCCCGAAGCTGGAGTCCTCCCGCGGCAAGATCGTCGGCGACCCGCTGTCCAGCTCCCTGACGGCCGACCAGCTCATCGAGGTGCTCGGCGAGATGATCAAGATGGCTCTCACCCATCTGAAGCCGGGCCCCGACTCCCTCCTCCCGGTCACGATCACCATGCCGGGTAGGCTGCTGGAGCCCGAGCAGGTCACCGCGCTGCTGGCGCCGTTCACCGGCCGGGACCTGCCGCCGCAGGAGGCGTTGCTGGACTGCGCAGATCTGAGCAGCTTCTCCCTGGAGGCCCTGGGCCTGCTGGCGGAGCGCACTGCCGACCTGTTCAACATCATCACCCTGGTCGGGGCCAGTACCGAGCTCGCCGAAGCGTTCACCGACGATGCGCAAGCAGAGGCGATACGCCACATGAAGCACGCCCTGATGGCTCGGCGCCGGGCCGAGCGCGAAAGGCGCGAGGGGCGCGGCTGAGACGGGCTGTCAGCACACATGGTCTCCTGACCCGCGCGCGGCCGCCCGACACCAGAGGACTCCCTGATGATCCTCACTCGCCCCCAAGGAGGCGGCCACCGCCCTGGAGGACCGATTCCTTCGCCCTGCTCCTGAAGCACCGGGGCGATCAGTTCCCACAGGCGGTCATCGACCATCCACGACTGCGTCCTCGTCGTCGTGCAGGCACTGTGAACCACTCACACACGAGTGAGCAACGACGGACCGGGTCCTGAGACCAGGTCCCGGTGTCCCCAGGATGCAGCCGTCGTCGGGGACGACGGAGGCCCCCACCGGCGTTTCCACCGGTGGGGGCCTCCTGTGCTGCTCCCCCGACTGGACTCGAACCAGTAACCCTTCGATTAACAGTCGAATGCTCTGCCAATTGAGCTACGGGGGACCGTGCACGCGGACGTGCAACGAGCCATCACTTTACCGTTCCCGCCGGGCTTCGACAAATCCGGTTCCGCCCGGTGGCGTCAGTCCTGACGGAGGCCGCGCCGCTGCATCTCCAGCTCCAGCAGCTCCCGCTGGAGCTCCTGGTAGCGCTCGCGCTGCCCGGTGGGATCCGTGCGCTGGAGCTCCGCCAGCCGGTCCGACTTCCGCCGGTTGATCTGCAGCTCGAAGAGGCGGTTGAGGATGTCCGCGGTGTAGCGCTCCAGCTGCTGCTGCGTGGTGGCCGGCAGCGGGGTCACGGCGAGCTCGGCGAGGTAGCCGTGCAGCGGCTCCGGGAGGTGTCCGCGCACCCCGTCCACCCAGGCCTGCCCGCTCGGCACGGCGGACCCGTCGCCGAGGAGCTCGGCGCGCGCGGCGAGCACGGCGTCGTGCACGGCCCCGTGCACGGGGTAGCGGAAGGCGCTGAGCCCGAACTCCTCCCAGTGCCGCGCGAGCATCAGGTCCGGGCACTGGATGACGGTCTCGAGGGCCTCGCGCTCCATCCGGGCCACGGGCTCGCGCGGGTCGGGCAGCTCGACCGGGGCCGGCCCGGACGCCTCCGGCTCCGCCGGCCGGTGCGGCGCGGGGGCTTCCTCCCGCTGGGCGCGGCCGGCGGCGTCGACGGCCCGCTGGACCTCCGCCGGCTCGAGCCCGAGCCAGCCCGCGAGCTGCCGCGCGTAGGCGGGGCGCAGGGAGCGGTCGCGGATCCGCGCCACGATGGGCGCGCAGGCGCGCATCGCCCGGATGCGGCCCTCGATGGTGTCCAGGTCGAAGTTCTTCAGCGTCGCCCGGATCGCGAACTCGAACAGGGGGCGGCGGTTCTCCACGAGCTCGGCCACGGCGGCGTCCCCGCGGGCGAGCCGGAGGTCGCACGGGTCCATGCCGTGGGGCTCGACCGCCACGTAGGTCTGCGCCACGAACTTCTGGTCCTCCTCGAACGCGCGCAGGGCGGCCTTCTGCCCGGCGGCGTCGCCGTCGAAGGTGAAGACCACCTCTCCCCCGCCGCCGTCGTCGGAGAGGAACCGCCGGACGATCTTGATGTGCTCGGCCCCGAAGGCGGTGCCGCACGTGGCCACCGCAGTGGTCACGCCCGCGAGGTGGCAGGCCATGACGTCGGTGTACCCCTCGACGACGACGAGGCGCCGCTGCCTGGCGATCTCCCGCTTCGCGAGGTCGATGCCGTAGAGCACCTGGGACTTCTTGTACAGGGCGGTCTCGGGGGTGTTGAGGTACTTCGGGCCCGGGTCGTCGTCGTGGAGCTTCCGGGCGCCGAAGCCGATGACCTCGCCGGCGACCGCGCGGATGGGCCAGACGAGCCGGCCGCGGAACCGGTCGTAGAGCCCGCGGTTGCCCTCGGAGAACATCCCGGTGAGCTTGAGCTCCTGGTCCGTGAAGCCGCGCTCCCGCAGGTGCTTGAGGAGGTGGTCCCAGCCGCGGGGCGCGTAGCCCACGCCGTAGCGCCGGGCGGCCTCGCCGTCGAAGCCCCGCTCGCCCAGGAACTGCTGGGCGGGGGCGGCCTGGCGGGTGTAGAGGTTGCGCTGGAAGAACTCCGCGGCGACCTTGTGCGCGTCCAGCAGGCGCTGGCGGCGGCCGACCTCCTCCTTGTTCGGCCCGGAGCCCTGCTCGTAGTGCAGCTCGTAGCCCACCCGGGCCGCGAGCTTCTCCACGGTCTCGGAGAAGGTGGTGTGGTCCATCGTCATGAGGAACGAGATGACGTCCCCGGACTCGTCGCAGCCGAAGCAGTGGTAGGTGCCCATCTGCGGGCGCACGTGGAAGGACGGGGTGCGCTCGTCGTGGAACGGGCAGAGCCCCTTCCAGGAGCCGATGCCGGCGCTCTTGAGGGTGACGTAGCCGTCGACGATCTCCTTGATGTCGGTGCGCGCCCGCACCTCGTCGATGTCCTCGCGTCTGATCAGTCCTGCCACACCGCCAGTCTAGGCGCGCGGCCGGACGGCGGAGGGCCGCCCCGGGCCGCGCGGTGGATCACCGTGCGGCCCGGGGCGACCCGTGGAGCGGGATCCGTCGGCGGCTCAGCGGGAGCGTTCCCGCAGGTCCTGCCGAGTCCGGGTACCGGTCAGGGCGAGGCCGCCCAGGGCGCCCACCGCGGCGAAGGCGAAGAAGCCCCACGGGTAGGCCAGGCCCGCCGTCAGCAGGGTGCCCCCGATGATCGGGCCCGAGATCGCCCCGAGCCGGCCGACCCCGGCGGACATGCCCAGCGCCGTGGCGCGCACGCGCGGCGGGTGATTGGCGGCGGTGAACGCGTAGACGAGCACCTGGGAGGAGAACACGAAGCAGCCGGTGACGAAGACCATGGCGTAGATCCCGAGCAGCGGCAGCTTGATCGCCAGGGCCGCGAGCAGCGCGGCCGAGCCGAGGAACCAGATGATGCCCGCTGCGCGCGGGGTGATCCGGTCGGCCACCCGGCCGGCGACCGCCAGCCCCGCGATGGCGCCCACGTTGAGGATCAGCAGGAAGCCGAGGGAGTTGCCGAGGTCGTAGTCGGCCGCCCGCATGATCTGCGGCAGCCAGGTGTTGAGCCCGTAGACGAGCAGCAGGCCCATGAAGGAGGCGACCCAGATGGCGATCGAGTTCCGGCGCCAGCCGGTGGAGAGCAGCATGGTGGCGCCGGCCTTCTCGGCCTGCTCCTCGGCGGTGTGGTGCTCGAGGTGCACGCCGTAGTGCTCGGCCACGGCGCGGGCCTCGGCCATCCGCCCCTTGGACGCGAGGAACGAGGGGGACTCGGGGAGGAACACGAGCATGAGAGGCACGAGGACGAGCGCCGGCAGGGAGCCCAGGACGAACATCTCCTGCCAGCCGAACTGGACGACGACGACGATGGCGAGCGCCGCGGTGAGCACCGCGCCCACGTGGTAGCCGGTCATCACCAGGGTCGTGGCGTTGGCGCCCCGGCCGAGGCGGGCGAACTCGGTGACCATCGCGATGGCGGTGGGCAGGCAGCCGCCGAGGCCCAGGCCGGCGAGGAAGCGCAGCAGGCCGAAGACGAACACGCTCGGGGAGAACGCCGCGGCGAAGGTCAGCAGGGAGAACATGACCACGGCGCCGATGAGCATCTTGCGGCGGCCGAGCCGGTCGGTGAGGTAGCCCATGGTCAGCGCGCCGATCATCATGCCCACGAGGCCGACGGTGGCCACGGCGGTGCCCTGCGCGGTGGTCATCCCGAGCTCGTTGTTCTCGAGCATGGACGGCAGCACCGCGCCCAGGACCACGGCGTCGAAGCCGTCCAGCAGCACCGCGATCCAGCACAGCGGCGCCACCCACGCCCGGGAGCGGAGGACGGGCCGGGCGCCCGGGGAGGAGGGGGACGCGGCCTGCGGGGCGGGTCCGGTGGAGTTTTCCATGACGATCAGACCTTTGTGAGGAGGAGCACAAACGCGCCGAGTCTAGGGAGCGGCGCCGCGTGCGACCCAGCGCACAGTCATTGAACGGGATCGGCCGCCGCTCCGGTGGGACGGCTCACCAGAGCGGCTTGTCCCCCACCCGCCAGTGGGTGCCGCGGATCCGGTCGTGCAGGGACACGGCGGACAGGTCGGTGAGGGACGCGATCTGGTCCACCACGAGGCGCAGGCGGGCGGCCTCCGTGCCCGGCCCGTCGCCGAGGTCGTGCCAGTCGGCGGTGAAGGCGGGCGAGAGGAAACGGCCGTCGGAGTCCATCAGCGCCCCCACCAGGATCGAGAGCACCTCCTGCTGGTTGTCGTAGATCGGCTGGGCGTCGCGCACCGTGATGACGTAGGTCGTGGCGATGCCCTTGAGCACGCCGATCTCCTCCGTGGTCCCCTCCGGCACCACGAGCTGGGCGTCGTAGCGGGTCAGCGGGTCCTCGCCGTAGATGTCCCGGGTGGCGCCGACCGCGGACATCGCGAAGCGGCCGATGAGCTGGCTCGTCATGTTCTTCAGCCGGGCGAGGTCCTTGCGGGACCCGTCCATCTCCCGGACCCACAGGGACGAGTCCTCGAGGCGGGTCAGGGCGGCGTCGAGGGACTCCGGCGCGGCCTCGGGCAGGTACCAGCGCCGGGTGAGCTCGAGCACCCGGTCCCGCTGGGTGGTGTCGGCGAGCCAGCCCAGCTGCACGAGCCCGGAGGCGATCGCGTCCTCGACGTCGTGCACGGAGTAGGAGATGTCGTCCGAGAGATCCATGACCTGGGCCTCGAGGCACTTGGTGCGCGCCGGGGCGCCGTCGCGCAACCACGCGAACACCGGCAGGTCGTCCGTGTAGACCCCGAACTTCGGGGACCTGGTCCCGTCCGGGCGCAGCGGCGCCTCGTGGGCCTCCCAGGGGTACTTGCACACGGCGTCCAGCACGGCGCGGGTGAGGTTCAGGCCGGCGGGCCGCCCGTCGTCGTCGAGCACCTTGGGCTCGAGCCGGGTCAGCAGGCGCAGGGTCTGCGCGTTGCCCTCGAAGCCGCCGATGTGCTGGGTCAGCCGGTGCAGGGCCGCTTCCCCGTTGTGCCCGAACGGCGGGTGCCCGAGGTCGTGGGAGAGGCAGGCGGCGTCGACGACGTCGGGGTCGCAGCCGAGCATCCGGCCCAGCTCCCGGCCGATCTGGGCGACCTCGAGGGAGTGGGTCAGGCGGTTGCGCACGAAGTCGTCGGTGTCCGGGGAGACGACCTGGGTCTTGGCCGCCAGCCGCCGCAGCCCCGAGGAGTGCAGGATCCGGGCGCGGTCCCGCTCGAAGTCGGAGCGGTACTTGTTGTGGTGGTCCTCCGCCACCCAGCGCGCGACGTCGCGGGCCTCGTAGCCCGGGGCGGGCGCGCCGGTGCGGTCGATCTCGATGGACGTGTGGGGCATGCCCGGTCCTTTCCGTGTGGTGGGGACGGCTCAGCCGCCGGAGACGTCGAGCTCCGCCGCGACCAGCCCCAGCCGCTCGGCGTCCCCCAGCTCGCGGGAGCCCAGCCAGCCGTCCGGCAGGTGCGGCTTCTTCGGGGAGCCGGCGCGGCCGCGCGGGCCCTCGACCGCCTCGCCCGGGTAGCCGAGGGACAGGTCGAGCTCGTCCAGCAGCTCGCGCAGGGTCGCGAGATCCGGCACCTGGGCCATCCTGGCGCGCAGCTCACCGCCCACCGGGTAGCCCTTGAAGTACCACGCGACGTGCTTGCGGATGTCGCGCAGCCCCTTGGCCTCGTCGCCGAACATCTCCACGAGCAGCTCGGCGTGGCGGTAGATCGTGCGGGCGACCTGGTCCACCCCGGGGCGGAAGCGGTCGGGGCGGCCCTCGAAGGCGGCCTGCAGGTCCCCGAAGAGCCAGGGCCGGCCCTGGCAGCCGCGGCCGACGACCACGCCGTCCACGCCGGTCTGCTCGACCATGCGCACGGCGTCCTCGGCGCTCCAGATGTCCCCGTTGCCGAGCACGGGCACGTCCGGCAGGGCCTCGCGCAGCTGCGCGATGGCGTCCCAGTCCGCGGTCCCCGAGTAGTGCTGCTCGAGGGTGCGCCCGTGCAGGGCCACGGCCGCGACGCCGCTGTCGCGGGCGATCCGGCCGGCTTCGAGGAAGGTGAGGTGGCCGTCGTCGATGCCCTTGCGCATCTTGACCGTCACGGGGACGTTCCCGCGGGAGGCCTCCTGGACGGCGGTGCGCACGATCGCGGTGAACAGGTCGGTCTTCCAGGGCAGGGCGGAGCCGCCGCCGCGCTTGGTGACCTTGGGGACGGGGCAGCCGAAGTTCAGGTCGATGTGGTCGGCCCGGTCCTCCTCGACGACCATCCGCACGGCCTGCCCGACGTGGACGGCGTCCACGCCGTAGATCTGGATGGAGCGGGGCGTCTCGTCCGGGTCGTGGTCGATGATCCGCATCGACTCGGGCCGGCGTTCCACGAGGGCGCGGGCCGTGACCATCTCGGTGACGTACAGGCCGCCGCCGTACTCGCGGCACAGCCGGCGGAACGCCTTGTTGGTGACTCCGGCCATCGGCGCCAGCACCACGGGGACGTCGATCGTGAGCGCGCCCAGGTGCAGGGGCGGCAGGTCGAGCCGGGCGGGGTGGTTCTCGGTACGGGTGTCCATCACCGGGGAATTCTCTCACGGACGGCAGCGGCGCAGAGCCCCGGGGTGCTCCCCGGGGCCCTGCGCCGGCCGGCGCGGGTCAGATCCAGCGCGGGTTCGCCACGTCGGCGCCGGCCTCGAGGCGGGCCCCGCCGCGCCCGGAGGCCCACTGCGCGACCGCGGCCAGGTCCCCGCGCACCAGGATCCCCGCGTCCTGGCCGGCGCCGGCCCCGAGCTCACCGAGCTCCGGGGCGTCGGAGACCTGGATCCGCAGCCCGGGGTCCTTGTCCTGTCCCGCCCAGTTGCCGGTCACGTCCTTCAGCAGCCGGGTCAGGACCTCGGCCGGGACGTCCGAGAAGCGGGCCCCGTTGTCGAGGTCGACCGCGTGGATCCAGACCTCGCGGTTGCGCATCCAGACGGTCTCCGTGGCCGGCACGGTCCTGCCCTGGGCGGTCCGCACCTCGTGGCCCCACGCCGCCTCCGGGGTGTCCCGCCACTCGACGTTCAGGGACACCGAGGCGTGGTCGTTCAGGTGGCGCAGCGCCCGGGACGGCAGGGTCGCCCCGTAGGCGATCTCCTGGTTGCGGGCCTGAGGGGAGGAGTACATCGGGGTCTCCACCCCGGTGTTGGCCCACTGCACGAGCCGGGTCAGGGCGCGGGCGTTGTAGCCGACGTGGGCGATGACGTGCCGGCGGGACCAGCCGGGCAGCAGCGAGGGTCCGTCGAGCTCGTCGTCCGTGAGCTCGTTGACCTTGCGGGACCAGAACGCCGTGCCGCGGCGCACCAGCAGCAGCTGGGCCTTGAGGTCCTCGTCGGTGGTGAGGTCCTGACGGGCGACCATGGCTGACTCCTCTCGTGCCCGCGCTCAGGCGGGGTCGACGATCTTGTTGGTGAGCACGCCCAGACCGTCGATCTCGACCTCCACCACGTCGCCGGACTTCAGGAAGACCTGCGGGTTGCGGGCCCGGCCCACCCCGCCGGGGGTGCCGGTGAGGATGATGTCCCCGGGGTTCAGCGGCAGCATCGTGGAGAAGTAGGCCACGAGGTGCTCCGGGGTGAACAGTAGGTCCCCGATCGAGTGCTCCTGCATGGTCTCGCCGTTGACCCGGGTGTGCAGGACGGCCTGCTTCGGGTCGAACTCGTCGGCGGTGACCATGACGGGGCCCACCGGGGTGGACTTCGCCCAGATCTTGCCCTGCAGCCACTCCTTGGTGCGGAACTGCCACTCGCGCATGGAGATGTCGTTGGCGGCGGCGTACCCGGCGATGTACTGACCGGCGTCGGCCTCGTCCACCTTGTACGCGCGCTTGCCGACGACGACGACGAGCTCGCCCTCCCAGTCCAGCTGGGGGTCCTCGGCGACGGCCTCGATGTCGTCGTTCGGGCCGGTGAGGGTCTCGGTGAACTTGGCGAAGATCGTGGGGTAGGACGGCAGGTCGCGGCCCATCTCCTGGATGTGGCTCTTGTAGTTGAGCCCCACGCACAGGACCTTGCCGGGGTCGGCGACGATCGTCTCGAGCTCGGCGCCGGCGGCCGGGTGCGTCGGCCCGGAGGCGTCGGCGGCGATCTGCTGCCAGTTCTCCTCCGCGAGCAGGGCGCCGAGGTCGGGGCAGCCCTCGATCTCGGTGAACACCTCGCCGTCGAGGCGGGCGGCCGTGGTGGTCCCGTTGGTGCGCAGGGTTGCAAGCTTCATCGGTCCGTGTCTCCTGGGTCGGGATGTGGGGGTCGGTGTGCGGCGGCGCCCGGCGGGGCGCCACGGACGTGGTCCGGCGCGCGGGGCGGTCCGCTCCGCGCGCCGGAGGTGCGGTGCTACTTCTCCTCGCCCTCCACGAAGGTGCGGTTGAAGTTCAGCTTCTCGACGATCGGCTGGTCGCCGAACTTGAACAGGTCGAACCCGGTCTCTGCCTGGATCTGCCAGGCTGTCCAGGACGGGACGACCACCAGGTCGCCCTTCTCCACGACCCGGACCTCGCCGTCGAGCACGAACTGGCCGCGGCCCTCGAAGACCTGGTAGACGCTGGAGCCGACCTCCCGCGTCGTGCGGGTCTCGGTGCCGGGGCGGAAGCGGTGGAACTCGGCCCGGATGGTGGGCATGACGTCCCCGCCGGTGGTGGGGTTCACGAAGCGCACGGCGGCGTGCCCCTGCTCCACGGTGGCGGGGTAGCCCTCGTCCTCGATCGCCAGCTGCTCGGTGAGCGCCCGGTCGGTGTGCTCCCACCGGTAGGCCCCGATCGGGGAGGACACGGTGTTGCCCAGACCCGACAGGGGCCGCAGGCCCGGGTGGCACCACAGCCGCTCGCCGCGGGAGAACTCCGGGGTGGACTCGTCGGTCACCCGGTCGATGCCGAACTCGAAGAACGCGGTGTCGGTGTAGTGCACGAACGGGATGTCGAGGCCGTCGATCCACGCCATGGGCGCATCGAGCTCGTTGTGGTGGCCGTGGAAGTTCCAGCCCGGGGTGAGCAGGAAGTCCCCGCGGGACATCCGCACCGGGTCGCCGTTGACCACGGTCCACACGCCCTCGCCCTCGACCACGAAGCGGAAGGCGTTCTGGGAGTGCCGGTGCTCGGGCGCCACCTCGTGGCCGCCGAGGTACTGGATGGCGCACCACAGGGTGGGGGTGGCGTACGGGCGCCCGCCCAGACCAGGGTTGGCCAGCGCGATGGCCCTGCGCTCCCCGCCGCGGCCCACGGGCACCAGGTCCCCGGCCCGCTCGGCCAGCGGCAGCAGGTTCTTCCACTCCCACACGAACGGGACGGCCGCCGAGGCCGGGGCCTCCGGCATGAGGTTGCCGATCTCCGTCCACAGCGGGACCATGTGGCCCGACTCGAAGTCCTGGTAGAGGGCGTCGAGCTGGGCCTGCTCCTGAGGCGTGGGGGCCGGGACCGTCATCTGGTTGTCGTGACTCATGGTGAGCTCCTCGGTGCTCGCGGGTCGCGGGGCGGACCACCCTGCGCTGTGATGTGAGTTACTGGCCACGCTAGGGCAGGCACCGGCGGGACCGGCAATGAATTCTGCTGGATGGAAACTTCCTCCGGTGCTCCACGGCCGCTTCACCGGGGCCGGCCGGACTCGATCTCCGCGGCGATCTCGCCCTCGATCTCCCGGCACACCTCCCGCAGCGCCCGGATCACCGCCCGGTCCTCGATCACGCCGGCCCGCTGCACGGGCACGGACACCGACAGGGCGGCCAGGGGGCGCCCCTCGGGATCGCGCACGGCGCAGGCCACGGCGGAGACGCCGCGCTCGGCCTCCTCGCGGTTGAAGGCCAGTCCCACGGAGCGGATCATCGCCAGGGACCGGACGAAGGAGCCGAAGGCGGCCTCGTCCAGGTACTCCCCCACGGTCCGGGCCGAGCCCGTGCGGAACAGCCGCGCGAGGTCCTCCTCGGAGAGGTAGGACAGGAGGAGCTTGCCCGCGGAGGTGGCGGCCGCCGGGAGGACGGCGCCGCGCCGGTCGCCGACCTTGAGCAGCCCCGCCCCCTCCACGGAGCTGAGGAAGCGGACCGTGGTGCCGACCCTGACCATGAGGTTCGTGGTCTCGTGGGTCCGTTCGCTGAGCAGCTCCAGGTAGGGCTGCACGAGAGCGCGCAGCCGGCTGTGCGAGCCGGACTCGGGGACCGAGACGCCGAGCCCCGGCCCCGCGAGGTAGCGGCGGGAGTCGTCCTGGACGGCGAAGCCGCGGTAGACGAGCATCGACAGGAGGCGGTGCGCGGTGGAGGGGGCGACGCCCAGCTCCTGCGCCACGTCCTTGAGCCGCACCCCGCCGGAGTCGCGCAGCATCTGGAGCAGGCGCAGGACGTTGTCCACGGACTGCAGGGAGTAGGCCGGCTTCCGCTCCAGGTCCTGGTTCTGCACGGGCCCAGTCTAGGCGCCCGCCGCACCCCGATGGAGATCCACGGCACACCGTTTGTTCCATCCAGCAGAATAAGTTTCGGGGCGTGCCGGTCACGGGCACATCCTGGTGTGACGCGCCGCACGCCGGTGGCGCCCCTCACCTGTGAAACGGAGTCCCGATGTCCGCAACGGCTCTTGCCGCCGCCGCCCCGCCCGCCCCGGTGGGCCGGCGCGCCCGATGGATCGCCGTGCTGGTCTGCTGGCTGCTCATCGTCTTCGACGGCTACGACCTCATCGTCTTCGGCACGGTCAAGCCCTCCCTCATGGAGGAGTGGGGGATATCCCAGGCGACCGCCGGCACGGTGGGCTCCTCGGCGTTCCTCGGCATGATGATCGGGGCGGTCTTCGCCGGGCGGCTCTCCGACGGGCTGGGCCGGAAGAAGACGGTCGTCTGGTGCACGGTGGTGTTCTCCCTGGCGACCGTGGCGTGCGCCGTGGCCCCCGACGAGTGGGTCTTCGCGCTGCTGCGCCTCGTGGCGGGGCTCGGCCTGGGCGGTCTCGTGCCCTCGGCCAACGCCCTCGCCGCGGACTTCATCCCGCCCCGGTGGCGCTCGGCCATGGCCACGCTCATGATGTCCGGCGTGCCGATCGGCGGCTCGCTCGCCGCCCTGACCGGCATCCCCGTGATCCCGGCGGACTGGCTCGGCTGGGAGGGCTGGCGGTGGATGTTCGTCTTCCCCGTCCTGGCCCTCGTCGTGCTCGTGCCCGTGGCCCTGAAGGTGATCCCCGCCGACCCCGGCCCGGAGCAGCGGGCCGCCGCGGCCGCCGCGCAGGTGCACGGGCCCGGCTTCGGGTCCCTGCTCCGCCCGCCCCACCTGACCATGAGCATCCTGTTCGCCGCCGCCACCCTCGCGACCCTCTTCGCCTGGTACGGGCTGGGCACCGAGCTGCCGAACCTCATGCGGCTGCAGGGCGCGCAGATCGGCGGGGCCCTGACGTTCGCGCTCGTCCTCAATCTCGGCGCGGTGCTGGGCTCCGTGCTCACGGCCTGGGCCGGGGACCGGTTCGGTCCGGTGCTCACCGGCGCCGTCGCCTCGGGCGCCGCCGCGGCCGGGCTGCTCGTGATCATGGTCGTCGGCGACGAGCCGGTCTGGCTGATCTACCTGATGCTCGTGCTCGCCGGTGTCGGCACGCACGGCACGCAGTCCCTGATCATCGGCGCCATCACCCTGTACTACCCGGACAGCCTCCGCGGCACCGCGCTCGGCTGGGCCCTGGGCGTGGGGCGCATCGGCGCCGTCCTCGCCCCGCAGACGGCGGGGCTCGTGCTCGGCGCCTACGCCGACCCCGCCGACGGCGTCCACCCCGTGTTCCTGCTCTTCGCGGGTGCGGCGGCCGTCGCCACGGTCCTGCAGTTCGCCCTCCTGCCCGTCATCACCAAGGCCCGCCAGGCGCCCCGGGTCGTACGGACCCAGCCGGTTGCCTGACAACGTCCCGCACAGCTCGAAAGGAATCACCACCATGGCACAGCACACCAAGGTCCTCGTCATCGGAGGCGGCATCGGCGGCTTCGGCAACGCCCTCGCCCTGCGCCGGCTCGGCGCGGAGGTCGAGCTCGTGGAGCAGGCCCCCGAGTTCGGGGAGGTCGGCGCCGGCCTGCAGATGTCCCCCAACGCCACCCGCCTGCTGCGCGAGTGGGGGGTGCTCGACCGGGCCGTCGAGACCGGCGTGGCCCCCCGGTACATCGTCTTCCGCGACGCCCTCACGGGCGAGGAGCTGCTCCGGGAGGACGTCACCGGCGAGTACTACGAGCGCTACGGCGCCCCCTACATCGTGGCCCACCGCTCGGACCTGCACCGCCTGCTCATGGAGGAGTGCGCCGAGCTCGGCGTGACCCTGCACAACAACGTCCGGGTCGCGAAGACCGAGAACGTGGAGGTCGACGGGCGCGCCGTGGCCCGGGCGACCGCCGACGACGGCCGGGTCTTCGAGGCGGACGCGATCGTCGCCGCGGACGGGATCAGGTCCGTGGTCCGCGCGCAGCTCTCCGACGACCAGCCCGTCGGCTCCGAGTACGTGGCCTACCGCGGCGCGCTGCCGATCTCGCAGATCACCCACGCCGGGGACATGGAGGCCGTGGTCGTGTGGATGGGCCCCGAGTGCCACCTCGTGCAGTACCCGCTGCGCCAGGGGGAGCTGTTCAACACCGTGGCCGTCTACCGCTCGCCGTCCTTCGCCGCCGGTCAGCTCGTCTACGAGGGCGACGCCGAGCTGCGCGAGGCCTACCGGGACTGCGTGCCGGAGGTCCGGGCGGCGCTCGACAACCTCAGCCACGTGCAGCGCTGGCCCATGTTCGACCGTGTCCCGATCGAGAACTGGGTGGACGGCAACATCGCCCTGGCCGGCGACGCCGCGCACCCGATGCTGCAGTACCTCGCCCAGGGCGCCTGCCAGGCACTCGAGGACGCCGCCGCCCTCGAGGCCATCGCCGCGCGGTCCGTGTTCGCGGACCCGGAGCACCACGACGCCTCCCGGTGGAACGCCGTGTTCCGGGAGTACAACGCCGTCCGCCAGCCGCGCACCGCGCGGATCCAGACGACGGCGCGGGTGTGGGGCGAGTCCTGGCACCTCACCGGCCCGGTCGAGCGGACCGTGCGCAACATGCTGTGGAAGTCCGCGGACCGGCACGGCATCTGGGACTACACCGACTGGCTCTACGGGGAGCAGGACTACACCGGCGCCGAGGCCGGCGACCGGGCCGAGGTCCGGCGCGTCGACGCGAGCACGGCCGGCTGAGCCCGTCCCGCGCCGGCCGGACCCGGCGCCGGCACGCGGGAGGCCCCGGCACCTCGAGGTGCCGGGGCCTCCCGCGTGCCGGTGCTCGGCCCGTGCGCTCAGTCCCCGGGCTCCGCGAGGACGACGGAGGTCTCCACGACCGTGGCGGCGCCGGCCGCCAGGAGGTTGTCGACGACGGCGGTCAGCGGCTCCATCGACCCGTCCACCTGGAACTGCACGGGGTGGTGGTGGGCCAGCAGCGCGAGCAGCTGCTCGAGCGCGGGACCTGCCGCGGCGTCCCCCGGCGTCCAGCCGAGCACGACGTGGGCGGGCTCGTCCGGCGCGTCCTCACGGGCGGGGGCGCCGGGGGCGGCGTCGAGCTCGACGGGCCGGTAGCTCACGGCGAACGCGGAGATCCTGCCCCGCTCCCCCGGGCCCACGCCGTTGCGCAGCACGAGCGCCCCGAAGGCGTGTGCGGCGTCGGAGAGGAACAGCTGGTTGACCCGTCCCACGGACAGGTCCGCCGGCTCGTCCCAGGCGTGCACGGCCCGGTAGAACGCCCACAGCGCCCGGGTCAGCTCGACCGAGCCGGTGGCCAGGTCCTCGACGGCCTGCGCCGGTGTCCCGTCGGGGTGCTCCCGCAGCGGCTGGAGGGGCAGGGCCCCGGCCGCCACCCGGACCACGCGCGAGTCCTGGACGGGGTCCAGGCCGGCGGCCCGGGCGAAGCGCTCGCCGGCCGAGCCGGGCGCCGCCTTCGTGCGCAGGGCCTGCACGCCCGAGGGCGAGCCCGCCGCCTCGGTGCGCAGCCGCTCCAGCAGGGCGCGCCCGAGCCCTTCGCCGCGGCGGTCGGGGGCGACCTCCACGTAGGCCCACAGCCTCGAGGGGTGCAGCGCCGACTCGTAGACCGTGCCGGCGGCGACCGGCACGCCGGAGTCCTCCGCCACGACCGTGCGGGACCACGGGGCGTCGTCGTCGGGGCGCAGCGTCGCCCGGAAGGCGGCGGCCTGGGGCGTCTCCGGGGCGGGCCACACCTCGAGCAGCCGCAGGTCGTCCCCGTCCCGCCAGGGCCGCAGCCCGGGGCCGGTCAGCGCGCCGCTCATCAGCGGACGAGCTTCCCGGCGAGGTAGGACTTCACCTGGTCGAGGGCCACGCGCTCCTGGGTCATCGCGTCCCGCTCGCGGATGGTCACGGCCTGGTCCTCGAGGGTGTCGAAGTCCACCGTGATGCAGAACGGGGTGCCGATCTCGTCCTGGCGGCGGTAGCGGCGCCCGATCGCCCCCGAGTCGTCGAAGTCGATGTTCCAGTTCCGGCGCAGCTCGGCGGCCAGGTCCTTGGCCTTCGGCGAGAGGTCCTCGTTGCGGGACAGCGGCAGCACCGCGGCCTTGACCGGGGCCAGGCGCGGGTCCAGCTTGAGGACCGTGCGCTTGTCCACCCCGCCCTTCGAGTTGGGCGCCTCGTCCTCGGTGTACGCGTCCACGAGGAAGGCCATCATCGACCGGGTCAGGCCGAAGGACGGCTCGATCACGTACGGGACGTAGCGCTCGTTGGTCTGCTGGTCGAAGTAGCTGAGGTCCGTGTTGGAGTGCTCGTTGTGCACGCCCAGGTCGTAGTCGGTCCGGTTGGCCACGCCCATGAGCTCGCCCCACGGATTGCCCTGGAAGCCGAACCGGTACTCGATGTCGATGGTGCCGGCGGAGTAGTGCGCCCGGTCGTCCTCGGGGACGTCGTAGCGGCGCATGTGGTCCGGGTCGATGCCCAGGTCCGTGAACCAGTTCCAGCACGCCTCGACCCACTCGTCGAAGAAGTGCCCGGCCTCGGACGGGTGGGTGAAGTACTCGATCTCCATCTGCTCGAACTCGCGCGTGCGGAAGATGAAGTTGCCGGGGGTGATCTCGTTGCGGAACGCCTTGCCGATCTGCCCGATGCCGAACGGCGGCTTCTTCCGGGCGGCGGTGACCACGTTGTTGAAGTTCACGAAGATGCCCTGGGCGGTCTCGGGCCGCAGGTAGTGCAGGCCCTCCTGGTTGTCGACCGGGCCGAGGAACGTCTTGAGCAGCCCGGAGAACTGCTGCGGATCGGTCCACTGGCCCTTGGTCCCGCAGTTGGGGCAGGGGATCTCGGCCATGCCGTTCTCGGGGGCGCGGCCCTTCTTCTCCTCGAAGGCCTCGACCAGGTGGTCCTGGCGGGCGCGCTTGTGGCAGGAGGTGCACTCCACGAGCGGGTCCGTGAAGGTCGCCACGTGACCCGAGGCCTCCCACACGGCCTTCGGGAGGATGATCGAGGAGTCGAGGCCCACCATGTCCTCGCGCCCGCGCACGAAGGTCTGCCACCACTCGTGCTTGATGTTCTCCTTGAGCTCCGCGCCGAGGGGCCCGTAGTCCCAGGCGGAGCGGGAACCGCCGTAGATCTCACCCGCCTGGAACACGAAACCGCGGCGCTTGGCCAGCGAGATGACGTTGTCCAGCGTGGACTTGGGGGCCATGTGGGATTCCTCCAGGGTCTCGCCCGACCGCCGGCTGCGGACGCGCGTGGTGGGTGGTGTGGCCCGGCGGTGCGCCGGGCGGGGACCGGCCGTCGTCGGCCGTCACGAACGAGGACGCCGCGGGCGACGTCCTCGTCCCAGGGTAGCCAATTCCCGCCGTGCCCGCCGACCGGACGGGACCTGGGACAATGGGGGCATGACGACTCCCCAGCAGCCCGGCGGCCCCGACGAACTGCCCATCCGCGACGACATGATCCGGCTGGGCCAGGCGCTCAAGCTGGCGAACCTCGCCGAGGACGGGGCGCACGCCCGGGGCCTGGTGGAGGACGGTCAGGTCTCGGTCAACGGCGAGGTCGAGACGCGGCGCGGCCGGCAGCTGCACCCGGGGGACGTCGTCTCCGCCGGGGGCGCCTCGGTGCGGATCACCGCGGGCGGCTGACCGGGCGGTCCGGGTCCCCCAGCACCACCTGGGTGAGGTACTCGCGCACGTGCCCCACCTCCTGCGGGCTGATCCCGTGGCCGACCCCGGTGTAGTGCACCTTCATGACGTCGGCGTGCTCCAGCGCCCACTCGGCGGTGGAGTCGACGAGCTCCTGCGGGATGACCGGGTCCTGCGGGTCACGGCCCCAGAACATCCGCAGCGGCCGCTCCCGCAGCTGCTCGTCGGCGAACAGGGGGTGCTCGCCGGGGACCACGAAGCCGGAGAGCCCCACCACGGCGGCGATCTCGCCCGGCATGTGCCGGGCGAGGGACGTGGCCATGGCCATGCCCTGCGAGAACCCCAGCAGCGTGGTGCTGGGGTGGTCCGCGGCCAGCTCCCGCAGCCACGCCGCGACGGGCTCCACGGCCTCGGCCACCCGGTCGAGGGAGAAGCTGAGGTCCGCGGCGAGCGGGAACCACTGGTAGCCGAACCCGGCGGGCTGGGGAGCGCGCACGGACGCCACGCTGAACTCGCCTGGCAGGGCCGGGACGAGACCCATGAGGTCCTGCTCGTGCGAGCCGTAGCCGTGCAGGAGCACGAGCAGCGGGGTGCCGGGGCGGGCGTCGGCGTCCCTGCTCCACACGGCGAAGGGGGTGGCGGTCCCGGTCGGGACGGTGGCGTCGGTCATGGCACCAGTGTGCCACCCGGTCCCGGGGCCCGCGGCGCGGGCGCGTGGACGCCCGCCGGGCCCGGTGGTAGACCGGGAGGCATGACCGAGACGACGCCGGGGCCCCCGGACACCGCACCTCCCGTCCACCCGTGGCGCCGCATGGTGGCGATCGGCGACTCGTTCACGGAGGGCATCGGGGACCCGGACCCCGGCTCCCCCGGCGGGCACCGCGGCTGGGCGGACCGGGTCGCCGAGGAGCTGAACCGCCTCGCCCCCGGCCTGTCCTACGCCAATCTCGCGATCCGCGGCCGGCTCTTCCGCCAGATCGTCGACGAGCAGGTGGCACCGGCCCTGGAGCTGACCCCGGACCTCGTGACGGTCTGCGCGGGCGGCAACGACATGCTGCGCCCCGGCGGGGACCCGGACGCGATCGCCGAGGAGATGGACGACGTCGTGGGCCGGCTCGCGGCGGACGGGGCGACGGTCGTGCTGGTCGGCGGCCCGGACATCGGCGCCACGCCCGTGCTGCGCGGGATCCGGGGCCGGATCGCGGTCTACAACGAGAACGTGCGCGTGGTCGCGTCCCGGCACGACGCCGTGCTGGTGGACCTGTGGGGGCTGCGGGAGCTCGCGGACCCGGCGATGTGGGACCCCGACCGGCTGCACTTCTCGCCCCTGGGCCACCACCGGATCGCGGTCGAGGCCCTGGACACCCTGGGCCTCGCGCACGGCCTCGTGCCCGAGGTGGTGCCCGACCGCCCGCCCTCGTCCTGGCGGCAGGCCCGCGGCGAGGACCTCGTCTGGGCCCACCGCTATCTGCGCCCGTGGGTGGCCCGCCGGATCCGGCGCACCAGCTCCGGGGCGCAGGTCCGGCCGAAGCGGCCGCACTTCGGCACCCCCACCGTGCCCGGGGGCGGCGTCGCGCCCGGCGAGGGACCCGGGGCGGGCCCCGGCGACGACCGGGGTGCCGCGGACGGCTGAGCGAGCGGGAACGGCTGAGGACCCCCGTCCCGGCTCAGCGCTCGGGCAGCACGGTCTCCACGAGCAGCTTGCCGAGCTGGGGAGCCTCGATGAGGAAGCCGTCGTGGCCCGAGGGCGAGGTCAGGGTGTGCCGCCGGACGTCCCCGGGCAGCGCGGCGGCCAGGACGTCGGACTCGCGGGGCAGGTAGAGCCGGTCGGAGTCCACCGCCGCCACGAGCCACTCGCACGAGGTCACGGACAGCGCCTCCTCGAGCGTGCCGCGGCCCCGGGCGACGTCGTGGGACATGAGCGTCTCGTTGACGGCGAGGTAGCTGTTGGCGTCGAAGCGGCCCGCCAGCTTGGACGCCTGGTGGTCGAGGTAGCTCTCCACCTGGTAGCGCCCCCGCCCGCCGGCGTGCGTGTCGATGACCTGCTCCTCGGCCTGCGGCGAGCGCCCGAACCGGTGGTGCAGCTCGTCGGCCGAGCGGTAGGTGATGTGGGCGATCCGCCGGGCCAGGCCCAGGCCCGTGACGGGCGGCGGGCCGTCGTAGTAGTCCCCGCCGCGGAAGTGCGGGTCCTGGCGGATCGCGAGGTTCTGCGCCTGGCCCCACGCGAGCTGCTCGGCGCTGGACTGGGCGCACGCGGCGACCACCGCGCACGCCCGGACGCGGTCCGGGTGGGTCACGGCCCACTCCAGGGCGCGGGCCCCGCCCATGGAGCCGCCGATGACCAGGCGCCAGGCGTCGATGCCGAGGACGTCGGCCAGCGCCGCCTCGGCGTGCACGGAGTCCCGGACGGTGATGAGCGGGAAGCGGGAGCCCCAGGGGCGGCCCTCGGGGTCCACGCTCGGCGGCGCGGGGGTCGCCGGGCCCGTGGACCCGTAGCAGCCGCCCACGATGTTGGTGCAGACCACGAACCACCGGTCCGTGTCGATGGCGGCGCCGGGGCCGATCAGGCCCTCCCACCAGCCGCCGCTCTCGGCGGCGCGCCGCTCGGCCTCGGGGGCGCCGGGGCGGGCCCGGCCGGCCGCCACGTGGGTGTCCCCGGTGAGGGCGTGCTCGACGAGCACCGCGTTGGAGGCGTCCGGGGCGAGCGTCCCCCACGTCTCGTAGGCGATCCGGACGTCGGGCAGCCGGAAGCCCGACTCGAGCTCGAGCTCGCCGATCCCGGCGACCCGCGGCACGCCGTCCTCGCGGACGGCGGTCCCGGCGCCGGAGCCCCTCACGACCGTCACGGTCACTCCTGTCCTCCCTGCGCGGCCGCGGCCGCGGCGAAGCCCTGCTCCAGGTCCGCCAGGATGTCGTCGATGTGCTCCAGGCCCACGGACAGGCGCACGAAGCCGGGCTCCACGCCGGCGGCCAGCTGCTCCTCGGGCAGGAGCTGGCTGTGCGTGGTGGACGCGGGGTGGATCACGAGGGAGCGCACGTCGCCGATGTTGGCGACGTTCGAGTGCAGGGTCAGGGCGTCCACGAAGGCGGCCCCGGCCTCCCGGCCGCCGTCGAGGACGAAGCCCAGGATCGACCCGGCGCCCCGGGGCGCGTACTTCTGCGCCCGCTCGTGCCACGGGGAGGACTCCAGCCCGGCCCAGGACACCGAGCGCACGTCCTCGCGGGCCTCGAGCCAGCGGGCCACCGTCCCGGCGTTGGCCACGTGCCGCTCCATCCGCAGGGACAGCGTCTCGATGCCCTGCTCGATGAGGAACGCGTTGAACGGGGAGATCGCCGAGCCGAGGTCGCGCAGCAGCTGCACCCTGGCCTTGAGGATGTAGGACAGGTTGACGCCGAAGGGCCCCTCCGCGCCCAGGGCCTCGGCGTAGACGAGGCCGCCGTAGGACTCGTCCGGCTGGTTGAAGCCGGGGAAGCGGTCCGGGTAGCGGCCGTAGTCGAAGGCCCCGGAGTCCACGATCACGCCGCCGATGGCCGTGCCGTGCCCGCCGAGGAACTTGGTGGCCGAGTGCACCACGACGTCCGCGCCCCAGCGCAGGGGCTGGACGAGGTAGGGGGTCGCCACGGTGTTGTCCACGATGAGCGGGACCTCGTGGTCGTGGGCGATCCCGGAGACCGTCTCGATGTCGAGGACGTCGTTGCGCGGGTTCGGGATCGTCTCGGCGAAGAAGGCCTTCGTGTTCGGCCGGACCGCCTGCCGCCACGCCTCGGGGTCGTCGGGGTCGGAGACGAAGGTGGTCTCGATGCCGAGCTTGGGCAGTGTGAACTTGAAGAGGTTGTAGGTCCCGCCGTACAGGCTGGGGCTGGCCACGAGGTGGTCTCCCGCGCCGGCGACGTTGAGCACGGCGAACGTCGTCGCCGACTGCCCCGCGCTGAGCATGAGGGCGCCCACGCCGCCTTCCAGGGCGGCGATCCGGTTCTCCACGACCTCCGTGGTCGGGTTGCCGATCCGCGTGTAGATCGGGCCGAGCTCGGCGAGCGCGAAGCGGTCGGCGGCGGCCTGGGCGTCGGGGAAGACGAAGGACGTGGTCTGGTGGATCGGCAGGGCGCGCGAGCCGGTGACCGGGTCGGGGCTCTGCCCCGCGTGGATCTGCCGGGTCTCGAAGGCCCAGCCCCCGGGGTTCTCGGGGGTGGGGCGCTCGGCCGCGTCGGTGCGGGCGGCGGAGGCGTCGGTGCTGGAGGCGGGGAGATCGGACATGCCGTGGGACTCCTTGTGGATCTCAGGGGTCCCGTCCCGGCCGAGGCGGTGCGGCCGGGAACGGCCGGGCGCCGGGGACCCGCGCTTGCTCGCTCGCCGGACGCGAGGAGCCTGGTCTTCACCCAGGGCACCCCACCGCGGTGGAGGGTTGCCGGCCAGCTAGCTGGGGCTTGGACGCTGGCGCTCATGACCTGGACAGCATTCTCCGGATCAGGCCCGCACGGCGTCAAGCCGGGGTCGGGCGTGACGCCCCGGCCGGGGTGCCGCCCGCACGGTGCCCGGCGCGTCGCGGACCGATTTGGAGACGAAACTCACAGGGTGCCACGATGTGCCCATGAGAGTCGACCACGTGTCCTACGCCTGCCGCCCGGAGGGCCTGGAGACCACCACCGAGCGCATCGCCGACCAGCTCGGGATCGAACCGGTCAAGGGCGGGGTGCACCCCCGTTTCGGCACCCGCAACATGATCCTGCCGCTCACGAACCACCAGTACGTGGAGGTCGTCGAGGTCCTCCAGCACCCGGCGGCGGAGAAGGCCCCCTTCGGGCAGGCCGTGCGGGCCCGGTCCGCCGCCGGCGGCGGCTGGCTGGGCTGGGTCGTGGAGGTCGAGGACCTCGCCCCCTTCGAGCAGCGCCTGGGGCGCCGCTCCGTGCCCGGCCACCGGGTCTTCCCGGACGGCCGGTGCCTCGAGTGGCACCAGATCGGCGTCAAGGGCCTGATCGCCGATCCGCAGCTGCCGTTCATGATCCACTTCGACTCCGCCCCGGAGATGCACCCGTCCCAGGCGCGGATCACGGACGTCGGGCTCGCGGGGATGACCATCGCCGGTGCCCCGGAACGGGTCGCCGAGTGGCTGGGCGCCCCCGTCGAGACCGCGCTCGAGGACCTCGAGGTCGACTGGCGCTATCCGGACGGCACCCCCGGGGTGCTCTCCGTCTCGTTCAGCACCCCGGACGGCGCCGTCACCATCTGAGGCCGGCCTGGTCCGCGACCGGGCCCGCAGTGCCCGGCGGCTGGGCCGCGCCCCGCGGGGCGGGTCTCAGCCCAGGAGCCGGGCTGCCCCGAGGAAGCCGACGGCGTCCAGCAGGAAGTGCGCGACGACGAGGGGCATCACCCGGCCGGTGCGCCGGTAGAGCTCCGCGAAGACGAGGCCCATCACCACGTTGCCGAGGAAGGGCCCGATCCCCTGGTAGAGGTGGTAGCTGCCGCGGAACAGGGCCGTGACCACCAGCACCACGGGCCAGCTCCACCCGATGCGGGTCAGCCGGTCGGTCAGGAACGCGACCACCACGACCTCCTCGACCAGGGCGTGGCGCACGGCCGAGAGCAGCAGCACGGGCACCGTCCACCAGTGCGCGGCGAGCCCGGACGTGGTCACCTCCGCGGTGACGCCCAGGGCCCGGCCGGCGCCGTAGAGCGCCAGCGTGCCCAGGCCCATGAGCAGGAAGAGCACGGTGCCGAGGCCCAGGTCCGGGAGGGGCATCCGGGCGTCGAGGCCGATCCGCCGGCGGACCGTGCCCAGCGCCCCGGCGGAGCCGGCGAGCAGGTAGAGCGCGAGCAGCACCGGCACCAGGTCCAGGGCGATCCCGGTGAGCTGGCGCAGCAGGTCGATGAGGGGCTGCGGGCTCAGCGGCGGGTTCATCGTGGCCTGCGCCTCGGACAGCGGTCCGCGCGCCAGGTGCTCGGCGAGGGACAGCGCGGCCCAGAGGGCCGAGGCGCCCAGGGACACCCCGAGCACGAGGAGCACCTGCAGCCACAGGTCGGCGCGGGTGGAGCCGAAGGCGGGCGGTCGCGGGGCGAGGTGGGCGGGGGTGCTCATGCGGCCATTCTGGCACCGGCCCGCCGGCCGCCCTGCGCAGCCCGCGCCGGGCCCCCCGGGCCCGCCCGGACCGCCCCCTCCCCAGCCGGGGCGTCTTCCCTAGGATGGGGACCATGACTGTCCTTCCCCCGCAGATCCGCCAGCAGCCCGTCGAGCGCGCCTTCCACGGCCACGTGTTCTCCGACCCGTACGAGTGGATGCGGGACAAGGACTCCCCCGAGGTGCTGGCCCACCTCACCGCGGAGAACGAGTACGCGGAGGCCGCCACCGCCCACCTCACGGGTCTGCGGGAGACGATCTTCGGGGAGATCAAGGACCGCACCCAGGAGACCGACCTGTCCGTGCCCAGCCGGCGCGGCGCCTGGTGGTACTTCGCCCGCACCGTGGAGGGCGGCGCGCACCAGGTGTTCTGCCGGGTCCCGGCCGTGACCACCGGTGACGTGCTCGCGGACTGGACCCCGCCCGTCGTCGAGCCCGGCACCCCCATGGCCGGGGAGCAGGTGCTCCTCGACGCCAACGCGGAGGCCGCGAAGCACGAGTTCTACTCCCTGGGCAGCTTCGACGTCTCCGAGGACGGGGAGCTGCTGGCCTGGGCCGAGGACGTCACCGGCGACGAGCGCTTCACCCTGCGGGTCCGGGACCTCACCACGGGGGCGCTGCTCGCCGACGAGATCCCCGGGACGTTCTACGGGTCCTTCCTCACCCCGGACGCGCACGCCGTGTACTACACGGTGGTGGACGAGTCCTGGCGCCCCCACCAGCTGCGCCGGCACGAGCTGGGCACCCCGGTGGCCGAGGACGTCGTCGTCCACGAGGAGACCGACCCCGGCCTGTGGCTCGGGGCGGGCCTGTCCGCGGACCGGCGCTGGATCGTGGTGGAGGCCATGTGCTCCGAGTTCTCGGAGCAGCTCATCCAGCCGGTCGCGGACCCGGCGGCGCCGCTGCGGGTGGTGCTGCCCCGCACCGACCGGGTGCTCTACGAGGCGGAGCCCCTGCTGCTGGACGGGCGGGAGCAGATCCTGCTGACCCACGACCACGAGGCCCCGAACTCCCAGATCTCCCTCATGGACCCGGCCGACCTCGGCCGTCCGGTCGCGGAGGTGGCCCTGCGCGACGTCGTGCCGGCCTCGGACACCGTCCGCGTCAACGGCTGCGCCGTGACGGCCACGCACCTGGTGGTCTCCGTCCGGGCGGACACCACGCTGCGGGTCCGGCTGCTCCCGCTCGCCGGGCTGGGCACTGACGCCCAGGCCGCCCCCGTGGAACCGGCCTTCGCCGAGGAGCTCTACACCGCGAGCGTCTCCGCCGCGGAGCACGACGCCCCCGTGGTGCGCCTGTCCTACACGTCCTTCACGACGCCCCCGCGCGTCTACGACCTCTTCGTGGCGGGCGCCACCGGGGACGACGGCGCACTGCCCGCCGAGCCGCTGCTGCGGCGCGAGGCCACGGTGCTCGGCGGCTACGACCCCGCCGACTACGCGGTGGAGCGGGACTGGGCCACCGCGGCCGACGGGACCCGCATCCCCGTCTCCCTGGTCCGCCGCGCCGACCTCGACCCCTCCGTGCCGGCACCGGTGCTGCAGTACGCCTACGGCTCCTACGAGCACAGCACCGACCCCGCGTTCTCGGTCTCCCGGCTGTCCCTGCTGGACCGCGGCGTGGTCTGGGCCGTGGCCCACGTGCGCGGCGGCGGGGAGCTGGGACGGACTTGGTACGAGCACGGCAAGAAGCTGCACAAGACGAACACGTTCACCGACTACGTGGCGGTCACCGACCACCTCGCCGCCCGGCCGGACGTCGACGAGCGGCGGATCCTGGTGATGGGGGGCTCCGCCGGCGGCCTGCTGGTGGGCGCGGTGCTCAACCTCGCCCCGGAGCGGTACTGCGGCGCGCTGGCGGCGGTGCCGTTCGTGGACCCGCTGACCTCCATCCTCGACCCGTCCCTGCCGCTCACGGCCCTGGAGTGGGAGGAGTGGGGCAACCCCATCGAGGACGCGCACGTCTACGGGTACATGCGCGACTACTCCCCCTACGAGAACGTCCGGCCGCTGCCCTACCCCCCGGTCCTCGCGGTCACGAGCCTCAACGACACCCGGGTGCTCTACGTGGAGCCCGCCAAGTGGGTCGCCGCGCTGCGGGAGGCCTCGACCTCCGGCGAGCCGGTGCTGCTGCGCTGCGAGATGGCCGGGGGCCACGGCGGCGCCTCGGGGCGGTACTCGCAGTGGAAGGACACGGCCTGGGAGTACGCCTGGGTGCTGGACCGGATGGGCCTCGCCGGCGCCTGACCCGGGCCGGCGGGTCCCGAGCACGGCCTGCCCCCGCCGGGGATCCGCCGCCGCGCGGCACGGCGGTCGACGGCACGGCGTCCGCCGCGCCGGCCCCCGGGGGCTCAGCGCCGGAAGCGGCCCGGGTCCAGGGCGGCGGCCGTCTCCCGGGAGCACCACGGACCCACGGCCCCGTCGAGCAGCAGGTCCGCGGCGGCGCGGGCCATGGCCGTGCTCGTCTGGAACCCGTAGCCGCCCTGGCCGGCCAGCCACAGGAGCCCCGGGACGTCAGCGTCGGCGCCGCACACGGGCACGCCGTCCGGGGACTCGGTGCGCAGCCCGGTCCAGGCCCGCTCGATCCCCGTGGCGCCGAGGGAGGTCACGGTGTTGAGCCGCCCCAGGAGGTCCTCGACGTCCTCGAGCACCGGCTGGGCGTCGCAGGGCTCGCTCGGCACGGCCTCGGACGGGGAGACGAGCGCGCCGTCCCCGGCCCGCCGGTAGTACCAGCCGGAGTCCGCGGCGACGACCATGGGGTGGTCCGGGGCCAGCGGCTTCGCGAGCCGCACGAGGGCCGCGGTGCGCCGCAGCGGGCGCAGCCCCAGCGGGGCCGCGCCGAACAGGCCCGCCACCTCGTCCGCCCAGGCGCCTGCGCCGACGACCACCTGCCGGGCGCGCAGCCGGTGCGGACCGGCCACGACCCGCCAGCCGGCGCCGTCGGGCTCGGCCGCGGTCACCGGGGCGCCGGTGAGCAGCCGGGCGCCCGCCGCCCCGGCCCGGTCGCGGTGCCAGGCCACGAGCGCGGCGGCGTCGGTGCGCACGGAGGTGCTGTCGAGGCGCCCGGCCTCGACCGCGTCCGCCGGGGAGCAGGCCAGCTCGGGGCACAGCTCCACGAGCTCCGCCCGGGACAGCGGTTGCGTCCCCGGGGCGGCCTCGGCGCGCAGCCGGGCCTCGGTCCCGACGAGGACCATGCGGCTGGGCCAGGCCAGGGGCCGCGGCGGGGCCGGGTGCGGGTCGAGCAGCCGGGCCACGGTCGCCCCGGTCAGCTCCCGGACGGGGGCCGGGCCGTAGCTGGGGATCAGCTGCTCGGCCGAGCGCCCGGAGGTGTGGTGGGCCAGGACGGGCTCGGTCTCCGCGAGCACGATCCCGGCGCCGCTCCCCCGCCGCTCGGCCAGTTCCGAGGCCAGGGACAGTCCGGCGATGCCGCCGCCGATGATGAGCACGTCGCACGCAGGGTCCATGCGCCCATGCTCGCACGCCGCGCAGCGACGGGTCGCGTCCGGACCCCGCCGCGCGGCGAGGGGTCGCGTCCTGCCGGAATCCTTTGCGGATTCCCACAGGAGGCGACCCCTCGGTGTTCCGCGCACGCGGTCCTGCGCGGGCGCGGGAGCGGCGGTCAGCCCTGCACGCCGAGCTTCTCCAGGATCAGCTCGCGCACCCGGCCCGCGTCGGCCTGGCCGCGGGTGGCCTTCATGACGGGGCCGATGAGGGCGCCGACGGCCTGGACCTTGCCGGCCTGCACCTTCGCCACGACGTCGGGCATCTGCGCCATGGCGTCGTCGATCGCCGCGGTCAGCACGGAGTCGTCGGAGACCACGGCCAGGCCGCGCCGCTCCACGACCTCCGCGGGCGAGCCCTCGCCCTCCAGGACGTGGGCGAGGACCTTCTTGGCGAGCTTGTCGTTGATCTTCCCGGCGTCGATGAGCCCGTTGAGCTCGACGACGTGCTGCGGGGTGACGCCGAGCTCGGCGATCTCCACCTCCCGCTGGTTGGCCAGGCGGGCGATCTCGCCCATCCACCACTTGCGGGCCGCGGCCGGGGCGGCGCCGGCGGACACGGTCTGCTCGATCTCGTCGAGGACCCCCGCGTTGACGACGTCCCGGAACTCCTCGTCGGAGAAGCCCCAGTCGGTCTTGAGCCGCTTCCGGCGCTCGGCCGGGGGCTCGGGCAGCTCGGCCCGCAGCCGCTCGATCCACTCGTGGTCGGTGACGACCGGCACGAGGTCGGGCTCCGGGAAGTAGCGGTAGTCGTCGGCGTCCGACTTGGGGCGCCCGCTCGTGGTGGAGCGGGTGTCCTCGTGCCAGTGCCGGGTCTCCTGCACGATCGTGCCGCCGGAGTCGAGGACCGCCGCGTGGCGCTGGATCTCGAAGCGCACGGCACGCTCCACGGCGCGCAGCGAGTTCACGTTCTTCGTCTCGGAGCGGGTGCCGAACGTGGCGCTGCCCTTGGGCATGAGGGACACGTTGGCGTCGCAGCGGACGTTGCCGCGCTCCATCTTCGCGTCCGAGATCCCGAGGTTCTTCACGATCTCCCGGATCAGGGCCACGTACACGCGGGCCAGCTCGGGCGCGCGGGTGCCGGCGCCCACGATGGGCTTCGTCACGATCTCGATGAGCGGGACGCCGGCGCGGTTGTAGTCGACCAGGGAGAAGTCCGCGCCCTGGATGCGCCCGGCGGCGCCGCCCATGTGCGTGAGCTTCCCGGCGTCCTCCTCCATGTGAGCGCGCTCGATCTCGACCGTGAACACGGTCCCGTCCTCCAGCTCCACGTCGACGGAGCCGTTCTCGGCGATCGGCTCGTCGTACTGGGAGGTCTGGAAGTTCTTGGGGGTGTCCGGGTAGAAGTAGTTCTTCCGGGCGAAGTGGGAGACCGGGCGGATCTCGCAGCCCAGGGCGAGCCCGAGCTTGATCGCGGACTCCACGGCCACCCGGTTCACCACGGGGAGCACCCCGGGCAGGCCGAGCGAGACGGGGGTGACGTTGGTGTTCGGCTCGTCCCCGAAGACGTTGGGGGCGGCGTCGAACATCTTGGTCCGGGTGTTGAGCTCCACGTGGACCTCGAAGCCCAGCACGGGGTCGTACTTCTCCATGGCCTCGTCGAAGGACAGGACCTCTTCGGTGCTCCGGTTCATCAGCGGGCTCCTCCCCGGACGAGTGCGGACAGATCGGACGCGGCGGGGCCGCCGGCCAGGTCCCGGACCAGGGCGGCGGTGTCCGGCAGCCGCTGCCAGAGCGGTCCGCCCCAGCGCTGCTCGAGCAGGGCCTCCAGGCCGGCGCCGGCGCGGTAGAGCCGGGCGTCCTGGCGTGCGGGGGCCATGAACTGGATGCCCACGGGCAGCCCGTCCTCGGGGGCGAGGCCGCCGGGGACGGAGATCGCGGGGACCCCGGCCAGGTTGGTGGGGATGGTGGCGATGTCGTTGAGGTACATCTGCATGGGGTCGGCGGACTCGTCCACGGCGCCCCGCTCGAACGCGGTGGTCGGGGACGTCGGGGAGACCAGCACGTCCACCTGCTCGAACGCGGCCGCGAAGTCGCGCTGCACGAGGGTGCGGACCTTCTGCGCCGAGCCGTAGTAGGCGTCGTAGTAGCCCGCGGACAGCGCGTAGGTGCCCAGGATGATGCGGCGCTTGACCTCGGCCCCGAAGCCGGCGGCGCGCGTGGAGCCCATCACGCGCTCGATGGTCAGGGGCCCGTCCTCGGGCAGCACGCGGTGGCCGAAGCGCACGCCGTCGTACTTGGCGAGGTTCGAGGAGACCTCGGAGGACATGATGAGGTAGTAGGCCCCCAGAGCGTACTTGAAGTTCGGGGTGGAGACCTCCACGACCTCGGCGCCCGCGGAGCGCAGCAGCTCCACGGCCTCCTCGAAGCGCTGCTGGACGCCGGGCTGGAAGCCCTCGCCCGTGAGCTCCTTGACCACGCCCACGCGCAGGCCCGCCAGTCCGCCCTCGGCGGCGCCGGCCCGGGCCTGGGCGGCGAGGTCGCCGAGCGGGTCGGGCAGGGACGTGGAGTCCTGCGGGTCGTGCCCGCCGATCACCTCGTGCAGCAGCGCGGCGTCGAGCACCGTGCGCGCCACGGGGCCCACCTGGTCCAGCGAGGAGGCCATGGCGATCACGCCGTAGCGCGAGACCCCGCCGTAGGTCGGCTTGACGCCCACCGAACCGGTCAGGGCCGCGGGCTGGCGGATGGACCCGCCGGTGTCCGTGCCCAGGGCCAGCGGCGCCTGGAACGCGGTCACGGCGGCGGCGGACCCGCCGCCGGACCCGCCGGGGATGCGGGACAGGTCCCACGGGTTGGCGGTGTCGCCGAAGGCGGAGTGCTCGTTGGAGGAGCCCATCGCGAACTCGTCGAGGTTCGTCTTGCCCAGCAGCGGCATCCGGGCGGCGCGCAGCCGCCGGGTCACGGTGGCGTCGTAGGGGCTCATCCAGCCCTCGAGCATGCGGGACGCCGCGGTGGTGGGCTGCCCCTTGGCGACGATGAGGTCCTTGACCGCGATCGGCACGCCGGCGAGCTCGGGCAGCTCCTCACCGCGGGCGCGGGCGGCGTCCACCTCGGCGGCCACGGACAGGGCTTCCTCGGTGTTGACGTGCAGGAAGGCGTTGAGCCCGGTCCTGCCGCGGCTGCGGTCGGCGGGGTCGACGGGATCGCCGTCGGTCTCCCGGATGCGGTCCAGGTGGGCCTGGACGGCGTCGACGGAGGTGATCTCGCCGGCGGCGAGCCGGCGGGCGAGCTCGGCGGCGGAGAGACCGACGGGTCCCTGGGGCGTTCCGGTGCTGCTCATGCGGCTACTCCTCGTCCAGGATCGCGGGCACCTTGAACTTGCCCTCGGCGGCGTCCGGTGCGTTGAGCAGCGACTCCTCGGCGGTGAGGGTCTCGCCCACGACGTCCTCGCGGAAGACGTTCTGCAGCGGGATGGGGTGGCTCGTGGCCGGGACGTCCGGGCCGGCGGCCTCGCTGACGGACGCGACGGAGTCGACGACGAGGTCGAGCTCCTTCGCCATGGACCGCAGCTCCTCCTCGGTCATCTCGATGTGCGCGAGCTTCGCCAGGTGGGCGACCTGCTCGCGGGTGATCGCAGACATGCGCACTCCTGCTCGTGATCGGGGGTGGTTTCCGGTCCAGTCTAGCCGCGCGGCACTCCCCTCCTTCCCGGCCGGAGGGGGCCCCGCAGGGGCATACCCTGGAGGGACGCACCGACCACCGCACAGGAGCACCCGGACATGGCCAAGAGCACCCCCGCCCGCACGAAGAAGGACCGAGGCGCCAAGAGCGGGCGCCCCGGCGCCCGCTCCGGGAAGGCCGCGCGCGCGACCTCCGCGACGGACGCCGCCAACGCGTGGCGCCAGCGGGTCAGCAAGGACGCCGCCGCGACGATCGACACGGTCATGGCCCACGTCCAGGCCGTGGCCGAGCAGCAGCTGGGGCAGCACGGGGCGTTTCCCCCCTTCCTCGTCACCGCGCGCAAGGACGGCGAGTACGAGCTCGACAGCCTGCCGGCCGAGGACGCGGAGGAGCTGAGCCCCGAGGCCGCCCTGGACGCCCTGCGGGCGCGGGCGGTGGAGCTGCGGGACGACCTCCTCTGCGCCGCGGTCGCCTTCCCCGTGACCCTGCCGGACCGCTCCGGGCAGACGGCCGTGGCCGTGGAGACCCAGCACCGGGAGGGCGAGTCCCTGACGGTGATCCAGCCGTACCGGGTCAAGGGCGCGGAGCGCTCCGTGAGCTTCGGCGACGCCGGGGCCGAGCCAACCGAGCCGTGGCTGTGGAGCCGGCCCGAGCGCACGCCGTGAGCTGAGCGCACGGTCGGCGCCGTGCCGGTGCCCGCCGAGCATGCGAGAGGGCCCCTCCGATCGGAGGGGCCCTCTCGCATGCTCTCGCGCGGCGCGGCCGCGCGGTGCCTGTCCGGTGGGGATCAGGCGGGGATGTTCAGCACCTGGCCGGGGAAGATCAGGTTCGGGTCGGCGATGGTGCCCTCGTTCGCGGCGTACAGGTCCTCCCAGTTCTCGATGCCGAGCTTGTCGGCGATGGAACCGAGGGTGTCGCCGGCGACCACGGTGTAGGTCTCGGCGGAGACCGAGGCCGGGGCCACGGCGGCGGCGGGGGCCACGTACTCGACGACCGGGGCCTGGACGGCGGCCGGGGCCTCGACGGGAGCGGCCACGGGGCCGGGCTCGGGGGCGGGGGCCGGAGCCTCGATCGGGGCCGGGGCCTCGACGGACTGCGGGGTCACGGACGCGGAGCCCATCGGGTTGGCGGAGGGAGCGGCGGAGCCGGACAGGCCCAGCTTCGCGGAGCAGGCGGGCCACGCGCCCCAGCCCTGGCCGTCGAGAACGTTCTCGGCCACGGCGATCTGCTGCTCACGGGAGGCGTCCTGCGGGGCGCCCTGGCCACCGAAGGCGGCCCAGGTGGAGGGGGTGAACTGCAGGCCGCCGGAGAAGCCGTTGCCGGTGGAGGTGCCCCAGTTGCCACCGGACTCGCACTCGGCGAGGGCGTCCCAGGTGGAGGCCGGAGCGGCGTTGGCCGGGAGGGCCATGGCGCCCACGGCGGTCCCGCCGAGGATCAGAGCGGCGGCACCGCGACGGACGTTGCGACGAACAGCGAAAGCGTTGGTCATGATGCTCCCTGGGCCACCTGCGCTCGTTTCCGTCCCCGGATGTCTTCGCGCCGTCGTCTACCCGTCAAGGTGTTGGTGGGTAAGTGCTTACAGGTGTCTGCCCTTCAGACGACGTGCGGTGTTACGGCAGCACCCAGCATGGTGTGGTGGCGCGCCGGGAGTCGGACTCCAGGCACACCGGATCCCCGGAGGAATCCTCGGGGAAGCTGATTATCACGATAGCGTAACGATTTTCGTTGCGCTACCCCTTTCGGCCCGTCGTGAGGTATCACACGTTCGCGGTCTGCAGGGGTGCCGGCCCGTGAAGGACGCCGGCGCAGGAGTTCGCACTCCGGGAAGCGGAGGGCATGCCCTCGGGAAGAACGCTTCGAAGGTCACGCTATGGCAACGTTTTGGTCTCGGTCAAGTGACGAGAGCCATCTCACACGTTCAGCGGGCCGGGCCCCGGCCCGCACTCAGCCCGGAATGCCGCGCTCGCGTGCGGTGATCCAGGCCGCGAGGCGGTCGGCGGCCGGCACTTCGCCCGCCGCCGGGGAGGGCAGCTCCGGCCGGGTCACGAGGGCGCCGGCCTCCTCGGCGATGAGCGCGCCGGCGGCCCAGTCGTGCTCGTGCAGACCCTGCTCGCCGTACCCGTCGAGCGCGCCGTCCGCGACCAGGCACAGGTCCAGGGCCGCCGAGCCCAGGCGCCGCATGTCCGTGTACTGCCGCATGGTGGCGGCGAAGGCGGGGAACTGGCGCTCGCGCCGGTCGGCGTCGAAGGAGAATCCGGTGCCGTAGAGCCGGCCCGGCCGGTCCGGCACGGGACCCTCGAGCCGGCGGGACGCGCCGTCCTCCTCCACCCACGCGCCGGCCCCGCGCACGGCGAAGTAGGTGCGGCGCAGGGCGGGGGCGTTGACGGCGCCCACGAGCCAGTTGCCCTGGGCGTCGGCGGCGGCCACGGACGTGCAGTAGTAGACGATGCCGCGGATGAAGTTGGTGGTGCCGTCGAGCGGGTCCACCGACCAGCGGATCCCGGAGGGGTGCTCCGGGCGGTGCGTGCCCGACTCCTCGCCGGTGACGGTGTCGTGCGGACGGCGGTCCAGGATGGTGCGCAGCACGGCCTGCTCGGCGGCGACGTCGAAGCGGGTGACCCAGTCCCCCTCCCCCGACTTGCCGGTGACGCCCAGCCGGCCGGCGTCGCGGCCCCGCAGTACCTCCGCCCCGGACTCGGCGGCCGCCAGGGCCAGCTCCAGCAGCTCCTCCAGGTGGGCGCCGGTCGGGCCGAGGCCCTCCAGCGCGTCGTCGTGGCGTCCCATGCTCAGGCCCCGTCCTCGTCGTCCGTACCGTTCTCCGTGCCGTTCTCCGTGCCGGCCGGGGCGTCCTCGGAGGTGCTCCCGGCCGCGCCGGCGAGCGCGTCCGGCCCCTCGGCGAGGAGCCGTTCGAACCCGGCCTCGTCGAGCACGGTCACCCCCAGCTGCTCGGCCTTGTCCAGCTTGGTGCCGGCGTTCTCGCCCGCCACCAGGAAGTGCGTCTTCTTCGACACGGAGCCGGAGGCCTTGCCGCCGCGCACCAGCACCGCCTCCTTCGCGGAGTCGCGGCTGAAGCGCTCGAGGGTGCCGGTGATCACCACGGTGGTGCCCTCGAGGGTCCGCGGCACGGACTCGTCCACCTCGTCCTCCATGCGCACGCCCGCGGCCGCCCAGCGCTCCACGATCTCCCGGCGCCACGGCTCGGCGAACCACTCGGTGAGGGCCGCGGCGATCACGGGCCCCACGCCGTCGGCCTGGGCCAGGGTCTCCTCGTCGGCGTCGCGGATGGCCGGCAGCGAGCCGAAGGCCGTGGCCAGGGAGCGGGCCGCGGTCGGGCCGACGTGCCGGACGGACAGGGCCACGAGCACGCGCCACAGCGGCTGCGCCTTGGCCTTCTCGAGCTCCTCGAACAGCTTGCGGGTGGTGGCGGTGGGCTCGGAGGGCTTCTTGGCCGTGCCCTTCGTCCAGAAGTAGGGCACGAGCTCGGTGTCGCCCGTGGGCGTGCCGCGCGACTTCTTCTCCCGTCGGATCCGCACCTGGCGCAGGTCCTCGGGGGTGAGGTCGAACAGGTGTGCCTCGCTGGTCAGCGGCGGGGTCTCCGGCTCGTCGGGCCGGGTCAGGGCGAGGGCGGCCTCGTAGCCGAGGGCCTCGATGTCGAACGCGCCGCGGCCGGCGGCGTGGAAGACCCGCTCCCGCAGCTGGGACGGGCAGCTGCGGGCGTTGGGGCAGCGGATGTCGACGTCGCCCTCCTTGGCCGGGCGCAGCTCCGTGCCGCAGGACGGGCAGTGGGTGGGCATCACGAACTCGCGCTCCGTGCCGTCCCGCAGCGCCACCACGGGCCCCACGATCTCGGGGATCACGTCGCCCGCCTTGCGCAGCACCACGGTGTCCCCGATGAGCACGCCCTTGGCCTTCACCACGTCCTGGTTGTGCAGGGTGGCCATCTCCACGGTGGACCCGGCGACCCGCACCGGCTCCATGAGCCCGAACGGGGTGACCCGCCCGGTGCGGCCCACGTTGACCAGGATGTCCTTGAGCCGGGTGTGCACCTCCTCGGGCGGGTACTTGTAGGCCACGGACCAGCGGGGCACCCGGGAGGTGTGCCCGAGCCGGAACTGGGTGCGGCGGTCGTCGACCTTGACCACGATGCCGTCGATCTCGTGGATGAGGTCGTGGCGGCGGCGGCCGTACTCCTCGATGAACGCGAGGACGTCCTCCGTGGAGGGCAGCACGCGGTAGTACGGGCTGACGGGCAGGCCCCACCGCTCGAGCAGCTCGTAGACCTGGGACTGGGTGTCGGCGTGCAGGCCCGTGGCGGCCCCCACCCCGTGCACGTACATGGACAGCCGGCGCCGGGCCGTGACCGCCGGGTCCTTCTGCCGCAGCGAGCCCGCCGCGGCGTTGCGGGGGTTGGCGAAGGGCGCCCGGCCCTCGGCCACGATCGCCTCGTTGAGGGCGCGGAAGTCGCGGGAGGAGATGAACACCTCGCCGCGGATCTCGACCTCCTCGGGCACGTCCTCCCCCGTGAGCACGGTGGGGATGGTCGCGATGGTGCGCACGTTGTGCGTGACGTCCTCGCCCGTGGTGCCGTCCCCCCGGGTCGCGGCCCGCACGAGCTCGCCGTTGCGGTAGAGCAGGTTCACGGCCAGCCCGTCGATCTTCAGCTCGGTGAGCCACGCGGACTCCGGGGCGTCCGGCAGCGCCTCGATGGAGGCGGAGGCCTTCGCCAGCCAGGCCGTGAGCTCGTCGATCGAGAAGACGTCCTCGAGGGAGTACATCCGCGCGAGGTGCGTCACGGGCGTGAACGCCGCGGAGACCTCGCCGCCGACCTCCTGGGTGGGCGAGTCGTTGGCCACCAGCTCGGGGTGCAGCGCCTCGACCTCCTCGAGCCGCCGGTAGAGCTCGTCGTACTCCGCGTCCGAGATGGTGGGCGCGTCCTCGACGTAGTAGGCGGTCCGTGCCGCGCGCACCCGGTCCACGAGCTCCGCGTACTGCTCCTTGAGGTCCTCGCTGGGCGGGGCGGGGTTGAGGTCCTGGCCGGTGGCGTCGACGGGTCGTGCGTCTGTCCTCTGCTGTGGGCTCACCCGACCATTGTGGCCCACGCGCCGGACGCCACCGTCGACCGGGCCCGCGGCGGCGGGTCAGCCGTCCAGCCGCGCCACCGTCCCCGTGAAGTGCGGGCGCCTGCGCCGCGGGTCCCACCCGGCGAAGCGCGAGCCCCGCCAGCCGGGCCCCCGGCCGTCGTCGGTGATCGCGACCGCGACCGTGCCCGGGAGCAGGACCGGGGCCGCGAACTCCACCGTCCAGCGGAAGGGCGTCCCGGGCGGCACCCCCACCTCGGCGAGGGCGCGCGAGGCGGAGTACATGCCGTGGGCGATGGCGCCCTTCATGCCGAGCGCCCGGGCGCTCGGGCCGGAGAGGTGGATGGGGTTCCAGTCCCCGCTCACCGCGGCGTAGTCCCGCCCCGTGCCGGCCGCCAGGCGCCAGTGCCCGGTCGGCGCCGGCGGCACGAACTCCGCGCGCGGGGTGTCGTCGGCCGTCCCGGGCACGCGCACGCCCCGGGCGAGGTAGGTGGAGCGGCCCGTCCAGACGGTCTCGCCGTCCCGGCGCGCGAGGCGGGCGACGACGTCCACCTGCGCGCCGGAGCGGTGCGGGCGCAGCCGCTCGGCGGTGGCGGTGACCGTGAGGTGCTCCCCCACCGCCGCGGCCCGGAGGTGCTCGACCTCGTTGGCCAGGTGCACCATGCCGAGGACCGGCAGCGGGAAGTCCGGGCGGGTGAGCACGCTCATGGCCACGGGGAACGCCAGGGCGTGCAGGTGCCCGGAGAAGGCCTCGGTGCCGCCGGGGCCCTCGCGCAGCGGCGCCCCGACCGCGCGGCAGAACGCCTCGTGCCCGGCGGGGTCGACGACCACGTCCTCGACGACGTGCGCCACCGCCGGCAGCTCGAGCGGGGCGTCGCCGGTGCCGCGGCGCGCCCCGGCCGGCCGGCCGGGCAGCCGGCCGGACAGCCGGCCCGGCACCCGGTCGGCGAGGGCGCGCGGCAGCAGGTCCCCGGCCGCCCCCGCCGCCGCACGGGCGTAGAGCCCGCCCAGCGAGGGGACGCCGGGCAGGACCACGGTCTCGTGCCGGTCGGCGGCCATGCTCACGCCCCCACCAGGTTCTGGCCGCACACGCGCAGCGTCTGCCCGTTGACGCCGCCGGCGGCGTCCGAGGCGAGGAACAGCACGGCCTGGGCCACGTCCTCCGGCAGCCCGCCCTGCTGCAGGGAGTTCAGCCGGCGCGCGACCTGGCGGCGGGCCGCCGGGATCCGGGCGGTCATCTCCGTCTCGATGAACCCGGGGGCCACGGCGTTGATGCTGCCGCCGCGCCGGGCCAGCAGGGGCGCGGTGGCGGCGACCATCCCGATCACCCCGGCCTTCGAGGCGGCGTAGTTGGTCTGGCCGCGGTTGCCCGCCACACCGCTCGTGGAGGCCAGGCAGACGATCCGCGGCGCCTCGCCGAGGCCCTCCCCCGCCAGGAGCTGGTCATTCATCCGCAGCTGCGACTCGAGGTTCACGGCCAGCACCGAGGCCCAGCGGGACTCGTCCATGTTGGCCAGCAGCTTGTCCCGGGTGATCCCGGCGTTGTGCACCACCACGTCCAGGTGCCCGAAGCGCTCCCGGGCGAGCCCGAGGATCCGCTCGCCCGCGTGCTCGTCCGTGACGTCGAGCTGGAGGGCCACGGCGTGGATCTCGTTGGCGAGGGCGGCCAGGGGCTCGCCCGCGGCGGGGACGTCCACGACGACGACGCGCGCGCCGGCGCCGGTGAGCGTGCGGGCGATCTGTGCGCCGATGCCGCGGGCGGCGCCGGTGACAGCGGCGACCCTGCCCCGCAGGGGGGCCTCCCAGTCCGCGGGCAGGGCCCCGGCGTCGTCCCCGACCGTCACGAACTGCCCGGAGACGAAGGCGCTGCGCCCGGAGAGCAGGAACCGCAGGGCGCCCAGCACGCTGGGGGCCTCGGGGGCGACGCCCTCGGCGAGCAGGACGCCGTTGGCGGTGGCCCCGCCGCGCATCTCCTGGGCGGTGGAGCGCAGCAGGCCGACGACGGCCTGGCGGGCCGCGGCGACGGCCGGGTCGAGCGGCTCCGCCGCCGCGGGCGTGGCCGAGGCCGCGCCCGTGCCGATGCCCGGGGCGGGCCGGGACACGGTGACCACCCGGCCGCCGGGGGCGAGCGAGCGCAGCGCCCCGCCCAGGCCGAGCGCGGGCTCGGCCAGCTCGGCGGGCCGGGCGAGCTCGGTCAGGGCCAGCACGACCGCGCCGAAGCGGTGGACGTCGTCGGGGTGGCGGCGCACGTCGAGGTCCCAGCCGAGCAGGGCCGCGGCAATCCGGTCGGCCTCCTCCCCCCGCCCCAGCACGAGGACGGGTCCGGGCACGAGCGGGTCCCCGGCGCGGTGGCGGCGCAGCCGGGCGGGGGCGGGCAGCCCGAGCTGCCGGGCGAGCCGGCCGCCGGGGCCGGAGCTGACGAGGTCGAGATAGGTGTCTGCCATGGGGGCGGGGTCCTTGCTGTGGGGGTCGGCGGGGTGTCGGGGGCGCGGGCTCAGCGGGCCTCGAGGACCGCGGTGACGCCCAGGCCGCCGGCGGCGCACACCGAGATGAGCCCGCGGGCGGGGCGGCCGGTCTCGTCGGCGCGCTCGCGCAGGAGCTTGGCGAGGGTGCCGACGATGCGCCCGCCGGTCGCGGCGAACGGGTGCCCGGCCGCGAGCGAGGAGCCCGTGACGTTGAGCCGGCTGCGGTCCACGGTGCCGAAGGCGCCGTCCAGGCCCAGCCGCTCGCGGCCGAACTGCTCGTCCTCCCACGCGGCGAGGGTCGCGAGCACGGTTGCGGCGAACGCCTCGTGGATCTCGACGAAGTCGAAGTCCTCGAGCGCCAGGCCCTGGCGGGCCAGCAGGCGGGGCACGGCGTAGGCGCCGGCCATCAGCAGGCCCTCGTCGCCGTGCACGAAGTCGACGGCGGCCGCCTCGACGTCCACGACGTCGGCGAGCACGGGCAGGGAGCGCTCCGCGGCCCAGTCCTCGGAGGCGAGCAGCACGGTGGAGGCGCCGTCGGTGAGGGGCGTGGAGTTGCCCGCCGTCATGGTGGCCCCGGCGTCGAGGGACTTCCCGAAGACCGGCTTGAGCCCGGCGAGCTTCTCGACCGTGCTGTCCGGGCGGAGGTTGTTGTCCCGGGACAGGCCGCGGAAGGAGGTGACGAGGTCGTCGAAGAACCCGCGCTCGTAGGCGGCCGCCAGGTTGCGGTGGCTCGCGGCGGCGAGCTCGTCCTGGGCCTCGCGGGAGATCCCCCAGCGGGCGGTGGTGAGGGCCTGGTGCTCTCCCATGGACAGCCCCGTGCGCGGCTCCCCCGTGCCGGGGGCCACCGGTTTGAGGTCGGCCGGGCGCAGGCCCGCGAGGGCCTTGAGCTTCTGCGGGGTGCTCTTGGCCCAGTTGAGCTCGAGCAGGCTCCGGCGCAGCCGCTCGCTCACCACGACGGGCGCGTCCGAGGCGGAGTCGACGCCGCCGGCGACGGCCGAGTCGATCTGGCCGAGCCGGATCTTGTTGACCAGCGTGGAGACGGCCTCCATGCCGGTGGCGCAGGCCTGCTGCACGTCGAAGGCCGGGGTGCGGGGGTCCAGGACCGAGCCGAGCACGGACTCGCGCGTGAGGTTGAAGTCCTTGGGGTGCTTGAGCACGGCGCCGGCGGCGACCTCGCCGATCCGCTCCCCGGCGAGGCCGTAGCGGGCGGCCAGGCCGTCCAGGGCGGCGGTGAGCATGTCCTGGTTGCCGGCGTTGGCGTAGGCGCCGTGCGCCCGGGCGAAGGGGATGCGGTTGGCGCCGACCACGACCGCACGGCGGGCCACGCCGGTGCGTCCGGCGCCGCTGGGGGTCGTGTGCTCGGCGGTGGGCTCGACGGTCTGCTCGGGGGTGGACTCGCTCACAGGTAACTCCTCGGTGGTGTTGTGATGATGATCACGTCACGAAAGACAATACCTGATACTCTGGGTATCGTGAAACAGGTCGACGCCACTGACTCCGCCGCCCCGGGCGGCACGCCCGCCACGGACGGACGCTCCTCCCGCTGGGCCCGGCACCGCGCGCAGCGCCGGATCGAGCTCATCCGCACGGCGCGCAGCGCCGTGGACGAGCTCGGCGCGCAGGCGTCCATGGAGGAGATCGCCACCGCGTGCCAGACCTCCAAGTCCGTCTACTACCGGTACTTCGGGGACAAGGCGGGACTGCAGCGGGCGGTCGGCGAGTACACGGTGACGCGGATGCGCGACCGGCTCGAGGAGGCGGCCCGCGCGGCCGGCTCCTTCGAGGACTCGGTCGAGGCGATGGTCGCGGAGTACCTGCTCAGCATCGAGCGCTCGGCGTCGGTGTACCGCTTCGTCGTGGCCCTCTCCCCCGACCCCGGGCGCTCGCGGCACGACCGGCACCGGGCCGAGCGGGCCCGCGGCGAGCGCTCCGGCAAGGAGGACGCCCCGGCCGGGGACGGCGGCGAGCGCTGGCTGATCCAGGAGTTCGCCGAGTCCGTCAGCGGGCTGCTCGCGGAGGCCCACGTGCACCACACCCCCGCCGAGCGCCGGCTCGAGGAGCCGGTGCTCAGCTACTGGGCCGCGTCCACGATCGGCATGGTCCGCGGCGCCGGCGAGGCCTGGATGAACACCCCCGAGGGCACGCGGCGACCGTCCCGCGAGCGGATGACGGAGCTGATCGTGGGCTGGGCCGTCGACGGCCTGCGCCCGCCCGGCGCACCCGTGCCGGAGCCCCCCTCGACCTGACCACCGCCCGGGCCGGCACGGACCCCGGCCGGCCCCACCACCCCGTGACCGCACCGGCCACCGCCGGTCACCCACGACAGGAGCGAACATGACCACCACCATCGACCGACCGACCACCGCCGCAGCCGGCTCCGCCGCCGGGCCCGCCACCGCGGACGGCGCCGGGCTCCCGGGGCCCGCCGTGGACGTCGCCGCCCTCGGCGAGGTGCTGCTCGGGCGCTGGGCCGAGGTCCGGCGCGAGACCCGCCGGATGCTGCTCGACGAGCGGCTGCACCAGCAGCCGGGCCTCACCCACCACGAGCACCGCGAGCGGGTCCTGGGCCAGCTGCACCTGCTGGTGGAGCACGGGGCGATGAGCCGCGGGCTGCCGGAGGAGTACGGCGGGCACAACGACCCGGGCGGCAACGTCTCGGGCTTCGAGGAGCTGCTGCTCGGGGACCCCTCGATGCAGATCAAGGCCGGGGTGCAGTGGGGCCTGTTCGGCTCCGCGGTGCTCAACCTCGGCACCGAGGAGCACCACCGGCGCTGGCTCGCGGACATCCGGGACCTGAAGATCCCGGGCGTGTTCGCGATGACCGAGATCGGCCACGGCTCCGACGTCGCCTCGATCGGCACCACCGCCACGTACGACCCCGCCACGGAGGAGTTCGAGATCCACACCCCCTTCACGGCGGCGTGGAAGGACTACCTCGGCAACGCCGCCGTGCACGGGCGCGCCGCCGTGGTCTTCGCCCAGCTGGTGACGCTCGGCGTGAACCACGGCGTGCACGCGTTCTGGGTGGACCTGCGGGACACGGACGGGAACTTCCTGCCCGGCGTGGGCGGCGAGGACGACGGCCACAAGGGCGGGCTCAACGGGATCGACAACGGGCGGCTGCACTTCACCCGGGTGCGGGTCCCGCGCACGCACCTGCTGGACAAGTACGGGGCCGTGGCTCCGGACGGCACCTACAGCTCGCCCATCGCGAGCCCGGGCCGCCGGTTCTTCACGATGATCGGCACCCTGGTGCAGGGCCGGGTCTCCCTCGACGGCGCGGCCGTCCTGGCGAACAAGGCCGCGCTGAGCATCGCGATCCGCTACGGCAGCGAGCGCCGGCAGTTCAACGCGTCCTCCGACGTCCAGGAGGAGGTGCTGCTGGACTACCAGCAGCACCAGCGGCGGCTGCTGCCGCGGCTGGCGGAGACCTACGCCATGCACTTCGCCCACCAGGAGCTGCTGCACAAGTACGACGACGTCTTCTCCGGCCGCGAGGACACCGACGAGAACCGGCAGGACCTCGAGACGCTCGCCGCGGCCCTGAAGGCGCTGTCCACCTGGAGCGCCCTCGACACCGTCCAGGAGTGCCGCGAGGCCTGCGGCGGGGCGGGGTTCCTGACCAAGAACCGGCTCACCTCCCTGCGCCACGACCTGGACGTCTACGCGACGTTCGAGGGCGACAACACGGTGCTGCTGCAGCTCGTGGCCAAGCGGCTGCTCTCCGACTGGGCGGACGAGTTCAAGCACGTCGACGTGGGCGTGATGGCCCGCTACGTGGCCGGCCGGGCCACCGAGGCCACCTACCACCGGTCGGGGCTGCGCAAGCTCGGCCAGGCCTTCCGGGACACCGGGGACGTGCGCCGCTCGGTCAACGCCCTGCGCGAGGAGTCGGCGCAGCGCGCGCTGCTCACGGACCGGGTGCAGACCATGGTGGCCGAGATCGCGGAGAACCTGCGGCCCAGCGCCAAGCTCCCCCGCGCGGAGGCCGCGGCGCTGTTCAACGAGAACCAGCACAAGATCATCGCCGCGGCGCGCGCCCACGCGGAGCTGCTGCAGTGGGAGGCCTTCACCCGCGGCCTGGAGCAGGTCGCGGACCCGGGCACCCGCACCGTGCTCACCTGGCTGCGCGACGTCTTCGGGCTGCGGCTCATCGAGAAGAACCTCGCGTGGTACCTCTCCTACGGCCGGCTGTCCATGCGGCGCGGGCGCAGCCTCGACGAGTACATCGACCGGCTGCTCGCCCGCCTGCGCCCGCACGCCCTCGACCTCGTGGCCACGTTCGAGCTCGAGCCGGAGCACCTGCGGGCCGAGATCGCCACGGGGATCGAGGCCCGGCGCCAGGAGGAGGCGGCCGAGCACTACCGGCGGCTGCGCGCCTCGGGCAGCGCCCCGGTCAAGGAGCGCGTCCCCCGCCGGGAGACCGCCACCCCCGCCGCCGGGGCACCGGGCGAGAAGGCCCCGGAGGAGGCGAAGCGGGAGCGCCGCGCCGAGAAGCAGGCCGAACGGCGCACGGAGCGCCGGGCGGAGCGCAAGCACGAGCGCCGGCTCGAGCTGAAGCCGCTGAAGAAGGCGGCGCAGCGGGCCGCGGCGTCCGCGCAGCGGGCGGCCGAGCCGGGCCGCAGGTCCGCGGAGGGCCGGGAGCCGGCGGAGGGCCGTGAGCCCGCCTCCGGCACCGCGCCGGCCGAGGGCGCTGCCGTGACCCAGGACGCCTGACCGGTCGGGCCCGCCGTCGCACGCCGTCACCGCAGGCGGTCCCGGCGGTGACGACGCCGCCCCGGAGGCCCCGGGGCGGCGTCGTCGTCCGGTCCCGCGGCGCGAGCGAGGACCGGGGAGGGCTGCGCCGTCGGCGGCCGGGCCCCCGGCGGCTCAGCGGGGGACGGCGCCGGCGAGGAGGCCGTCGATCTGGCCCATGGCCTCCCGCATGCCCTCCTCCATGCCCATCGCGGACATCTGCTCCAGCTGGTCCGCGCTCTCGAAGGTCGAGACCGTGGTCATCCGCGTCCCGCCGTCGACGGCCTCGAACGTCACGACGCCGTGGGTGGCCCCCAGCGCGGGGTCGGGCTCGCCGTCCTCGCTCGCGAAGCCGTCGTCGAACTCCAGCCGGTGCGGGGCGTCCACGGCGGTGACCGTCCACCAGCCCCGGGCCTTCTCCCCGTCGGGGCCGGTCATGTAGTAGCGGCACCGCCCTCCCTCGGCGAGCTCGTGCTCCTCGAAGGTGGCGGGCCACTCGGGAGGGCCCCACCAGCGCTCGAGCTGGCGCGGGTCGGCCCAGACCTCCCAGACCCGCTCGACGTCCGCGGCGAACTCCGCGACGAACGTCAGGGTCAGTGCCTCGGTGTCCTTGTGCACGTCGATGACCGGCATGTCATGCTCCCTTCCTCCTGGGCCCCGGGTCCCCCGGGGGCGTCTCCTCGGCGAGGAGGTCCTCGATGGCGCGGGCCCGCCCGCGCCAGATCTGCTCGTAGTCCGCCAGCAGCGCCGCCGCCCGGCGCAGCGTGGCCACCCCGGCGTGCACCACCTGCTCCCGGCCGCGCCGCTCCTTGGTGACCAGCGAGGCCCGCTCGAGCACCGCCACGTGCTTCTGCACGGCGGCGAAGCTCATCCGGTAGTGCGCGGCCAGCGCGGAGACCGACTGCTCCTGCCGCAGCACCCGCACCACGATGTCCCGTCGCGTCGAGTCCGCGAGGGCCCGGAAGATGCGGTCGACCTCGTCGTCCGTCAGCTCATTTCGTACAACCATTTGGTTGTATGTTAGGGCGCCCGGTGCTCCGGCGCAAGGGGTCCGGGCCCCGGGACCCGGGTGTGACCTCCGGGGCCGCGCAGCGCTCAGTAGAGACCCGCCGCGCCGGTCAGGTGGCGGTGCAGACCGTGGGCCACGATCGTGTTGCCCAGCGCGTTCAGGTGCCGGCGGTCCGCGGCGACCACCGAGCGCGGGGGCAGCCCCAGGCCCAGCCACCGGCGGTCCGCGGGCGAGGCCCCGATCCGGTGGGCCCGCAGCGGCGCCAGGGACCAGAGACCGGGATCGCGCAGATCGGCCATGGTGTCGTAGAACCGGTCGCCGTACTCGGCCCGGAGGGCCGCGTTCACCGCGCGCACCTCCTCCCACCCCGCGGTGCCGGGACGGTCGGCCGCGGTGTGCCAGTGGCCCATCACCACGGACGTGCCCGGCTCGACCCCCCACGCGGCACGGGTGTCGGAGAGCACCTGCTCCGGGTCCTCGATGTTGTTCTTGCCCGTCCACAGCAGGTGGACGTGGCCCCGGTGCTCCTCCTCCAGCGCCGTGCGCCAGCGGGCCTCCGACGCGGGCGCCACCTCGAGCTCGGCCCCCGGGACCGCCCGGCGCAGCACCACGTCCCCCTCGTCCCGCCCCACGGCCTGGATCGTGCACGGCAGACCGGAGACGGTGCCCGGGATCGCGAGGTGGACGCTGGGCACCCGGCCGTCCACCGTGGGCACGACCAGCGACCCGTGGGCCGGGATCCGCCCCACCCCGTAGCCGGAGCCCAGCCGGGGCAGGTAGGGGTGGGCGCTGCTGCGCATCGCCAGGGTCTGCCACGACCGGTCGCCGCTGACCGCGCGCGAGGTCCCGGGCACCTCCAGCAGCTGCGAGAGCAGGTCGTCGATGCGCACCGCGGGGAAGCCCCGCGGGCGGTCCCGGTGGAGGGCGCTGGCCGCCGAGGAGGAGCCCCACAGCACGAACGGCCGCCGGCCGGCGGAGGGCTCCGTCAGGGCGCCCCCGAAGGCGCCGGAGGCGGCGAGCACCAGGCCGGAGAGGACGAACGAGCGGCGCGAGAGAACCATGTTCTCAAAGGTAAACAGGCCTGGTGGGAGCGGTGCCGTTGTGACAGATCATGATGCCCCCCACTTCGGGGGACGCGGCGTGCGCGGCTCAGAAGCCGGGGGCGTACTCCCCCGGCCGCACGGCGTCGGCCACGATCACGGTGACGTTGTCCCGCCCCCCGGTGCGCAGCGCGGCCTGCAGCAGGACGTCGGCCGCCTCCTTCGGGTGGGGCACCGAGGCGAGCACCCGGGCCATGTGGGCGGGGCTCAGCTCGTTGGTCAGCCCGTCCGAGCACAGCATCAGCCGGTCCCCGTGCCGGGCCGGGAGCACCCACACGTCCGGCTCCCACACCTGGCCGGTGCCCAGGGCGCGGGTGATCACGTTGCGGCGCGGGTGCACGAGCGCCTGGGAGGCGGTGAGCTGCCCGATCGACACGAGGTACTGCACCTCGGAGTGGTCCACGGTCAGCTGCTCGATCCGCGGCCCACCCTCGCCCTCGCCGGCCCGCCCCCCGGGCTGGGGCGAGACCAGCCGGTAGGTCCGGGAGTCGCCGGTGTTGAACACGACCCACAGCATGCGCCCGTCGATGCGCAGCAGCCACACACCGGTGACGGTGGTGCCCGCCCGGCCCTCGACCGCGTGCTGGATGTGCTGGTCCGCCTGCCACAGCACGGAGCGGACCCGGCGGACGGCCTCGATCGCGTCCTCGGGGATCTCCGGGTCCAGCCGCAGCTCGCGCTCCACCACGGCGCGGAACCGGGCGATGTCCCGGGGCGGCTCCGGCTCGAGGACCTCGAAGGAGCGGAAGTCCTCCAGCTGGAACAGGGGGGACGCCCCGAGGGTGCGCACGCACAGGGCGCTGGCCACCTCACCGGCCTCGTGCCCGCCCATCCCGTCCGCCACGGCGCACATCGCGGCCGTGACCACCAGGGCGTCCTCGTTGGACTCCCGGCGCAGGCCCCGGTCCGTGGACGCGCCCGCGCGGATGACGAGAGGTGCGCTCATTCGAAGTCGACCTCCAGCCCGGCACCGGCGCCCTGGGAGAGCGCGACGGGCTGGACGTCGCCGAAGCCCCGCACGTTGCGGGTGGGCTGCGGCAGGAGGATGAAGCGGTCGTCGCCGGAGAGCACCGCGGCGGTCGAGGCGTCCACGAGCACGGAGCCCGGCTCGGTCAGCGACACGAGCCGGGAGGCGAGGTTCACCGTGGGCCCGTAGATGTCCCCGAGCCGCGGCAGCACCCGCCCCCAGACGAAGGCCACGCGCGCCTGCGGCAGCTCGGGGTCGTCGCGGATGGCGCGGGCCAGGGCCAGGGAGATCTGGGCCCCGCCCTCGGGGGTCTCGGCGAGGAACATGACCTCGTCCCCGATGGTCTTGATGAGCCGGCCGCCGCCCACGGCGATCACCTCCGCGCAGCGGTTCTCGAAGCGCTGCACGAGGTTCGCCAGGGTCCGTTCGTTCATCTGCCGGGACAGCGAGGTGTAGGAGACCAGGTCCGCGAAGCCCACCCCGCGCGCGAGCGGGAGGACGGCGGACGCCCCGTCGTCGGACGTGGGGCCGGTGGCGGTCGAGCCGTCCGGGCGCTCCACGCGCATCGCGAGCCGCTGCACGGCGGCGTTCATCTGCCGCCGCCACGAGTAGACGAGGAGGTTCTCGATCGCGTCGATGAGGTCGGGCAGCAGGTGCAGCAGCTGCCGCCGGGCGGCGGCGTCGGTCATGCCCCGGTGGACGACCATGTCCTCGACGAGCGCCTCGACCTGCCACACGACCATGCGGTCGGTCATCTGCCCGATCGAGCGCACCAGGGACAGCGCCGCCTCCTCGGTGACCTTCTCCTCGAGGACCATGGTGGACAGCACCCGGAGGGCCTCGGAGTCCTGCTCGGTGAACCAGAGGTCGTCGTCGGTGAGGTTCGGGAAGCCCAGGGCCCGCCACACCTTCCGCGCGGACAGCAGGGACAGCCCGCCCCGGCGCGCGGCCTCCCGGCGGCGCAGGTCGCGCTCGGAGCCCAGGAGGGTCTGCTCGAGGGCCTGCACGGCGGCCTTGGACTCGTCCGAGCGGTACAGGTTGGCCTGGACGGGGTTGTGCAGGTTCAGGTTCAGCTGTGCCGTCTGGGGGCCGAGCTCCGGCTCGCCCTGGTTCTCCGGGTCCTCACTCGCCACACGTCACTCCTGTTCCTGGTGGACGGCCCGCCGGCTCCACGGTCGGCGCGGGGCGCCGGACGGACCCGGGCGTGGTGCCACGACCGCGTCGCGGTCCACTCTAGTGGGACGGAGCCACGGCGCACCCCCACCGGGACCGGGATCCCCCGCCCGGCCGGCGCCGCCGCCCGCCGACCACTCGTCCTCGGCGGCCCGGCGGATCAGCCCGGCCAGGCGCTGTGCCTCCGGGGCGTACTCCAGGCGCAGGCCGCCGAAGGGCCCGAAGTCCGCCACGACGCGCCCGTCGTGCCGGCCCAGGGCCGGACCGCGCCGGCGCTCCACCGAGACCCGGCGCAGCTGCTGCAGGGGCAGCGACACGGTCCTGCGGGCCCCGCCGGGGCGCAGCAGCACGAGGTGGCGGGTGGTGAGCACGTAGCGGGTGCGCCACCACCGCACCAGCGGGCGCAGGCAGCTGCGGAGCACCACCCAGCCGGCCGCGACGAGCAGGGTGAGCTCCACCCCGGCGTGCACCGTGGTCCACGGCTCCGCCACGGGGCGCCAGCGCAGCTCGAGGGCCCGCTGGGCGAAGGAGAGCGTGAACACCGTGAGCAGCAGCACCAGGAAGGGCCGGGTCAGCCGGGCGCCGTGAGCCCGTGTGGACACGAGCACGCGCTCCCCGGGCTGCAGGGCGGGACGGGCGGGCACGCTCAGGCCGTCCCGGGGGCGTCCGGGGCCGGGCGCAGGTGCACCACGTCGCCCGCCGTCACCTCGCGCTCGGCGCCGCCGTCCTCGCGCACCAGGAGGCCCCCGTGCTCGCCGAGGCCCGTCGCGGTGCCCGTGACGGGGGCGGCCCCGCCGGGCAGCTCGGCGCGCACCGGGCGTCCGATGGTCTCCATCCGCTCGGTGATCCGGGCGCGCAGCGGCCCGTCCGGGCGCACGGCGGCCTCCGGGTCCGCGCAGAACTGCCGGTAGACGGGGACGAACGCGCCCAGCACGGCCTGCAGGACGGCGGCGCGCTCGATCTCGCGGCCGGTGGCGCGCCGGACGGACGTGGCCGTGTCCACGGGCAGCTCCTGCTGGGCGACGTTGATGCCCGTGCCCAGGACCACCGCCGGCGGGTGCTGCGCGTCCAGCACGAGGCCTGCGAGCAGCCCGGCCGCCTTGCGTCCGTCCACCAGGACGTCGTTGGGCCACTTGATCCGCGCGCCGGTCGCCGCGAGCCCGTCCAGGGCGTCGACGACGGCCGCGGCCATCAGCAGGGTCAGCCACGGGAAGTGCTGGGTGGGCAGCGGGCGGCCGCGCGCGTCGGCCGGGCGCAGCAGGAGGCTGAAGGTCAGCGCGGTGCCGGGCTCGGTGGTCCACACCCGGTCCAGCCGGCCGCGCCCGGCGCTCTGGTGGCCGGTGAGCACGAGGGACAGGTCGGTCCACGGCCGGTCCGGGCGGGGCCCGCGCGCCTGTCGGGTGACGGCGGCCGTCAGGTGCTCGTTCGTGGAGCCGACCTCGTCGAGGACGTCGATCCGCCCCAGGCCGAGGTCCGCCAGGGCCGCGAGCAGGGCGGGCTCGCGCAGGTCGGCGGCGCAGGGGTCGGGCACGGTGCTCCTCGGGTCGGTCGTCACGGGTCGGTCGTCACGGGCGGGTCCGCACGGGCCGGGGCGGTCGGTGCTGTCCGGCCGGGCGCCGTCCGCGTAGTGTTCGGACCACATCCACAGTAGTAGCCCCGTTCCCCGGGAACCGGCTGGACGGTCCCGTCCGGCCGGGCGGGGCCGCGGCACGACCCCCGGGAGAGCCACCGTGAGCGCAGCCGAGAACCGCACGACCTTCGCCGTCACCTACGTCTACGGCGGGCCCGCCGACGTCCTGGCCGCGCGCCGGCCGGAGCACCGCCAGTACCTCGGCGGGCTCGTGGAGCAGGGGCACCTGCTCGCGTCCGGTCCCTTCGACGACGACGGCGCGCCCGGCGCGCTGCTGGTCTTCGCCGCCGAGGACGCTGGGGCGGTCGAGCGGCTCACCGACGAGGACCCGCTGGTGCGCCACGGGGTGGTCACCGAGCGGACCGTCCGCCCCTGGAAGGTGGTCCTCGGCAGCGTCGGCTGAGCACCGTCCCGTGTCCCCCGGACCCGGGCACGGATTTTGTAGGAGTTCTACAACGGAGGCCCCCGCGGCCGCGGACTAGAGTGAGCAGGTCCCCTGACCACCCCGGACCGGACCGATCGGCGCGCCGGGCCGGCCGCGTACCAGACCACGAGGTGCCTGTGACCCACGACCTGACGACCACCGCCGGCAAGATCGCCGACTTCCACGACCGCAGGGCCCGCTCCGAGGTGCCCGCGGGGCAGGCGGCGGTCGAGAAGCAGCACGCCCGCGGGAAGAACACCGCCCGCGAGCGCGTGGAGATGCTCCTGGACGAGGACTCGTTCGTGGAGTTCGACGCCCTCGCGACCCACCGCTCGACCGCCTTCGGGATGGCGTCGAAGAAGCTGCCCGGCGACGGCGTGGTCAGCGGCTACGGCACGGTGGACGGGCGCCTGGTGGCGGTCTACTCCCAGGACTTCGCGGTCTTCGGCGGGTCGCTGTCCCAGGTCAACGGGGAGAAGATCGTCAAGGTCCAGAAGTTCGCCCTGCGCAACGGCTGCCCGGTCATCGGGATCAACGACGGCGGCGGGGCACGGATCCAGGAGGGCGTGGCCTCCCTGGCCATGTTCGCGGACATCTTCAACATGAACGTCCGCTCCTCCGGGGTGGTCCCGCAGATCTCGCTGATCATGGGCCCGTGCGCGGGCGGGGCGGCCTACTCCCCCGCCCTGACCGACTACATCGTGATGGTCGACAAGACCTCGCACATGTTCATCACCGGACCGGACGTCATCAAGACGGTCACGGGCGAGACGGTGGACATGGAGACGCTGGGCGGGGCGCGCCAGCACAACGCGACGACCGGCACGGCCACGTACCTCGCCGAGGACGAGCAGGACGCGCTGGACTTCGTGCACGAGCTGCTCGAGTTCCTGCCGGCGAACAACCTGCAGGAGGCGCCCCTGGTGGACCACGACCAGGAGGACGAGGTCACCGACCAGGACCTCGCCCTGGACGTGCTGGTCCCCGACTCCGCGAACCAGCCCTACGACATGCGCGCGGTGGTCGAGGCGATCGTCGACGACGGGCACTTCCTGGAGATGCAGGCCCTCTACGCCCCCAACGTGATGATCGGCTACGCCCGGGTCGAGGGGCACACCGTGGGCGTCGTGGCGAACCAGCCCATGCAGTTCGCCGGCACCCTGGACATCGCGGCCTCCGAGAAGGCGGCCCGGTTCGTGCGCCACTGCGACGCGTTCAACGTCCCGATCCTCACCCTCGTGGACGTGCCCGGGTTCCTGCCCGGCACCGATCAGGAGTTCAACGGCATCATCCGGCGCGGCGCCAAGCTGCTCTACGCCTACGCCGAGGCGACCGTCCCGCTGGTCACCCTGATCACCCGCAAGGCCTATGGCGGGGCCTACATCGTGATGGGCTCCAAGAAGCTCGGCGCGGACGTCAACCTGGCCTGGCCCACCGCGCAGATCGGTGTGATGGGCGCCCAGGGCGCCGTGGAGATCCTCTACCGCCGGGACCTCAAGGCCGCCGCGGACAACGACGAGGACGTCGAGGCGCTGCGCGCCGAGCTGGTGCGCAAGTACGAGGAGAGCCTGCTCAACCCCTACCAGGCCGCCGAGCTGGGCTACGTGGACGCGGTGATCTCCCCGTCCGAGACCCGGGTGCAGGTGCTCAAGGCCCTGCGGGCCCTGCGCGACAAGCGGGCGTCGATGCCCACCAAGAAGCACGGGAACATCCCGCTGTGACCCCCCGTGAGCCCGCCGAGGGCACCCCGTCCCTGCGCTTCACGGCCGGCAGCCCCACGCCGGAGGAGGTCGCCGCCGTCACGGCCGTCCTGCTCGCGCGCCGGCACGCGGGCGAGGAGGACGCGAAGGGCTCCCCGGGGCGCCGGGACCAGTTCCGCCGGATGCGGCTGGGCCTGAAGCTGCGCCCGGGCCGCGGCGCGTGGCGGCGGACCCGGCCGGAGGAGTGACCGGGCCGGAGGAGTGACCCGCACGCCGTGACCCGGGTGGCGCCCGGTCACGGCTCCCGGGGGATCCGCCGGGAGACGACGAGCGCCACCGCGATGCCCGCCAGGGCGAGCACCGCCGTCACCGCCCACGTCAGGTCCCAGGAGCCGGTCGCCTGCGCGACCGAGGCGACCGCGGGCGGGCCGGCGAACTGGCCCAGGGCGTTGAACTGCTGGCCCAGGCCCAGCGTGGTGGCCACCGTGGTGGGGGTGGGCGCGACGCGCATGAGGCTGGCGATCGCCGTGGTCGGCACCACTCCCCCCACCGCGGAGAACACCAGGACCGCGCCGTACCGGGCGCCGAAGCGCACGTCCTCGTCCAGCAGCGGGGCGATCCCGAACGCGACCACGGCGGCCAGGCCCAGCACGGCGAAGCCCGTGCGCCACAGCACCACGGGGCGCACCCCGCGCTGCAGGGCCCGACCCGCGCCCAGGTTGCCCACCACGTTGACCCCCGCGGCGAGCGCGCTGAGCCCCGCGGCGGCGCCCGCCGCGATCCCGGCCTCGGCGTACATGGAGGGCAGGAACTGCACCACCCCGTTCCACTGGGCGGTGTAGAGCCCAAAGACCGCGGCCACGAGCCACGGCCCCGGTGCGCGCAGGGTCAGCCAGAGGCGCTGCCGCACCCCGTGCACCACCGTGTGGGCCGGGTCCGGCGGGAGCACGGCGAGCACCAGCACGCCCAGGAGCGCGGAGCCGGCCGCGGCGGCCGCCCACCAGGTGCGCCAGCCGAGGGCCTCGCTGAGCAGCCCGCCGAGCAGCAGGGAGAGGGCCGCGGCGACCGGGATGTGGCAGCCCCACAGCCCCACCAGCAGGGACACCCGGGCCGGGGCCACGGTGCGCCGGATCAGTGCCGGGGCGCAGATCGACACGAGCATGAACCCCACGCCCTCCAGCACCCGGGAGCCCAGCAGCGGGCCGTACCCCGTGGAGAGCAGGCCCGTCACGGAGCCCGCGGTGAGCAGGCCCAGCCCGAGCACCAGGCCCCGGCGCAGGCCGATCCGGTCCCCGGACAGACCCACCACCACGCCCAGCAGCATGCCGGCCACCTGCACGGTGGAGAGCAGGAACCCGCCCTGCACCAGGCTCAGGCCGAGCTCGGCGGAGAGCACGGGCAGCGCCGGGGCCAGCTTCCACACGTGCAGGGCGCCCACCACCCCCGCGACCACCACGAGCAGGGCGGGTCCGGTCCCGGCGGTCCCCGAGGGCCCGGCCGGGACGGTCGCGGGGGGCGCGGAGTTCGCGCGCGGCGCAGGAGCGGACATGCTCCGCAGTCTAGGGAGCGCCCGGCGCTACTGTGACGTGCATGACCGATCAACGGCCCGACCCCCTGACCGGCGCCGGCCCCGCGCCCCTCGGCACGGGGCGGCGCGAGCCCACGGACGTGGACGCCGTGGCCGAGCGCTGGTTCGCGCGCACCATGGAGCTGGACCCGGCCCAGGCCACCGTGCACGGCTTCCCCGGGCACGAGACCGAGTACCGCGACTTCGGGCCCGAGGGCCAGGAGGCCCACGCCGACGCCGCCCGCCGGACGCTGGCGGAGCTCGAGCGCGCGGCCCCGGTCGACGACGTCGACCGGATCACCGGCCACGCCCTGCGCGAGCGCCTGGGCCTGGACCTGCTCCTGCACGAGGAGGGGCTGCGGGGCTGGGAGGTCAACAACATCTCCTCCCCGGTGCAGGAGATCCGGGAGGTCTTCGACGACCTGCCCCGGAGCACCGCCGAGGACTGGGCGCACCTCGCCGGCCGGCTGCGCGCCGTGCCCGCCGCCGTGGACACCTACGTCCTGGGCCTGCGGCACGCCCGCTCCCTCGGCCGCTCGGCCTCCGCGGCACAGCTGCGCAACGCGGCCCGGCAGTGCACCGGCTACGCGGCGCGCCACGGCTTCTTCGACCGGCTGGCGCGCAGCCCCCGCGTCCCCGAGGCGCTGCGGCAGCAGGTCGGGGAAGCGGCCGAGGCGGCGCGGCACGCCTACCGGGGCCTCGCCGCCGTGCTGGGCAAGGAGCTCGCCGCGGACGCGCCCCGCACGGACGCGGTGGGACCGGACGTGTACACGCTGCGCCTGCAGGAGTTCCTGGGCGCCGTCCTGGACCCGGCCACGGTCTACGCGTGGGGCGTGGAGCAGCTGCGCACGATCGTGGCGGAGCAGGAGCAGCTCGCCCGCCGGATCGCCCCCGGCGCCACGGTCGCCGAGGCCATGGCGGTCCTGGACGCGGACCCGGCGCGGCAGCTGCACGGCACCGACGCGCTGCAGGCGTGGATGCAGGACCTCTCCGACGCCGCCGTGGACGCCCTCGCGGACACGCACTTCGAGCTCACCGGTCCCATGCGCCGGCTCGAGTGCCGCATCGCCCCGACCCACGACGGCGGGATCTGGTACTCGATGCCCAGCGCCGACTTCTCCCGCCCCGGGCGCATGTGGTGGTCCGTGCCCGAGGGCACCCGGACCTTCACCACGTGGGAGGAGACCACGACCGTCTACCACGAGGGCGTTCCCGGCCACCACCTGCAGTTCGCCACCGCGCTCGCCAACTCGGGCGAGCTCAACCGGTGGCGGCGGATGGGCGTGTGGGTCTCGGGCCACGGGGAGGGCTGGGCGCTGTACGCCGAGCGGCTCATGGACGAGCTGGGCCACCTGCAGGACCCCGGGGACCGGATGGGGATGCTGGACGCCCAGCGGCTGCGGGCGGCGCGGGTGGTGTTCGACGTCGGCTTCCACTGCGGCTACCGGATCCCCGCGGAGCTCGGGGACGCCCTCGGCGGGGCCCGCCCCGGCGAGGTCTGGACGCCCGAGGACGGCTGGCAGTTCCTGCGCTCGAACATCGTGATGGCGGACCCGATGCTGCGCTTCGAGTGGATGCGCTACATGGGCTGGCCCGGGCAGGCGCCGTCCTACAAGGTGGGCCAGCAACTGTGGGAGCAGGCGCGGGAGGCGGCCCGCGCCGCGGCGGGCCCGGAGTTCCTGCTCAAGGACTTCCACACCCGCGCCCTGCGGGTCGGCTCGGTGGGCCTGGACACCCTGCGGTACGCGCTCGCCCTGTGACCTCCGTCATTCCCGCGTCACATTTCGTCACCGTCATTCGGTGTTGTATATTTCCGCGCCCTATCGTGGCCACATGATTTCCGCAGAAAGCACTCGACGGCTGCCCCGGTGGATGACCTCCTTCGGCCCGCAGATCGTGCTCGCCCTCCTCCTGGGCGTGGTCCTGGGCACCGTGGCCGACGCCCTCGGCGGCGACCCCGACACGGACCCCAACTGGCTGATGACCGCCCTGGACACCATCGGCACCAGCTACGTCAGCCTGCTCAAGGCCGCCGTGGTCCCGCTCATCGTGACCGCGGTGATCTCCTCCATCGCCAACCTGCGGGAGGTCTCCAACGCCGCCCGGCTCGCGTGGAAGACGCTGCTGTGGTTCGGGATCACCGCCCTGATCGCCGTGACGGTCGGCCTGGTGCTCGGCCTGGTCGTCCAGCCCGGCGCCGGCAGCGGCGCGGCCGCGCCCGCCGAGGCGTACACCGGGACGCAGGGCTCGTGGCTGGGCTTCCTCACCGGCCTGGTCCCCGCCAACTTCCTGGGCCTGCAGGTCTCCTCCTCCGTGGTGGACCCGGAGACCGTCCAGACCTCCCTCGGCTTCAACGTGCTGCAGGTGCTCGTGGTGTCGGCCGCCGTCGGCATCGCGGCGCTCAAGGTGGGCGCCCCCGCCGAGCCCTTCCTGGCCGTGGTCCGGGCCGCGCTCGCCGTGGTGCAGAAGGTGGTCTGGTGGATCATCCGCCTCGCCCCGCTGGGCACCCTCGGGCTCATCGGCCGGGCCGTGTTCGAGTACGGCTGGACCTCGATGGGCGGGCTCCTGGCGTTCGTCGCCACCGTCTACGCCGGCCTGCTGGTCGTGGCGTTCGTGGTCTACCCGGCCCTGGTCAAGGCGCACGGGCTCTCCGTCCGGCAGTACTTCTCCGGCGTGTGGCCGGCCGTGCAGCTGGGCTTCGTCTCCCGCTCCTCGGTCGGCACCATGCCCCTGACGCAGCGCGTCACCGAGCGCAGCCTCGGCGTGCCCCGCGCCTACGCGTCCTTCGCCGTGCCGCTCGGGGCCACCACCAAGATGGACGGCTGCGCCGCGGTCTACCCCGCGATCGCCGCCCTGTTCGTCGCGCAGTTCTACGGGATCGAGCTGGACGTCACGCACTACGTGCTCATCGCGCTCGTGTCCGTGCTGGGCTCCGCGGCGACCGCCGGCACCACGGGCGCCACCGTGATGCTCACCCTGACGCTGTCCACGCTGGGCCTGCCGCTCGACGGCGTGGGCCTCCTGCTGGCCGTGGACCCGATCATCGACATGGGCCGCACCGCGCTCAACGTGGCGGGCCAGGCCCTGGTGCCCACGATCGTCGCCCACCGCGAGGGGCTGCTGGACCGGGAGCTCTACGACGCCCCGCGCTCCGGCGACCCCTTCACACCCGAGGACGCCGCCCCCGAGGGCGCCACCCCCGAGGCCACCGCGGCGACCGGGGCCCGCTGAGCCCCGGCGCCGCCGTCCCCACCGCGAGGAGCGGGGAACTGCGAGAATGCTCGACGCATTCCGGCAGTTCCCCGCCCATCGCCGTTCCTGGACGCGTCACGGGCTACCCTGGGACGGGCATGAGAGCTGGATCACAGCACGGGACAGGAGGCGGCGCGTGGGCGCACCGGCGGACGGACCGACGACGACGGACCCGCTGCTGCGACTGTCCTGGGCCCGGTCGCTGGACCACCTCTCGGCGCCCGAGCGCTGCACCCCGCGGGTCGTGCTGGACGGCCCCGACGTCCGGGAGGCCCGCTCCCCGCTGCGGCTGCTGATGCCCGTGCTCGACGAGCTGCTCACCCCGCTGGCCGAGGACACCGGCCTGGTCGTGGCCGTCACGGACCCCGGCGGCGTGATCCTGCAGGTCCGGGGCAGCGCCGCGACCCGGCGGCGGGCCGAGTCCATGGGCTTCGTCGAGGGCGCCGACTGGTCCGAGCCGGCCGTGGGCACCAACGCCCCGGGCACCGCCCTGGTTCTGCGCCGGCCCGTGACCGTGCACCGCGAGCAGCACTTCTACCCCGAGGCCCGGCCCTGGACCTGCACGGCCGCCCCGCTGCTGCACCCCGTCACGGGGGCGCTGCTGGGGGCGGTGGACCTGACGGGCGGGGACGCCGCCGCGGCCCCCGCCACCCGGGCACTGGTCGGCGCGGCGGTGCGCGCCGCCCGGGCCGAGCTCGCCCTCGCCCTGCGCTCCGCCCGCCGCTCCGAGACCGCCGCGGCGCCGGCCGCCGCCCCCGCCCACGGCGCGTTCCTGCGCGTGCTCGGCGACGCCCCGCCGGCGCTGGTGCTGGACGGTCAGGCGCTGGAGCTCACCGAGCGCCACGCCGAGATCCTCCTGGCCCTGTCCCGCGCCGGCAACGGCCTGTGCACCGCGGAGCTGTCGGAGCAGCTGTGGGCCGGCCGGGCGCAGGAGACCACGGTGCGCGCCGAGGTCCTGCGGCTGCGCCGGCTGCTCGAGTCCCGGGGCGGGCCGGCGATCGCCTCCCGCCCCTACCGGCTCGAGACCCCGCTGCCCTCGGACGCGGGCCGGGTGCTCGAGCTGCTCGCCCGGGGCTCGCACCGGCGGGCGCTGCGCGAGTACACCGGGGCGCTGCTGCCCCACTCCGAGGCGCCGTCCCTCGTGGCCCTGCGCCACCGCCTCACCGGGCTCCTGCGCGAGGCCGTGCTCACCGACGGCTCGGCCGAGGCCGTGCGCGAGTACCTCACCCTGCCGGAGGCCGCCGACGACGCCGAGGCGTGGGCGCTGCTGCTGCGCCTCCTGCCGGCCCGCTCCCCCGCCCGCGCCGAGGCCGTGCTCGAGCTGGAGCGGCTGCGCATCTGACCGGCCCCGGCGCCCGCCGCACCGTGCGTGCAACGTGCGTGCAACGTGGCCCCCCGTAGCGTGATCCGCATCACACGATGGTGCGGACGAGGCGGTCCGCACCCGTGCCACACGCACCGTCACGCACCAGGAGCAGGTCACCATGAGCGTTGAAACCCAGTCCCTCACCACCGTCTACGCGCAGCCCGGCACCGAGGGCTCGAAGGTCACCTTCAAGCCCCGCTACGAGCACTGGATCGGCGGACAGTGGGTCCCGCCCGTGCAGGGCAGGTACTTCGAGAACATCTCCCCGGTCAACGGCAAGCCCTTCACGGAGGTGGCCCGCGGCACCGCCGAGGACATCGACGCCGCGCTCGACGCCGCGTGGGCCGCCGCCCCGGCCTGGGGCAAGACCCCGGTCGCGGAGCGGGCGCTGGTGCTGCACCGGGTCGCCGACCGGATGGAGCAGAACCTCGAGATGCTCGCCGTGGCCGAGACCTGGGACAACGGCAAGCCCGTGCGCGAGACCATCAACGCGGACATCGCCCTGGCCATCGACCACTTCCGCTACTTCGCCGGGGCGATCCGCGCCCAGGAGGGCACCCTCTCCCAGCTCGACGACAACACCACGTCCTACCACTTCCACGAGCCCCTCGGGGTGGTCGGGCAGATCATCCCCTGGAACTTCCCGATCCTCATGGGCGTGTGGAAGCTCGCCCCGGCCCTGGCCGCGGGCAACGCCGTGGTGCTCAAGCCGGCCGAGCAGACCCCGGCCTCGATCATGGTGCTCATGGAGCTGCTCGCGGACATCCTGCCCCCGGGCGTGGTCAACGTGGTCAACGGCTTCGGCGTGGAGGCCGGCAAGCCGCTGGCCTCGAGCCCGCGGATCCGCAAGATCGCCTTCACCGGGGAGACCACCACCGGCCGGCTCATCATGCAGTACGCGTCCCAGAACATCATCCCGGTGACCCTCGAGCTGGGCGGGAAGTCCCCGAACATCTTCTTCGAGGACGTCGCCGCGGCCCAGGACTCCTTCTACGACAAGGCGCTGGAGGGCTTCGCGTTCTTCGCCCTCAACCAGGGCGAGGTCTGCACCTGCCCCTCGCGGGCCCTGATCCAGGGCTCGATCTACGACCGGCTGCTGGCGGACGGCGTCGAGCGGGTCAAGGGAATGGTCCAGGGCAACCCGCTGGACCTCGACACCCAGGTCGGGGCGCAGGCCTCCAACGACCAGCTGCAGAAGATCCTCTCCTACATCGACATCGGCCGGCAGGAGGGCGCGAAGGTCCTCGTGGGCGGCGAGCGCAACGTCCTGGACGGGGACCTCGCCGAGGGCTTCTACGTCTCCCCCACGGTGTTCGAGGGCGAGAACTCGATGCGCATCTTCCAGGAGGAGATCTTCGGGCCCGTCCTGTCGGTCACCCGCTTCGCCGACTACGCCGACGCCATGGCCACCGCCAACGACACCCTCTACGGCCTCGGCGCCGGGGTCTGGGCCCGCAACGGAAACCTGGCCTACCGCGCCGGCCGCGACATCCAGGCCGGGCGCGTGTGGGTGAACCAGTACCACAACTACCCCGCCCACTCCGCGTTCGGCGGCTACAAGTCCTCGGGCATCGGCCGCGAGAACCACCTCATGATGCTGGACCACTACCAGCAGACCAAGAACCTGCTGGTCTCCTACTCCGAGGATGCCCAGGGCTTCTTCTAAACCACCCTCACCCGTCCCGACCGTCCGTCCCGTTCCAGGAGGAGCACCATGAACGCCCAGCAAGCCCCGACCGTCCAGGAGTCCGCGGCCACCGCGGTCCCCGGCACCATGACCGCCGCCGTCGTCACCGCCTTCGGGCAGCCCCTGGAGGTCAAGGACCTCCCGGTCCCCGAACCCGGCCCCGGCCAGGTCCTCGTCAAGCTGATCTCGACCGGTGTGTGCCACACCGACCTGCACGCCGCCCACGGCGACTGGCCGGTCCAGCCCACCCCGCCCTTCGTCCCGGGCCACGAGGGCGTGGGCACGGTCGTGGCCCTCGGCCCGGGCGTCACGGAGGTGCAGGAGGGCGACCTCGTGGGCAACGCCTGGCTGGCCTCGGCGTGCGGGCACTGCCGCAACTGCCGCACCGGCTGGGAGACGCTGTGCGAGGAGCAGGTCAACGGCGGCTACAGCATCGACGGGTCCTTCGGCCAGTACATGCTGGTCGACGCCCGCTTCGCCGCGCAGATCCCCGCGGGCGCCGACCCGTACGAGGTGGCGCCGGTGCTGTGCGCCGGGGTCACCGTCTACAAGGGCCTGAAGATGACCGAGGCGCGGCCTGGGGAGTGGGTGGTGATCTCCGGCATCGGCGGCCTGGGGCACCTGGCCGTGCAGTACGCGGTGGCCATGGGCCTGCGGGTCGCGGCGGTCGACGTCGCCGACGACAAGCTGGCCCTCGCACGCAAGCACGGCGCGGAGATCACCGTCAACGCGTTCGCGGAGGACCCGGCCGAGGCCGTGCTCGCGCAGATCCCGGGCGGTGCGGACGCCGTGCTGGTGACCGCCGTGCACCCGGCCGCGTTCGGCCAGGCGATCGGCATGGTCCGCCGCGGCGGGACGATCGTGTTCAACGGCCTGCCGCCCGGGGACTTCCCGGCGCCGATCTTCGACATCGTGCTCAAGGGCCTGACCATCCGCGGCTCCATCGTGGGCACGCGCCAGGACATGGTCGAGGCCCTCGACTTCTACGCTCGCGGTCTGATCCACCCGACCTACAGCACCCGTCCGCTCGAGGACGTCAACGCGATCCTCGACGAGATGGAGAAGGGCAAGATCGAGGGCCGCGTGGTCGTCGAGTACTGATCCGGGCGGACGCGAGGTGTCGCGTCCCGTCCCGGGCGATCGTGAGGGGTCGCGTCCTGTCGGTGGGAGAACGTCTCATCAGCAGGACGCGGCCCCTCGCGCGTGGGCGAGGGGCGCAGCGCGGCCCTCGCGCGCACGGCCTGCGTATCCTGGGACGGTGACTCCCCGCCTCGTCCTCGCCTCCCGCTCCCCCGCCCGCACCAAGCTGCTGGCCGACGCCGGGATCGGCCACGACCGGCTCGTCTCCGACGTGGACGAGGACGCCGTGGTCCGGGAGCGCGGGGTGACCGGCGCCGAGGAGACCGCGATGGTCCTGGCCCGGGCCAAGGCGGAGGCCGTGGCGGCGCTGCCCGAGGCCGCCGGCGCCCTCGTGGTGGGCTGCGACTCGGTCTTCGAGCTCGACGGCGAGGTGCACGGCAAGCCCTTGGACGCCGCGACGGCGACCGCCCGGATCCGGGCCATGCGCGGGCGCTCGGGGGTGCTCCACACGGGCCACTGGCTCGTGGACACGCGGAGCCCGGCGGACGGCGGGAGCGGCTGGAGCGGCGGCGCGCCCGCCAGCGCCGAGGTGTTCTTCGCGCAGATGTCCGACGACGAGGTCGCGGCCTACGTGGCCACCGGCGAGCCCCTGGAGGTGGCCGGGTCCTTCACCATCGACTCGCTCGGCGCGGCGTTCGTGGAGCGGGTGGAGGGCGACGTGCACGCCGTCGTCGGCCTGAGCCTCAGTACCCTGCGCACGCTGCTCGGCCGGGCGGGCGTCGGCGTGCCCGAGCTGTGGACCGCCGGCCGCTGAGAACCGCTCCCCGCCGGAACCGGTCTGCGCTTTGTAGGACTCCTACAGAAACGGCGTCGCATTTCCGGTCCGCCGCCGGGTGGTTGGGCGATTGCTCACGACGGGGAATACAGTGCATCGGAGGATTCGACAAGGAGTGAGACGTGACCGGTAAGAACCCCGCGGACGGCGCCATCCGCCCCATCACCAAGGTGCTCGTCGCCAACCGCGGCGAGATCGCGGTGCGCGTGATCCGCGCCGCCCGCGACGAGGGCATCGCCTCCGTGGCCGTGTACGCCGACCCGGACCGGGACGCCCTGCACGCCCGCACGGCGGACGAGGCGTACGGGCTCGGCGGGTCCACCGCCGCGGACTCGTACCTGGTGATCGACAAGATCCTCGACGTCGCCGCCCGCTCGGGAGCCGACGCCGTGCACCCCGGCTACGGCTTCCTGTCCGAGAACGCCGAGTTCGCCCTCGCCGTACTCGAGGCCGGACTGACCTGGATCGGGCCCCCGCCCGCGGCCATCGCCAAGCTCGGCGACAAGGTGGCCGCCCGCCACATCGCGGAGAAGGTCGGCGCCCCGCAGGTCCCCGGCACCACCGACCCGGTCGGCTCCGCCGAGGAGGTCCTCGCGTTCGCCGACGAGCACGGGCTGCCCCTGGCCATCAAGGCCGCCTTCGGCGGCGGCGGCCGCGGCATCAAGGTGGTCCGCAACCGCGACGACATCCCGGAGCTCTACGAGTCCGCCGTGCGCGAGGCCACCGCGGCGTTCGGCCGCGGCGACTGCTTCGTGGAGCGCTTCCTGGACGCCCCGCGGCACGTCGAGACCCAGTGCCTGGCCGACGCCCACGGCAACGTGGTGGTCGTCTCCACCCGCGACTGCTCCCTGCAGCGGCGCAACCAGAAGCTCGTGGAGGAGGCGCCGGCGCCGTTCCTGTCCGAGGAGCAGAACCGCCTGCTCTACGCCTCCTCGAAGGCGATCCTGCGCGAGGCCGGCTATCAGGGCGCGGGCACGTGCGAGTTCCTGGTGGGCCAGGACGGCACGATCACGTTCCTGGAGGTCAACACCCGCCTGCAGGTGGAGCACCCCGTGTCCGAGGAGGTCACGGGCATCGACCTGGTGCGGGAGCAGTTCCGGCTGGCCCGCGGCGAGGCCCTCGGCTACGACGACCCGGAGGTCCGCGGCCACTCGATCGAGTTCCGCATCAACGGCGAGGACCCGGGACGGCACTTCATGCCCTCCCCCGGCACCATCGCCGCCCTCGGCCTGCCCGGCGGTCCCGGCGTGCGCGTGGACTCCGGTGTGCAGGCCGGCGAGACCGTGGGCGGGAACTTCGACTCCATGCTCGCCAAGCTGATCGTCACCGGGGCCACCCGGCAGCAGGCGCTCGAGCGCTCCCGCCGGGCGCTGGCGGAGCTGCGCATCGAGGGCATGCCCACCGTGGTCCCCTTCCACCGCGCCGTCGTCGCCGATCCCGCGTTCGCCCCCGCGGACGGCGCCCCCTTCTCCGTGCACACGCGGTGGATCGAGACGGAGTTCGACAACACCATCCCGCCCTTCGAGGGCGTCCCGCAGGCCGGGCCCGAGGCCGAGGAGCGCCAGGCGATCGTCGTCGAGGTCTCCGGCAAGCGCCTCGAGGTGGTCCTGCCCGCCCTGCCCGGCACGGCCAAGCCCAACGGGGCCGCGGCCAAGCCCCGCAAGTCCCGCTCCGCCCGCGGCGGCGGCACCGCCGCGGCGAGCGGCGACAGCCTGAGCTCCCCGATGCAGGGGACCATCGTGAAGATCGCGGTGGACAACGGGGACGAGGTGGCCGAGGGCGATCTCGTGCTGGTGCTCGAGGCCATGAAGATGGAGCAGCCGCTGACCGCCCACAAGTCGGGCACGGTCTCGGGGCTGTCCGTCAGCCCCGGGGACACCGTCTCCGCCGGCGCCGTTCTGGCGACCATCTCCTGAGGCGGGCGGCCCGGCCCCGATGAGCACCCGACCGACCGGCGCCCCCGGGCGCTGCCTCGTGGACCTCTCCGCGCAGGACCGGCTGCGCAGCGGCGCCCCCGCCCGGACGCCGCGGCTGCGGGTGCTCTGCTGCCCGCCCTCGGGCGCGGCCGCCGGGTACTGGCGGTTCCTCGTCCGCGAGGACGTGCACGTCCTCGGCGTCCAGTACCCCGGCCGGGAGAGCCGCTTCCGGGAGCCGCCGGCGCCCTCGGTCGCCGCCCTCGCCGCGGAGGCGGCCGAGGCCGTCGCCGGCGCGCCGTGGGCGGCCTCGGACGTCCCGCTCGTGGTCCTGGGCCACAGCATGGGCGCCTCCGTCGCGGCCGAGCTCGCCTCGCTCCTCGAGCACCGGGAGGGGATCCGGGTGTCGCTGCTCGCGCTCTCCGCGAAGACCGCCCCGGGCGCCGTGGACGCGGCGGACGACGGGGACGAGGACCTGCGGGCCGGCCTCGACCCGCAGGACCCGGACGCGGACGAGGCGCTCGCCCGGTGGCTGCGGCGGCTCGGCGGCACCCCCGAGGCGGTGCTGGCGAACCCCGAGCTGCTGGCCCTGCAGCTGCCCGCCCTGCGCGCGGACCTGCTGGTCTCGATGGCCCACGACCGGCTCCCCGCCCCGGTCGAGGCGCCCCTGCTGCTGCTGCGCGGCAGCGAGGACCACACGGTGGACGCCGCCGGCATGGACGCCTGGCGTCCCGTCAGCACCGGGGCCGTGCAGCGGCGCGAGTACCCCGGCGGCCACCACCCGCTCGCCGAGAACCGGCACCGCCTGCTCGAGGACCTCGAGGCGTGCGCCGCGCCCGGCCGCTCCCGGTGAGCCCGTCGTCGTGACAACGCTCCCGCCGGGCGTGCCCGGCACGGTCGAGCTGCCGGTGCCGGGCGCCCCCGCGGACGTGCGGGTGGTGCTCGCCCGCGTGGCCCCGCTGGCCGGCTGGGCGGACTCGGTCCGGGACTGCCTGGACGAGGATGAGCGGGCCCGGGCCGCGGCGTTCCGCCACGAGAGCGACCGGCGGCGGTTCGTGGTCGCCCACTGCGTGCTGCGCCACGAGCTCGCCGCCCGCACCGGCGCGGACCCGGCCTCGCTGCGCCTGGGACCGCCCGTTCCCGCCGCGGGGCCCCGGCCCAAGCCGCGGCTCGAGGACCACGCCGTGTGCTTCTCCCTCTCGCACAGCGGCGACCAGGTGCTCGTGGCCACCGCCGAGCGCGAGGTGGGGGTGGACGTCGAGCGCCTCCAGGACCCGGTCGCCGCCGAGCAGGTGGTCCCCCTGCTCCACCCCGCCGAGATCATCGCACTGCGGGCCCTGCCCGCCGCGGACCGGCCGGCCGCCGTGACCACGGTGTGGGCGCGCAAGGAGTCCCTGCTCAAGGCCATGGGCTCCGGACTGTTCCGCGAGCCCTCCATCGACGAGGTCGGGGCGGGTCCCGTCCCGGGGCGGCCCGTGGCCGGGTGGCGGATCCTGGACCTGGCTCTTCCACCGGCCCCCGGTCCGGAGCGTGCGGAGTCGCGGGCGGCGCTGACCGTCCGCGTCCCGTGACCGTCACCGCGTACAACCACGGGTGGACAGGATTTCTCCACCCGGAGGCCGACTACAGCGTCCGACCCGTCGGCCATCCTTGAAGCATGTCGGGCCCCCTCCGGGAAACATGGTCCGGCAGGAGCGGCGAACAACTCACTCGCCCTGTGCCGTGCTTCCTCGAGATCCCGGAGCGGAGCACCTTCCGGACCCAGCACTCCATCACGTCAGGATCATCCGTCACGTGCCGTTGCCAGTACCCGGATTCCTGCGCTGACAAGGAGAGCCGGTTCCGCGATCGGCCGGGCCCCCGACGGGGCCGTGTCCGAATCGTGTCCGTCATCTTCGCAAATGTTGGTCGAGGCCCCCTGACCTGGGCCTACGTTGGTGACGTCGAACCATACACAGAGCTCAACGGGCGTTCGGGGGAACGCGCCAGGGGCCAGCACCAGTCGCGAAGCGGATCTCGCTTCTCCACCGGATGGGACAGACCCATGAGAAGAACCACCTGAGCAATCACGACCGCCGCCTTCGCGGCTGGCACCACTGTCCTGCGGCTCCTGCCGCGAGTGGGGGACTCACAGCCGTCGATCGCTCCGGGCCCGCAGCGCAGCGTTGCACCGATTCGTCGGGGCCGCGCCCCGCAGGACGGAGCCCTCGTCGACCGGCATGCCGAGAAGAGGGTCCTTGCGGTGCCCGTCAGCCGAGCTACGAGCCGACCCGAATGCAAAAAGCCGTCCCCGCGCCCTCCTCACGGATCGAGCGCACGGCGAGAGAACGAGGAACACTATGTCCATCATCAAGGCTCCGCACCTGTTCAACGAGGAGAGTCTGTTCATCGATCTGGAGGGCGTGCTGAGCCGCCACCTCTACCTGAAGATCGAGGGGTTCAACTTCGCCGGCTCGATCAAGCTCAAGCCCGCCAGGGAGATGGTCGAGCGGGCCGAGCGGGAAGGACGGGTCGGCCCCGGCTCCGTGCTCGTGGAGTCCTCCTCCGGGAACCTCGGCGTCGCGCTCAGCATGATCGCCGCCAGCAAGGGATACAGCTTCGTGTGCGTGATCGACCCGCGCTGCAACCCCGCGACCCGGCAGCTCATGGAGTCGCTCGGGGCGCACGTCGACCTGGTCACCGAGCCGGACCCCGTCGACGGCTTCCTCGGCGCCCGCCTCAACCACGTCCGGGAGCTGTGCAGGTCCGACGAGCGGTACGTCTGGCTCAACCAGTACACCAACCCTGGCAACTGGGGAGCGCACTACCGCTGGACCGCCCCCGAGATCGAGGCCCAGTTCCCCGAGCTCGAGGTGCTGTTCGTGGGGGCCGGAACCACGGGCACGCTGATGGGCTGCGCGCGGTACTTCAAGGAGCACCGGCCCGACGTCCGGATCGTCGCGGTGGACGCCGTCGGCTCGGTCTCGTTCGGTCGCCCGCCGGCCACCCGTCTGATCCCCGGGCTCGGCATGAGCGTGCGGCCGCCCCAGCTCGACGAGTCCCTGATCGACGACGTGGTGATGGTCGAGGAGCTGGACACGGTGCGCACCTGCCACCGCCTGGCCGGGCGAGGGTTCCTGCTCGGCGGCTCCACCGGGACCGTGGTCCACGGCGCCATGACGTGGCTCGCGGCCCACCACGCCGAGGACGTCACCGCGGTGGCCATCTCCCCGGACCTGGGCCGCCCGTACCTGGACACCATCTACCAGCCGGACTGGGTCCTCGACCACTTCGGGGCCGAGGCGCTCGCCGGCTCCGACTCGACAGCCGCTCTGAGCCGTCCGCACCACCAGGTGTCATGGCGTCGGCAGGCGGCAACCACACCGGTGACCGGTTCCGCGGCCACCTCCTCCCCGAGGAGTCTCTCGCAGTGAAGAAGCTCGCCGACGCCCTCCCGGCGTCTCCCCTCCCCCCGATCTCGGTCCCCACCAGGCGCGAGCCTCCGTCCGCACCGGCCCTCGAGAGGACCGGTGCGGGCCTGCCGCTCGAGCGCCGGCTGGCCGCTCTCCTCGCCTCGGTGGTGCAGCAGGACGACATCCCCGTGGACGCCGACTTCTTCGCCGACCTGGGCGCGGACTCCCTGGTGATGGCGCGCTTCTGCGCCCGGGTGCGCAAGCAGTCCGACCTGCCGGCGGTGTCCATGAAGGACATCTACCAGCATCCGACGATCACGGCGCTGGCCGGGGCCCTGGCTCCGCCGGAGCCGGTGCCGGCGGCCGTGCGAGACCGGCTGGTCGAGGTGCTGACCGGGGTGCTGGGCGTGGACCGGGTGCCGGTGGACGCCGACTTCTTCGCCGACCTGGGCGCGGACTCCCTGGTCATGGCGCGGTTCTGCGCCCGGGTGCGCAAGCAGCCGGACCTGCCGGCGGTGTCCATGAAGGACGTCTACAGCCATCCGAACATCGCCGCCCTCGCCGCGGTGCTGCAGGGCCCCGTGGAACAGGACCAGCCGCAGGAGCCTGATCCCGTCGTGGCCTCCGTGCAGACGACACCGCCGCCCATGGACGCGCGGACGTGGGAGTACCTCGCCTGTGGCACCCTGCAGGTGCTCGTCTATCTCGGCTACTGCCTGCTCGCCGGCGCGGTCGCGGTCTTGGGGTACCTGTGGGTGTTCCCGGCCGCAGGGCCGGGCAACCACCACTGGGTGGGCCATGGGATGGGCTTCGGGGAGCTCTACCTGCGGTCGGTCGCCCTCGGCGCGGCGACGTTCCTGCTGCTGTGCATCCTGCCGGTCGCGGCGAAGTGGATCCTTCTCGGGCGCTTCCGGTCCGGGGAGATCCGGATCTGGAGCCTGGCCTACTTCCGGTTCTGGACGGTCAAGACCGTCATGCGCACCTGCCCCCTCGCCCTGATGACCGGTTCCCCGCTGACCCCTCTCTATCTGCGGGCCATGGGCGCCAAGGTCGGGCGCAACGTGACGATCCTGACCACTCACCTGCCGGTGTGCACCGACTTGATCACGATCGGGGACGGGACCGTGATCCGCAAGGACGTGTACGCCAACGGCTACCGAGCCCACGGCGGAGTCATCCAGACCGGCGCCGTGACACTGGGCCGGGACGTGATCGTCGGCGAGGGCAGCGTCCTGGACATCGGCACGACGATGGGGGACGGTTCCCAGCTGGGCCACCGGTCCACGCTGTACACCGGCCAGGCCGTGCCCGAGGGCAAGCACTGGCACGGCTCGCCGGGCAGGCCCACCGAGACGGACTTCGCCACGGTGGCCCCGGCACCCTACCGCCCGGGACGGCGCGCCGTGTATGCCGCGGCACAGCTGGTGGCCACGCTCGCACTTGGCCGCGTCATGGTGGGGCTGACCCTGATCCTGGCTGTCCTGGCGTTCCCCCGCGTGGCCGCGCTCCTGGAATCGCATCCGCACGCGTTCACCAACTGGGTCTTCTACGCCGACGCCGTCGCCTTCGCCGGCGTGGGCGTCCTCGGCGGAACGATCGTGATGCTGGTCGTCACGACGACCGTTCCACGGGTGCTCCAGCTCTTGCTGAAGCCGGACACGGTGTACCCGCTGTTCGGACTGCAGCACGCGGCCGAGCGGGGCGTGGAGAGGCTGACCAACAGGCCCATGCTCGGGACCCTCTTCGGCGACAGCTCCTACGTCGTGAACTACGTCCGTGCCATCGGGTACCAGCAGCCTCAGCTGCAGCAGACGGGCTCGAACCTGGGCACGCTGTTCAAGCACGACAACCCGTACCTGTCGACGATCGGCACCGGCACGATGATCGCCGACGGGGTGTCGTTCATGAACACCGACTACTCGGCGACGTCCTTCAAGATCAGTCCGGTCGCGATCGGCGCGCACAACTTCCTCGGGAACTTCGTGCTCTACCCGGCCGGGGCCAGGACCGGGGAGAACTGTCTGCTCGCGACCAAGGTGATGGTCCCCGTCGACGGCCCGGTGCGCCACGACGTAGGGCTGCTCGGGTCGCCGGCGTTCGAGATCCCCCGTTCGGTCCTGCGGGACGCCCCGCTCGAGGAGCACGCCGACCCGGCCCGCTTCCAGCGGTCCCTCTCGGCCAAGAACAATCACAACCTGCGCACGATGGCTCTCTTCCTGATGGTGCGGTGGCTCAACGCGTCGCTGGCCATGCTGGCCGTGTTCGCCGCCCTCGAGCTGTCCGACCGGTTCGGTGTCCTGGCCCTCTCCGCGTCGTTCGTCGTGATGCTCGTGGTCGGGCTGTTGGTCCCCATCGTGATCGAGAACGTCATGACGCGGTTCCGGGGACTTCAACCCCAGCTCTGCTCCATCTACCACCCGTACTTCTGGTGGCACGAGCGGTACTGGAAGCTGCAGATCGTCAACCTCCGCATGAACATGCTCAACGGGACGGCCTTCAAGCCGTTCATCTGGCGACGGCTCGGAGTGCGGATGGGGAGCCGGGTCTTCGACGACGGCTGCTCGATCCCCGAGCGGAGCCTCGTGTCGATCGGCTCGCGCTGCACGCTGAACGCCGGCACCAACATCCAGTGCCACTCCCAGGAGGACGGCATGTTCAAGTCCGACCAGGACGTCATCGGCGACGACGTCACGATCGGCGTCGCCGCCCTCGTCCACTACGGCGTGACCGTCGAGGACGGCGTCGTCGTCGCCACCGACTCCTTCGTGATGAAGGGAACCACCCTCTCTCGGGGGTCCCTGTGGGCCGGCAACCCGGCCGAGGAAGCCCGTGCCGCCATCACGTCCCCCGTCGCTCCCGAAAGGCCCTTGTCATGACCACCACCCGTGCGCTCACCTGCCGGGCCGTCGCCGACCACCCGCCGGCCCCGGCCGACGACCGTCCCGCCGTCCCGGGGGCCGCCCCCACACGGATCCCCCGGTGGACGCACGACCGCCGGTCGTACCAGGCGCAGGTCGAGGCAACCGTGCCCGAGGACCTGAGCACCGCCGTGCGGTCCCTGGCCCGGGACTGGGAGGTGGCACCGGACACGATCTGGTTGGCCGCCCACGCAAGGGTGCTCCAGGCACTGTCCGGCGAGCAGGAGGTCACCACCGGCTGCAGGGACGCGGCGGGCACCCGGCCGTACACCCTCGACCTGGACCGGCCGTCCTGGCGGGTCCTGGTCCGCGAGGCGCACGACCGGCTGGTCCGGGCCCGCGCCGGGCAGACCGGGCACTCCGACCAGGGAGAAGCCCCGCGCCGAGCGGCCCCTGCGGGATACGAGGTGGTGTTCGACACCCGCCAGGACGCCGGTTCCGAACTGCCGGAGGGCGTCGTGCTCGGTGTCTCCCCCAGGCAGGCGGCCGGGGACGAGGTGCTCCACCTGCGGTACCGGCAGGACGTCCTCGACGCCGGTGCCGCCCTTCGGATCGCCGGCTACCACCTGACCGCGCTCCGCCACCTGGTCACCCGCCCCGAGACGGAGCCCGCGGACGCCGACCTGGTCGCTGCGGAGGAGCGGCGCCTCCAGCTCGAGCAGCTGGCCGGGCCCGTGCGGCCCCGGCCCCGGCTGCGCTTCCACGAGATCTTCGAGGAGCGGGTCCGGCTGCATCCTGAGCGCCTCGCCGCCGTCCAGGACGCTCGGCGGTGGACCTACACGGAGCTCAACGCGCGCGCCAACCGGATCGCCCGCGCCCTGCTCGCACGCGGACTCCGGGCGGAGGAGGTCGTGGCGGTCGTCGCCGAGCGGAACCTGGAGTGGATGGCCGCCGTCGTCGGCATCCTCAAGGCGGGAGGCGCCTATCTGCCGATCGAACCGCACTTCCCGCCCGACCGGATCGAGAAGACGCTCACCCGGGCCGGGTGCCGGACGGTGCTGACCGAGGACGACAGCACCGCCTCGCTGGACGGAGCGCTGGCCGGGATGCCGGCCGTGACGAAGCTCCACCTCGAGGTTGTCGAGGCCGAGGGACACGCCGACCACGACCTCGGCCTGGAGGTGCGCCCGGACCAGCTCGCCTACATCTACTTCACCTCGGGCTCCACGGGTGAGCCGAAGGGCGCGATGTGCGAGCACGACGGGATGCTGAACCACCTGTACGCCAAGATCGAGGACCTGGGGATCGGACCCGGCGACGTCGTGGCCCAGAGCGCCCCCCAGTGCTTCGACATCTCCCTGTGGCAGCTGATCTCGGCCCTGCTCGTCGGCGGCCGCACCCTCATCGTCGGGCAGGACCGGATCCTCGACGTCGAGCGGTTCGTGGACACGGTGGAACAGGGCGAGGTCGCGGTCTTCCAGGTCGTCCCCTCGTACCTGGACGCGGTGGTGGCCTACCTGGAGGGCAGACCCCGCGACCTGCCCTCCCTACGCAGCGTCTCGGCGACCGGGGAGGCCCTGAAGCAGGAACTGGTCCGCCGCTGGTTCGACGTGCTGCCCGACGTCAAGCTCGTCAACGCCTACGGGCTGACGGAGACCTCGGACGACACGAACCACGAGGTGATGAGCGCCGCGCCGGCGGGCGATCACGTGCCGCTGGGCCGGCCGGTCCCGAACGTGCGGATCCACCTCCTCGACGAGCGGCAGCGGCTCGTGCCGCTCGGAGCACCGGGCGAGATCGCCTTCTCCGGGGTGTGCGTGGGCCGCGGGTACGTCAACGACCCGGAGCGGACGGCACAGGCGTACTCCGCCGATCCCCATGTGGACGGCGCGCGGCTCTACCGGGCGGGTGACTTCGGTCGCTGGTCGCCGGACGGCAGGCTGGAGTACCTGGGCCGGCGGGACAACCAGGTCAAGATCTCCGGGTTCCGGATCGAGATCGGCGACATCGAGAACGCCCTCCTGCGGGTTCCCGGAGTCCGCGACGGGGCGGTCGTCGTGGCGGAGCGACCGGACCGGGGCAAGCACCTGGTCGCCTTTTACCATGCCCTCGAGCCACTGGACTCCGGCACGATGCGCGAGCAACTGGCGCAGTCGCTGCCCGGGTACATGGTCCCGCAGGTGTTCCAGTGGCAGCCGGCCCTCCCGCTGACGGCCAACGGCAAGATCGACCGCAAGCGCCTCACCGCGCTGGCGGCGGACGCCGAGCCCGAGGGCCGCTCGCTCGAGCTTCCGCGCACCCCCACCGAACAGTGGCTGGCGGCGGCGTGGTCGCGCGTGCTCGCCGTGCCGGAGGACGGGATCGACCGCCGTGACCACTTCTTCGAGCGCGGCGGCACGTCGCTCACCGCCGTCCGCCTCGCCATCGCCCTGGACCGGAAGGTCTCGCTCAAGGACCTCCTCAGCCACCCGGTCCTCACCGACCTCGCCACGGAGCTGGACTCCAGGTCCGCCGCGGCCGGCTCACCCGCCCAACCGTGATCCCACCGGAAGGAACCACCATGTCCGCCACCTCCGCACCTCCGGAGCTCGACGTCGACGCGCGCCCGGGTGCGCCGGCCACCGCCCTGGTCTCTCCCCCGGGCAACCCGGTGTCCTGGGCCCAGCAGCACCGTGACGCACTGCGGGCGACCGTCGTCCGGCACGGGGCCGTCCTCGTGCGCGGCCTCGGGCTGTCCCACCCCGACCAGGTCGCCGCCGTCTTCCGGGCCGTCAGCCCGGAGCTGATGACCGAGCGGGAGGCCTTCGCCGCCCGCAGTTCCTATGCGCCCGGCGTGTACTCCTCGGCCACCTGGCCGGCGAACCAGCCCATGTGCATGCACCACGAGCTGAGCTACACGCTCCACGCCCCCGGGCTGCTGCTCCTCGCCTGCCTCACCGCCCCGGCCGCCGGCGGCGTGACCGGTGTCGCGGACTCCCAGGCGGTGCTGCGCGCCCTTCCCGCGGACCTGGTCACGCGGTTCGAGCGCGACGGCTGGATGCTGATCCGCAACTACAACGACGAGATCGGCGCCTCCGTCGCGGACGCCTTCGGCACGGACGACCGCGCCGCGGTCGAACGCTACTGCGCGGAGAACCGGATCGAGCTCGAGTGGCAGCCCGACGGCGGCCTGCGCACGCGTCAGCGCCGCGCCGCGATCGTCCGTCACCCCGTCACCGGGGAGCGCTGCTGGTTCAACCAGGTCGCCTTCCTCAGCGAGTGGACGATCGACCCGGAGGTCCGCGAGTACCTCATGGACATGTACGAGGAGGACGGCCTCCCGTTCACGACGGCGTTCGGCAACGGCGACCCCATCGGCGAGGACGTCGTGGCCATGCTGAACGAGATCTACGAGTCGCACACGCTGCGCGAGCCGTGGCGCGCCGGCGACCTGATGCTCGTCGACAACGTCCGGACGGCGCACAGCCGCGAACCGTACGAGGGCGAGCGGGAGATCCTCGTCGCCATGAGCGACCCGGTGTCGCTCCAGGGCACGGCCTCGAAGGAGGAGGGACGATGACACTGACCAGCGGACCCGGCACGGACCACAGGCAGGACGCCCCCGGACGGCAGCCGACCATCCCGTCCTTCGCGGTCGTCTCCGGCGCGGAGGTCGACCAGGTGCTGCAGGGGCACCGGGCCGAGATCGTCGCGCTGGTGGAGGACACCTACCGGCTGCACGGCGCCGGACAGACGGTGAACCCGCCGTCGTACTTCCTGCGGTTCCCGGACCGCCCGACCGGACGGATCATCGCGCTGCCCGCCTCCCTGGGGGGACCCCGTGCCGTGGACGGCCTGAAGTGGATCTCCAGCTTCCCCACCAACGTGGAGTTCGGCATCCCGAGGGCCTCCGCCGTGCTGATCCTCAACGATCCGGACACCGGCTACCCTTTCGCCTGCCTGGAGAGCTCCATCATCAGCGCCTCCCGGACCGCCGCCTCCGCGGCCCTGGCCGCGGACTGGCTCAGCCGGGAGCGGGGGCGCCCCACGCGGGTGGGCTTCTTCGGCGTCGGGCTCATCGCCCGCTTCGTCCACGCGTTCCTGGCGGACACCGGGTGGGGCTTCGACGAGGTGGGGGTGTTCGACCTGCTGCCGGGCAGCTGCGAGGGCTTCCGCGGCTACCTCGAGCGCTCCGCGCCCGAGAGCACGGTCACCGTCCACGAGGACGCCGAGTCGTTGATCCGCTCGAGCGACCTGGTCGTGTTCGCGACCACGGCGGGAGAGCCGCACGTCACCGACCCGTCGTGGTTCGAGCACCACCCGCTCGTGCTCCACATCTCGCTGCGTGACCTCGGGCCCGAGGTCATCCTCGCCGCCACGAACATCGTCGACGACGTGGAGCACTGCCTCAAGGCCCAGACGTCCGTGCACCTGACCGAGCAGCTCACCGGCTCGCGGGACTTCCTCGCCGGCACGCTGTACGACGTCATGACCGGCACCGTGGAGGTGCCGGCGGACCGGACCGTGGTCTTCTCGCCGTTCGGCCTGGGCGTTCTCGACCTCGCGGTGGGCAAGCACGTCTACGACACGGTCGCCGGCACCGGCGGTCTGCACACCATCGACTCCTTCTTCCACGAGGTGCGTCGGTACGGGTGACGGCCGCCTCCCGGGTGTCGACCGGCCGGTCCGCCGGACCGGTCGACACCCGGGAGGGGCGTCGTCGTCGAGCGCGTCCCCGACCTCGTCGTCGTTCCAGGATGTGAGACGGGCCACCCGCTATACGGACAGCCGGGCGTACTATCGGGATCTTGTCCCCACCCACTGCTACGACCGAGGTTTCCCCATGTCCTCTCCGGTGACCGGGCAGGACGCCGCCGGCGCGTCCTCCCCCTCGCTCCCCCTGTCCGACCGCGTGCCCCGCAGCCGGGTGATCCTGGCCTCCCTCGTGGGCACCACGATCGAGTTCTACGACTTCTACGTCTACGCCACCGCGGCCGTGGCCGTGTTCCCCGCCCTGTTCTTCACGGGCGAGGACGAGACGGCCAAGCTGCTCGCCTCCATGGCGACCTTCGCCGCGGCCTTCGTGGCCCGCCCGATCGGCTCCGTGATCTTCGGGCACTTCGGCGACCGGATCGGCCGCAAGGCCACCCTGATCGGCGCCCTGCTGACCATGGGCGTCGCCACGTTCCTCATCGGCTTGCTGCCCACCTACTACTCGATCGGCATCTGGGCCCCGCTCATCCTGACGATCCTGCGCTTCTGCCAGGGCCTGGGCCTGGGCGGCGAGTGGTCCGGCGCGGCCCTGCTGGCCACCGAGTACGCCGAGGAGGGCAAGCGGGCGCGCGCCGCCATGTGGCCGCAGCTCGGCGCCCCGTTCGGCTTCATCCTGGCCAACGGCTTCTTCCTGGTGCTGACCATCGTGATGGGCTTCGTCTCGGTCGCCGAGCAGGGCACCGACCACCCGTTCCTCACGTGGGGCTGGCGCGTGCCGTTCCTGGCGTCCGTGGTGATGGTGGTCGTCGGCCTGTACGTGCGGTTCAAGCTCGAGGAGACCCCGGTCTTCCAGAAGGCCCTGGACCAGGGGCAGAAGGTCCAGACCCCGCTCGTCGAGGCGTTCCGGGGCTCGTGGCTGCAGATGATCCAGGGCACGTTCATCATGCTCGCCACCTACATGCTCTTCTACCTGATGACCGCGTGGATCCTCTCCTACGGCATCGGCAGCCCCGCCAACGGCGGCCTCGGCATCCCCTACCGGGACTTCCTGGTGCTGCAGCTGCTCGCCGTGCTGCTGTTCGCCGCCATGGTGCCCGTCTCCGGGTGGGTCGCGGACCGCTTCGGCCGGCGCAGCTCGCAGCTGGTCATCACCTCGGTGATCCTGCTCTTCGGGCTGAGCTTCGGCCTGCTCATGGACCCGGCCGCGGTCGGCACCGGTGCGGACGTCAGCACGGGCCGCGTGCTGTTCTTCCTCGTGGTCGGCATGACCCTGATGGGCCTGACCTTCGGCTCGATGTCCGCGATCCTGCCCGAGCTGTTCCCCACGAACGTGCGCTACACCGGCTCCGGCGTCGCGTACAACACGGCGTCGATCCTCGGTGCCGCCATCACCCCGTACGTCGCCGTCACCCTCAACGCGAGCTACGGCGTGGGCTCCGTCGGCCTCTACCTGGCGTTCGGCGCCGTGCTGACCCTCGTGGCCCTCTGGTTCTCCCCGGAGACCAAGGACGTCGACATGGAGAACGTCGTCACCCGCCGCTGACCCGCTCCCGTCGGCGCCGGCACGCGCAACGGCCGCATCCCCTGCAGCGGGGGATGCGGCCGTTGTGCGTGCCGGCGGGGATCAGACGTGCACGTGCAGGCGCCGGGCCGCCTCCGAGATCGACCCGGTGAGGGACGGGTAGATCGTGAAGGTGTCGGCGAGGTCGTCGACGTGCAGCTTGTGGGTGACGGCCAGGGAGATCGGGAAGATCAGCTCGGACGCGCGGGGACCCACCACCACTCCCCCGATCACCGTGCCGGAGCCCTTGCGGGAGAAGATCTTCACGAACCCGTCCTCGACCGCCATCATCTTGGCGCGCGGGTTGGTGGAGAGCTTCAGCATGATGGTGTCCGCCTGGTAGGTGCCGTCCTCGATGGACTTCTCGCTCACGCCCACGGACGCGATCTCGGGCGAGGTGAAGATGTTGGAGGCCACCAGGTGGGTGCGCAGCGGCTTGACGGCGTCGCCCATGAGGTGCGCCACGGCGATCCGGCCCTGCATTGCCGCCACCGAGGCGAGCGGGAGCACGCCCGTGCAGTCGCCCACGGCGTAGACGCCCGGCACGGTGGTGCGGGAGACGCCGTCCACCTTGATGTGCCCGGACTCGGCGCGGGCCACCCCGACCTCCTCGAGCCCGAGGTCGTCGGTGGCCGGGATCGCGCCGACCGCGACGAGGCAGTGCGAGCCGGCGATCTTGCGCCCGTCGGAGAGCGTGACGACCACCCCGTTCTCGCTGCGCTCCACGGAGTCGGCGCGGGAGCGGCTGAGCACGTTCATGCCGCGGCGCTCGAAGACGCTCTCGAGCACGGCCGCGGCATCCTCGTCCTCGCCGGGCAGCACCTGGTCCCGGGAGGAGACGAGCGTGACCTCGGCCCCGAGACCCCGGTAGGCCGAGGCGAACTCCGCGCCGGTCACGCCGGAGCCCACCACGATCATGTGCTCGGGGACCTCCGTGAGGTGGTAGACCTGCTTCCAGTTGAAGATCCGCTCCCCGTCCGGCTTCGCGGACGGCAGCTCCCGGGGATAGGCCCCGACGGCGAGCAGCACGGCCTGCGCGTCGAGGGTGTACTCCAGCCCGTCGTCGGTGGTGACCTGCACGCAGGTGGGGCTGAGCAGCCGGCCGGTGCCCGCGATCACGCGCACCCCCACCCGCTCGAGCCCGCGCTTGATGTCCCGGGACTGGGACGCCGCGAGGCGCAGGAGACGGGTGTTGACCTTCTCCAGGTCCACGGCGAGGTCGTTGATCTCGTCCCCGTCCTTGCTGCCCCCGCGCACGTGCACCCCCAGGTCCGCGGCCTCGGCGAAGCGGGTCATCGCGTCGGCGGAGGCGATGAGCGTCTTGGAGGGAACCACGTCCGTCAGCACCGCGGAGCCGCCCAGGCCCTGGCGCTCGACGACGGTCACGTCCGCCCCGAGGCTGGCGGCGACCAGGGCGGCCTCGTAGCCGCCCGGACCGCCCCCGATGATGACGAGCTTCTGGATGGAGAATTCGCTGTGTGCAGTCACCCGGCCATTCTTGCAGGTGCCGCTCCGGCGGCGGAACCGGCCCGGCCGCGCCGGGCGGCCCGGGACCATGCGGTAGCTTGGGGCGGGTGGACACAGAGCACAGCGCTGACCGGGCCGACCCCTTCGAACTCGCCCAGGAGGCCGCGGACGCCCTCCGCAGGGCCACCGGGGTCGACACGCACGAGATCGCCCTGACCCTCGGCTCCGGCTGGGGCCAGGCTGCCGATCTGATCGGCGAGACCGTCGCCGAGATCCCGGCCGCGGAGATCCCCGGCTTCACCCCGCCCGCCCTCGAGGGCCACGTGGGCACGCTGCGCTCGGTGCGCACCACCGCGGGCCGGCACGCGCTGGTGATCGGCGCCCGCACCCACTACTACGAGGGCCGGGGCGTGCGCCCCGTGGTGCACGGCGTGCGCACCGCGGCCGCCGCCGGGGCCCGCACCATGATCCTCACCAACGGCTGCGGCGGGCTGAACCCGTCCTGGGGCCCCGGCACCCCGGTGCTCATCAGCGACCACCTCAACCTCACGGGCCGGTCCCCGCTCGAGGGCGCCACGTTCGTGGATCTCACCGACCTGTACTCCCCGCGGCTGCGCGAGCTGGCCCGCGGGGTGGACCCCACCCTCGACGAGGGGGTCTACGCGCAGTTCCCCGGCCCGCACTACGAGACGCCGGCGGAGGTGCGGATGGCCGGGGTGCTCGGCGCCGACCTCGTCGGGATGTCCACCGCTCTGGAGGCCATCGCCGCCCGGCACGCCGGCATGGAGGTCTTCGGGATCTCCCTCGTGACCAACCAGGCCGCCGGGATCTCCGCGACCCCGCTCTCCCACGAGGAGGTCCTCGAGGCCGGCCGCGCCGCGGGCGCCCGGATCTCCGGACTGCTCGCCCGCATCGTCGCCCAGCTCTGACCGGCCCCGGGCCGGGACGGGTTCCCGGCCCGGCACCCCGACGCACCGGACGCCCCAGGAGGCCGCGCCATGACCACCGACCCCCGCACCGACCCGCAGCTCCTCGACGCCGCGCGCGCGTGGGGCGCCGCCGACCCGGACCCCGCCACCCGCGCCGAGCTCGAGGCCCTCGTCGAGGCGGCCGCCGCCGGTGACGCCGCCGCACGGGCGGAACTGGCCGACCGCTTCTCGGGCACCCTCCAGTTCGGCACCGCCGGGCTGCGGGCGGCCCTGGGCGCCGGGCCGATGCGGATGAACCGGGTGGTGGTGCTGCGCGCCGCGGCGGGGCTGGCCGCCCACGTCCTGGCCGTGCAGACCCCGGCGGACGGCGCGGCGGGCTCCGCCCGGCGCCCCCGTGCGGTGGTCGGCTACGACGCCCGGCACGGCTCCGAGGTCTTCGCCCGGGACACCGCCGCGGTGTTCACAGCCGCCGGCATCGAGACGCTGCTGCTGCCCGCGCCGCTGCCCACCCCCGTCCTGGCGTGGGCGGTGCGGGCCCTCGAGGCGGAGGTGGGCGTCATGGTCACCGCCAGCCACAACCCGCCGGCGGACAACGGCTACAAGGTCTACCTCGGCGGCCGGACCGTGGAGCCGGCGGCCCGCGGCTGCCAGATCGTGGCCCCGCACGACCGGATGATCGCCGAGCGGATCGCGGCCGTCGGCCCCGTCGAGGACATCCCCCGGGCGCAGGACGGGTGGACCGTCCTGCCCGCGAGCGTCGAGCAGGACTACCTCGACGCCGTGCTCCCCGCCGTGGTCCCCGCGTCCGCGGACGGGGAACGTCCCCTGCGGGTGGTCCTCACCCCGCTGCACGGGGTGGGCGGGCGCACGACGACGGAGGCCCTGCGGCGGGCCGGTCTCGCCGACGTGCACGTGGTCCCGGAGCAGGCGGAGCCGGACCCGGACTTCCCCACGGTCGCGTTCCCCAATCCCGAGGAGCCCGGCGCCCTGGACCTGGCCCTGGCCACCGCCCGCGCCGTGGGCGCGGACCTCGTCCTGGCCAACGACCCCGACGCGGACCGGGTGGCCGTGGCCGTCCCGGTGCCAGGGAACGGGACCCGCGCCGGGGGCACGGCGCAGGACTGGCGGATGCTGCGTGGCGACGAAGTGGGCGTGCTGCTCGGCCACGCCGCGGCGGCCCGGTGCGCGGGCCGCGAAGGCGCCGTGTTCGCGAACTCCATCGTCTCCTCCCGCCTGCTGGGGCGGATCGCCGCCGCGGCGGGGATCGCGCACCAGGAGACGCTGACCGGCTTCAAGTGGATCGCCCGCGTCCCGGGGCTCGCGTTCGGCTACGAGGAGGCGCTGGGCTACTGTGTGGCGCCGGAGGTGGTCCGGGACAAGGACGGGATCAGTGCGGCCGTGGCGGTGGCGGTGCTCGCCGACGAGCTGCGCGCGCAGGGCCGGACCCTGCTGGACGTGCTGGACGACCTCGCCCTGGCCCACGGGCTGTACGCGACCGACCAGCTGAGCATCCGGGTGGCGGACCTGAGCCGCATCCCGGTCATGGCGGCCGCCCTGCGGGACGCCCCGCCCGCGGCGCTGGGCGGCTCCGCGGTGGTCGAGGTCGCGGACCTCGCCGCCCCGGGGACAGGGCTGCCGCCCACCGAGGGCCTGCGCCTGCTCACCGCGGACGGCACCCGGGTGATCGTGCGCCCCTCCGGGACGGAGCCGAAGCTCAAGTGCTACCTCGAGGTGGTCGCCCCGGTGGCCGGCCGAGCCGCGCTGCCCGCCGCCCGGGCCGAGGCGCAGGAGCGGCTCGGGCGGATCCGCGCCGAGCTCGAGGCCGCGCTGGGTCTCTGACGGTGCACGGGCTCAGGCGGCCGGCGGCCGTGCCCCGTCCCCGTCCCGGGCGAGGACCCGGCGCGAGACGGCCTTGGTCGACCGGGTGACCACCTTCTCCAGCGGGCCCTGGCCCAGGTATCGCTGCCAGAGGACGGCCACGAGCGCGAAGGCGACGATCTGTCCCCAGAACCACAGGCTGGGGGCGTCCCAGAACAGCTCCAGCCACATGACCAGCAGGTGGGCTACGTAGAGGGTGAAGGTCATGGCTCCCATGGCCGTCAGGGGCATGAGCACTCTCCCCACCGCGCGCGGGAGCAGCAGGAAGACACCCAGCGTGAACACCGCGAGGCCCAGGCTCAGGAGCAGCGAGAACGGAGTGTTCGAGTGCGCGCCGGGCACGAGCAGCCACCACAGCGTGGTGGTCGGCAGCTCCGGGTCGGCCCCGAAGACCAGGATCTCATCGATCTCCTCTTCGCTCATCCACGGCGTGGCCCCGGCGATGGCGTCGTAGCCGCCCAGACGCAGCGCGAGGTCGGAGGCGGCCCAGGTGACGGCGGCGAGCGCCGCCCCCACCGCGGCGAGGCCGGCCTGCACGCGGCGGTGCGCCAGGTTCATCCGGCCCAGGGCGATGCCGGCGCACACGAACGTCATCCACGGCAGGGCCGGATAGGAGCCCGTGAGGAACAGGTGGGCGGCGACGCCCCCGGGGTCCTGCGCGAGGTCCAGCAGACTGGGGTTGTCGTAGACGTGGGCCGGGAGGAAGCCCAGGGACCACTGCATGACGAAGGGCGAGATCAGCGCGAACAGACCGGCGCTCAGGAGCAGGTACCGGATCCTCAGGCCGAGGAAGGGGATGGCCAGCAGGAAGAACACCCCGTAGTAGATGAGGATGTTGTCCCACGGCAGCACCAGGAACCCCAGCAGGAAGCCGACCAGGGCGATGATCGCGGCACGGCAGACCTGCGCCCACCGGGAGGCGGTCCGCCTGCGCCCGGTGTGCGGGGTGCGCCCGCCCGTGGTGAAGGCCAGGCTCACCCCGGCCAGGGTCGCGAACAGGGCGGACGAGTGACCCGCGAACAGGGTCCAGGTCAGGGTCGGGTCCCCGGTGTCCTCGTGGAAGAGGGGAAGCGTGTGCACGGCGACCATGCCGAAGAGGGCGAACCCGCGGGCGGCGTCGACGCCGGTGAGCCGGCGGGTCGTCCGGGGGGCCCCGGCGGCGTTGCGCCCGGGTCCTTCCGTCGGGACACCGTTGGCGGTGGCCGTCCCGGCCGGCGGCGTGCGTTCTGCGGACATGCGGTTCCCCCACGGATCGATCGGTTCGGGCACCCGTGCCGGTCCCGGCCCCGTCCGCGCCCCCCGGCACGGCGCCCGGCGCGCGCCCGTCTGTCGTGGACGACGGGCTCGCGGCGCACTGGTGCACGTCTGAGCTTACTAGAGCAAACGCGGAGCGGGTCCCCGGCCCGAGAAAAACCCAGGACCCAGGGCGACGGGGCACGTCAGGACTGCTCCTGGGAGTCCTCCTCGGCCGCGTTCAGCGCGCGCTGGAGGATGCGGGCGTACGGCAGCCCGAAGTGGTCCACGCCGTCCCGGTAACGGATGCGGGCGCGCTCGAAGCCCTGCTCCTCGTACCAGTGGTGCCCGTCCCACGCCGCGGACAGGGCGTCGAACTCTGCCTGCGGGTCGGTCCCGTCGTCCTCCGTGCCCACGTCCCAGCGCAGGCGCAGCTCCTGCAGCTGCTCGGAGGTGGGCTCCGCGGAGGGCCGGTCCGGGGCCTGTCCGCCGCCCATCATGATCGCGCCGCCGCCCGGGACGAGGTCCACGTGGTCCGCCAGCAGCTCCTGGCTGATGAACTGGGCCCCGCCGGAGTACCCGGTCAGCCAGGTGCGGGAGCGGTCGATGTCGTACTCGGGCTCGAGCCGCTCCTCGACGAGCGAGAGGAACCACTGCGCGTTGAGGTCCCGCTCCTCCCACCAGGTGATCTCCCCCGCACGATCGGGGGTCCGCGGGACCACCAGCAGCATGTTGTGCTCTCGTGCGACCTCCGCGAGGCAGGAGGCGGTGTACTGGGGGCTCTCGTACTCGAAGGCGCCGTCCCCGTGGAAGTGGTACACGACGCCCACCGGCCGGTCCCAGTCCAGGTCCTCGGCGAAGACGTGGTAGGAGCTGGTGATCCCGTCGTGCTCGTGCTCGAGCTGGAAGCGGTCCTCCCGCTCCTCCCCCGGGCCGAACACGCGCGCGTCCAGCACGGCCCCGTCCGTGGGCCCGCCGGGGCCGCGGGCCGTGACCCGGACGCCGTCGAGGCCGTAGCGGGCGCACGAGACCGTCTCGGGGGCCTCGGCCTCCGGGGTCTCCTCGTCCCGGCCGACCAGGAGGGCCACGGTCGTGACGAGCAGGAGCACCAGCGCCAGGGCGCCGGCCCCGAGCAGGCGCAGCCGCCGCCGGGCGCCCCGGGACGCCGCACCGCGGTGGCGGTGCCGGTGCGGCAGCCAGGACCAGGGCCACCGGGGACCGCTCCGAGGGTGTTGTCGTGTCACCCGGTCATCTTACGAAGGAGTACCTGGGAGAACCCCGACGACGTGCCGTCAGCGGGGCAGCCCGACGAGCACCCGCCCGTCGCGCACCTCGGCCGGGTGCACCGGCAGGGCGGGGCCGTCCCCGCTGAGGCACAGCCCGGTCGCGAGGTCGTAGACCTCCTTGTGCAGCGGCGAGGCGACCGTGACGGCCGGGCCGCGGGAGCCGAGGATGCCGCGGGCCATGACGCAGGCCCCGGTGCGGGGATCGCGGTGGTCGGCCGCGAGCACCGTGGTGGCGTCCACCCGGTACAGCGCCACCTGGCGGCCCGCCACCCGGGCGGCCTCGCCCCACAGGGGCTCGAGGTCCGTCAGGGCGCACACGTCGTGCCACTCGGTGCCGGCAGCACGGCTCGCCGCGTCCACCGCGGTCGCGGTCGTGATCGCTGTCGGGGTCGGGGTCGGGGTGAGGGTCGTCATGTGGGGCCTCCTGCGGCTCGGCGGAACGTCGTGCTCGACGTTAGGCGGGGCGGATGACGGGCGCGCTCCGGGGCCGTTTCGCCCCGGTCAAAGCCCGCTCACACGGAGCCGGGGCCCCGGTGAGGGAAGCGAAAAGCGACCGGAACGGCGGGGCAACGGAGGGGCAATCCCGTCTCCCTAGAGTCGGGGGCAACGCCCCAGCCGCCCGCCAGCTCCCGGAGGTCCCCGTGCCGCGCTCCCCCTTCTCCCCGCAGTCCCCCCAGCACGTCGTCGTGGTCGGCGGCGGCCCCGCCGCCCACCGCTTCGCGGAGGCGGTGCTGTCCGCGGAGGACCACCACGTGCGCCTCACCGTGTTCGCCGACGAGCCGTGGGTCCCCTACGACCGCGTCCAGCTGTCCAAGGCGCTGACGGGCCCCGCGGGCGCCGTCGACCTCACGCTGGGCGGGGGCACGGTGTGGCAGGACCCGCGGGTGGACCTGCGCCAGGGCGTGAAGGCCCGGGAGATCGACCCCGCGGCCCGCACGGTCGCCGCGGCGGACGGGACCGTGACCGGCTACGACGAGCTCGTCCTGGCCACCGGCTCCGACGCCGCGCGCCTGGACGTCCCCGGCGCCCACCACGCCTTCGTCTACCGCACCCTCGACGACGTCGCGGCCATCCGCGCCGAGGTCGAGCGGCTGCGCGCCCGCTACGGGCGCACCCCGCGCGGCGTGGTCATCGGCGGCGGTCTGCTGGGCCTCGAGGCCGCGGGCGGGCTCCAGGAGCTCGGCGCGGAGGCCACGGTGGTGCACTCCCGCAAGTGGCTGATGAACGCGCAGCTCGACGAGGGTGCCGGCCGCTCCCTCAACGCCCTCATCACCGCGCGCGGCGTGCGCCTGCACCTGGGCGAGCGCCCCTCCGGCGTGGGGCTGCGCAAGTCCGACGGCGAGGTGTGCGCCGTCGAGTTCCGGGACTCCGCCGACCTCGAGGCGGACCTGGTCATCGTGGCCACCGGCATCCGGGCCCGGGACCGGCTGGCCTTCAACGCGGGCGTCGCGACGGCTCCGCGCGGCGGCGTGGTCATCGACGAGGCCTGCCGCACCTCCGCGGAGCACGTGTGGGCGATCGGCGAGGTCGCCTCCTGGAACGGGGAGTGCCTGGGGCTCGTGGCCCCCGCGAACACCATGGCGGAGATCGTCGCCGACCGGATGGCCGGCGGGCGCTCCACGTTCGACGGCTTCGACACCGCGACCAAGCTCAAGCTCTCCGGCGTGGACGTGGCGTCCTTCGGCGACGCCTACGGCGAGACCGAGGACTGCCTCGAGGTCGTCTACGCGGACCCCGCCCGCGGGATGTACCAGAAGGTCGTGGTCACCCAGGACGCGCGGACCCTGCTGGGCGGGGTGTTCGTGGGGGACGCCGAGCCGTACAACGCCCTGCGCCCGCTGCTGGGCCGGGAGCTGCCCGGCGAGCCCGGCGCCTACCTCTCCGCCTCCGGCGTGGACGCCCCCGCCGGGGACCTGCCCGACGACGCCGTCATCTGCTCCTGCAACAACGTCACCACCGGGGCCGTGCGGAAGCAGATCTCCTGCGGCGTGCACGAGATCGGCGAGCTCAAGAAGTGCTCCCGGGCCGGCACGCAGTGCGGGTCCTGCGTCCCGATGCTCAAGAAGACCCTGGACCTGGAACTGGCGAAGGCCGGCGTGGAGGTCTCCAGGGCGCTGTGCGAGCACTTCGAGCTCTCCCGCGCCGAGCTCTTCGAGGCCGTGCGCGCCCTGGACCTGTCCTCCTGGGACGAGGTCGTGGCCCGCTTCGGCACCGGACTGGGCTGCGACATCTGCAAGCCCGTGGTCGCCTCCGTGCTCGCCTCCCAGCGGGACGAGTACGTGCTCGACTCCGGCCGGGGCGCCCTCCAGGACACCAACGACCGTGCCCTGGCCAACATGCAGAAGGACGGCACGTACTCCGTGGTCCCGCGCGTGCCGGCCGGGGAGATCACCCCGGAGAAGCTCATCGTGCTCGGCGAGGTGGCCCGCCGGTACGGGCTCTACACCAAGATCACCGGGGCCCTGCGCGTGGACATGTTCGGGGCCCGGCTCGAGCAGCTGCCGGAGATCTGGCGGGAGCTCGTGGACGCCGGCTTCGAGTCCGGGCAGGCCTACGGCAAGGCGCTGCGCAACGTGAAGTCCTGCGTGGGCTCCACGTGGTGCCGCTACGGGGTGCAGGACTCCGTGGGCATGGCCGTGCGGCTGGAGCTGCGCTACCGGGGGCTGCGCTCGCCCCACAAGTTCAAGATGGGCGTCTCGGGCTGCGCCCGCGAGTGCGCCGAGGCCCGCGGCAAGGACGTGGGCATCATCTCCACGACCGACGGCTGGAACCTCTACACCGGCGGCAACGGCGGCGCGAACCCCGCCCACGCCCAGCTGCTGGCCCAGGGCCTGGACGACGAGACCCTGGTCCGGTACATCGACCGGTACCTCATGTACTACATCCGCACCGCGGACCGGATGCAGCGCACGGCCCGGTGGCAGGAGGAGCTCGACGGCGGGATCGACCACGCGCGCGCCGTCGTCGTCGAGGACTCCCTGGGCATCGGCGAGGAGCTCGAGGCCGCGATGGCCCGGCACGTGGACCGCTACGAGGACGAGTGGGCCGCCACGCTGAAGGACCCCGAGCGGCTGCGCCGCTTCCGCTCCTTCGTCAACGACGCCGCCCCGGACGACTCCCAGGACTACGTGCTCGAGCGCGGTCAGCGCCGCCCCGCGACCGACGCCGAGCGCGCCGCCGCCGAGGCCGGCGACGGCCCCGTGCTGCTGACCGGTCCGCGGATCCCGGTGCGCGAGGGCGCTGCGATCCCCGGAATCTGACGCGGCCCGGGGCCGCCGGTGGGGTGCGTCCTGGTCCGGATCGGGCTCCCGGCGGAACCGGGCCGGAGGGGCCCGCGTCGCCGGGGGTCACGTCCGGTGGAGCCGGCCCTGCCGGTGGAGCACGGTGCGGCGGCCGGCGTCCCCGACGGCGTCGAGGACCCGCTCCAACGGCCCCCGGCCCAGCGCCCGGCGCCAGCCGACGGCCAGCAGGACCGCCGCCCCCAGGTGGGCGACGGACCAGATGACGGGGAGGTCGTACCGGATCTCCACGGACAGCGCCACCAGGTGGGCGGTGTGCACGCTCAGGCCCATCGCCCCCACGGCCGACAGCCGCAGCGACCATGCCCCGGCCCTGCGGGAGATCAGCAGGCAGCCCCCCAGCACCAGCAGTGCCACGCCCAGGCCGGCGGCGATCGCCCACACGCCGTCGACGGGCCACGGGTCCGGGCCCCGCACCAGCACCTCCGCCAGCTCGTCCGTGCCCGTCCCGCCGGTCGCCGGCACCCGGCCGTGGCCGCCGACGACGTACGGTCCGAAGGGGTCGGCGGTCCGGGCGAGGACGACCAGACTCGCCCCCGCCGCCAGCAGCCGGACCTGGATCCCCGTGTCGCGCAGGTTCATCCGCCCCACCCCCAGCCCGACCAGCAGACAGCTCAGGTACGGCAGGGCCGGGTAGGTGCCGGTCACCAGCAGCCGGGAGACCGTCCCGCCCGGCTCCGCCGGCACGTCGGCGAACGCGGGGTGGGCGGAGGCGGGTGCCGGCAGGACGTCCGTCACGCCCTGCACCAGCAGCGGGCCCACCATCCAGAGCACCGCCGCGCAGACGAACAACGCCGTCGCGGACAGGCGCAGGAACGGGATGGCCAGCACGAAGAGCACCCCGCAGCAGATCAGGAGGTTGTCGGCCGAGACGTCCCCGGGCATCAGCGCCCCGATTCCCAGGCCCACCACGGCGATCAGCACCGCCCGCACGGCCAGCCCCACCCGATCGGCGACCAGCCATCTGCCCCGGTGCGGGAACCGTCCCCCGGACCCGAGCGCCAGTCCCACCCCGGCCAGCAGGATGAACAGTGCCGCCGAGGTCTGCGAGAGGAAGAGGTGCGGCCAGGCCGGTGCCGGGGTCACGGCGTGGTGGCCGGGCAGGACCTGCACCGCCATCAGCCCGATCAGCGCCAGCCCGCGGGCCGCGTCGAGGCCCGCCCACCACGCCGGGGACCTGCGGGCCCCGCCCGTGGCCGCGGCCGGGGCGAAACGCTCCGTTCCGGACGTCCACCTCATGACTCCCCCGTCCTCCCGCACCCGCCCCGGCACTCCCAGGGTCCGGACCCGAGCCGCATCCGAGGTCCCAGTGCTCCGGGACCCTTCCGGAACCAGGATCTCTGCCGCACGTGGCGCTCCCGTTGCGCACACCTCACGATTCCGTGAAGTCCGCGGGCCCCACCGTGCACGCCAGCGGGACCTCCGGCACTCCGCGGTTCCCCGCACCGCGTCCGCGGGGCAGGTGGTGCGGAATCGGAAACCTGGGGTAACACCGTGGTCACAGGACCGACCTACGCTCGGAGCATGACCGCCGCACCCACCGCCCCAGCACCCGGTGACCACGGCGCGCCCGGCGCGCTCGGGGAACTCACCGGGTTCCGCGTCGGCGTGACGGCCCACCGCCGCGCCACGGACTTCATCGCCGCCCTGGAGCGCCGCGGCGCGCAGGTGGTGCACGCGCCCGCCCTGATGATCTCCCCCGTGGCCGAGGACACCCGGGTGGTCGAGGACACGCGCACGCTGCTCGCCCACCGGCCCGCGATCATCGTGGTGACCACCGCCTACGGGCTGCGCCGGTGGTTCGAGGCCGCCGACGCCGCGGGCCTCGGGGAGGACCTGCGGGACGCCTTCCGGGCCGCCCGGGTGCTCACCCGCGGGGCGAAAGCCCGGGGCCAGGTGCTCTCCCTGGAGCTCGAGGACGCGGAGGTCTCCGAGGACGAGCGGACCTCGTCGGTGGTCGACCGGCTCCTGGCCGACGGTGTGGCCGGCGCCCGCGTGGCCGTCCAGCTGCACGGGCTGACGGACCAGATCCAGCTGGAGCGGCTCGTGGCCGCCGGGGCGCAGGTGGACACGGTCTCCCCCTACCGGTGGCTCTCCGCCGACGACGGCGAGCGCCTGCCCGGCCTGATCCGCGAGGTGTGCGAACGCCGCCTGGACGTGCTGACCTTCACCGCCGCTCCGGCCGTGGACTCCCTGTTCAGCACCGCCCAGGAGATGGGCCGCTACGAGGACCTCGTGGACGCCCTGCGCACGGACGTCACGGCCGCCGCGGTGGGGCCGGTGTGCGCCGGGCCCCTGCTGGAGGTCGGGGTGGAGCCGCTCGTGCCGGAGCGCTACCGGCTGGGGGCCCTGGTCCGGGCGGTGTGCACCCACGCGGTCGAGGAGCGCACCCTGGTGGTGCCCACCCGGCACGGGACGCTGCGGCTGATGAGCACCGGCGCCGCCCTGGAGAGCGTGTTCGTCCCGCTCTCCGACGCCCAGGTCGCGGTGCTGCGGGCGCTCGCGGCGCACCCCGGGGCGGTGGTCTCCCGGGGGCTGCTGCTGTCCGCGGTGCCGGGCCTGGAGACCGAGCACGCCCTGGAGATGGTGATCTCCCGGCTGCGCCGGATCCTGCCCGCCCCCCTGGTCGCCACGGTGATCAAGCGCGGCTACCGGCTGGACCCCTGAGCCACGGCCCGGCGGACCGGCCGGACCACCGCGTTCATCGCCCGTTCCAGTGGGCCCCGCCCGAAGGCTCGCTGCCAGGCGAGGGCGAACAGCACGGAGAGCACCAGGCTCGCGACCAGCCAGAGCAGGGGCGCGGTGTGGAAGAGCTCGAAGGACAGGAACACGAGGTGCGCCGTGTACAGGGTGAGGCTCATCGCGCCCACGGCCGTCACGGGCAGCAGCCAGGCGCTGTGCCGGCGGGCCAGGAGCAGGCAGGTCCCGACGACGGCCAGGCTCACCCCGAGGCTCCACGCCACGGAGAACGGGGTGTTGACGTCCGGGGTGGTGAGCACGAGCCACCACGGCGAGGTCGTCGGCAGCGTGTCCTCGGGGCCGTAGGTCAGCAGGCTCTCGAGCTGCGCCACGGTGAGGTCCGGGTCGCTGAACAGCAGCCTGGTGTAGACGTCCCCGGCGTAGAGCAGCTGCCGGGAGACCAGCTTCGCGGTCACCGCGAGGACCGTGCCCACCACGACCAGCCGGACCTGGACGTCGCGGCGGCGGAGGTTGAGCCGGCCGATGGCCAGGCCCGCCAGCAGGTAGGCCAGGTACGGCAGGGCGGGGTAGGTGCCCGTCAGGAGCAGCTGGCCGAGCACCGCGAGCGGTTCGGTGACCAGGGTGACGAAGGTCGGGTTGTAGGAGGAGAAGCCCGGCAGCGACTCCCCGGCGAAGTGGAGCAGCAGCGGGCCGGCCACCAGGGCGGCGCCCGCGCCGAGGAACAGGGCCCGCGGCCCGAGCCCCAGGAAGGGCAGGGCGAGCAGGAAGTACGCGGCGAAGTAGATCAGGATGTTGTAGGCCGGGGGCTCCGGCGGCATGAGGTGGCCGATGACCAGTCCCAGGATCAGCAGCAGCAGCGCGCGCACCGCGATGCCGGCCCGGGCGGCCGTCATCTCGCGGCCGCGGAGCGGGCGGCGCCCGCCGGAGGTGAGCGCCAGCCCCGTGCCGGCCAGCAGGGCGAACAGGGCCGGGGAGTCGCCGGGGAACAGGATCCACGTCACCGTGGGCCGGCCCGTGGCGGCGTAGGACACGGGCAGGATGTGCACGCACATGATGGCCACGAGCGCCAGCCCGCGGGCGGCGTCGAGGCCCACCAGGCGCCTCGAGGACCGCAGCGCGGCACCGCGGGACGCAGCCGCCGCGGGCCGGTGCTCGGTGGGGCGCTCCCTCATGGATGGTCGTCCTGTTCGTCGGTGCAGGCCCGCGCGGGCGGGCGGCGGGCGCGACCATCTTCGCACCCCGGGGCACCCCGGCCAATCGTGACGGGCCGGTGACGCTGTCCACCCTTGTGCGAGAGCACACGCCGGTGCGTGGCCCTCCGGCGGCACGGGACCCCTCACGCCGCGGCGGCGTGCTCCTCGACGAGCCGGCGCACCGTGTCCGTGCAGCCCCCGCAGCCTGTCGAGGCGCGGGTGGCGCAGCTGACCTCCTCGAGGGTGGCGGCGCCCTGCCCCACTGCGTCGGTGATCCGGCCCATCGTGACGCCGGCGCAGTGGCAGACCGTGGACTCGGGCGTCAGCCGGGTCTCCTCCTGCGTCCCGGCGTCCGGGCCGTCGAGGCGCAGCAGGACGCCGGGGTCCTCGGGCACGGGCTCGCCGCGGTCGTGGAGGAGCCCGATCTCGGCGGCGGCGCGGGGCAGGCCGAGCACGATGTATCCCTCGAGCGTGCGGTCGGGGCGCAGCACGAGCTGGGCGTAGCTGCCGGCCGAGCCGTCCGCCCACTGCACCACGGTCCCGCCGTCCGGGCGGGGCTCCCAGGGCAGGCCCCCGACCGTCCCGGCGCAGGCGAGCTCCACCTGGTGGGCCTTGAGCCGCACCGCGCCGGCGGGACCGGTGGTGAGGGGGGCGAGCACGGCCGTCCCGCCCTCGGCCACGGCGTCCAGCTCGGCGCGGATCCGGGCGGCCAGCCACTCGGCCTGCCGCCAGCCGGGACCGATCAGACCGGACGGGCCCATGCCGTCCCGGCCGGGGCAGACCCGGCAGGACGGGTCCTTGCACAGCACCTCGGCGCAGTCCCCCACCGCGAAGACCCGCTGCTCCACGTCGGCCTCGAGCTCGTGGTTGACCACGATCCCGCGGGCAGTGCGCAGCCCGGCGCCCTCGGCGAGCTCCGTGCGCGCCGTGACGCCGATCGACAGCAGCAGCAGGTCGCCCGGCAGGGTCCGGCCGTCCTCGAGCACGAGCCCCCGGAAGGACCGGTCCTCGTCGAGGGAGGCCTCGCGCGCCTGGGCGCCGGAGACCACCTCCACGCCGGCGTCGGCGAGCGCGCGGCCCAGCAGCGCGCCGCCGGGGGCGTCGAGGGAGCGGGTCAGCACCCACGCCGCGTGGTGGACCACGGTGACCGGGCAGCCGGCCTCGCTCGCCGCGAGCGCGGCCTCGAGCCCGAGCACGCCGCCGCCCAGGACCACCACGCGGCCGCGCCGTTCGACGACGGCGCGCACGGCCCGGGCGTCGCGCAGGTCGCGCAGCGCCGTGACCCCGGCGGGCAGGTGCTCGTAGGCGCCGGGGTCCGGGTTGATCCCGCGCAGCACGGGCAGGTTCGGGCGGGCCCCGGTGGCCAGGACCAGGCGGTCGTAGCCGAGCTCCCGGGTCTCCCCCGTCGGCCCGTCGGTGAGCCGCAGGACCCGGCGGGAGCGGTCGATCCGGGTGACCTGCGTGCCGAGCAGCACGTCGATGCCGGAGCGGGCCAGAACCTCGGGGTCGGCCAGGGCCATCGTGGCACGCTCGGCGCGGCCCACGGCGTGCTCGCCCACGAGCACCCGGTTGTAGGCCGGGTCGGTCTCCCCGCCGATCACGGTGAGGCGGATCGTGCCCGCGGCGGCGAGGTCGGCGACGTCGTCGACGAAGCGGGCGGCCACGGGGCCGAAGCCGATGACGACGACGTGCTCGCCGGGCCGCATCGGGGTGCCGGAGGCACGGGTGGGACGGTGCGCGGTCATCGGATCGTCTCCTCGGCGTCGATCGCCCGGACGGTGACGGAGCCGGCCTTGAACTCGGGCATGGCCGAGACCGGGTCCACGGCCGTCGAGGACACGAGCCGGTTGGCGGTCTGGGTCCCGGCGTAGTGGAAGGGCAGGAACACCGTGTCCGGGCGGATGTCGGTGCTCAGCTCGGCGCGGGCCACGGCCCGGCCGCGGGCGCTGGTCAGCTCCACCGCGGCGCCCTCGCGGATCCCGAGGGCGGCGGCGGTCGCGGGGTGGATCTGCAGCCGCGCCCCGGGGCGGGCCGCGTGCAGCGAGGGCACGCGGCGGGTCTGGTTGCCGGACTGGTAGTGCTCCAGCCAGCGGCCGGTGGTCAGGGTGAGGGTCCCCGCGGTGTGCAGGGGCTCCCGCCGGTGCCCGCGCGGGCTCGGGTCCACGGCCCGGCCGGCGGCGCGCGGGCGGACCGGGACGAGCACGGCCCGTCCGTCCGGGTGGCCGAAGCGGTCGAGGAAGACCCGCGGCGTGCCCGCGGACGCCCCGGCGGGGTGCGGCCACCAGCAGGCCTCGCCGGCGTCCAGGGCGGCCCAGCCGATCCCCGAGTAGTCGGCCTTCCCGCCGGCCGAGGCCCGGCGCAGCTCCTCGAAGACCTCCTCCGGGTCGGGGCTGAACGTGCCCGGGGCCTCGAGCCGGCGGGCGAGCTCGGCCATGATCCACAGCTCGTCCCTCGCCCCCGGCGGCGGGTCGAGCGCGCGGCGGCGGCGCAGCACCCTGCCCTCGAGGTTCGTCATGGTGCCCTCCTCCTCGGCCCACTGCAGCACCGGCAGGACGAGGTCGGCGAACTCGGCGGTCTCGGAGAAGAAGAAGTCGCAGACCACCAGGAAGTCCAGGGCCTGCAGCCCGCGGACCACGGCGTCGGTGTCCGGGGCGCCGATCACCACGTTGGAGCCGTTGACCCACAGGCAGCGGACGCCGCCGGTGGTGCCGAGGGTGGTCAGCATCTCCGCGGCCGGGATCCCGGGGCCGGGCAGCCCGGCGGGGTCCACGCCCCACACCCCCGCCACGTGCGCGCGGTCGGCGGGGTCCGAGATGCTGCGGTAGCCGGGCAGCTGGTCGGCCTTCTGGCCGTGCTCCCGCCCGCCCTGCCCGTTGCCCTGCCCGGTCAGGGTGCCCCAGCCGGAGCCCTCGCGCCCGGGCAGCCCGAGGAGCAGGGCCAGGTTGATCGCGGCGGTCGCGGTGTCGGTGCCGTCGACGTGCTGCTCCACCCCGCGCCCGGTCAGGACGTAGGTCCCCTTCCGCGCCCGGGCCAGCAGGCGGGCGGCCCGGCGGATCCGCTCCGCCGGGACGCCGGTGACCTGCTCGACCCGCTCGGGCCACCACGCGCTGACGCTCGTCGTGAAGGCCTCCGAGCCGGTGGTGCGCCGCTCGAGGTACTCCCGGTCCGCGAGGCCCTCGTGCAGGACCACGTGGGCCAGCCCCAGCAGCAGCACGAGGTCGGAGCCGGGGGTGGGCTGCAGGTGCAGTCCGCCGTCGTCGTCGGTCATCCGGGCCGTGGCGGAACGGCGGGGGTCGACGACGACGAGGCCCCCGTGCTGGCGGGCGTGCTGCAGGTGCTGGACGAACGGGGGCATGGTCTCGGCGGGGTTCGTGCCCAGCAGCAGGACGGTGTGGGCGTCGTCGAGGTCCGTCACGGGGAACGGCAGGCCCCGGTCCAGGCCGAGGGACCGGTTGGCGGCAGCCGCGGCGGAGGACATGCAGAACCGGCCGTTGTAGTCGATCCGCGAGGTCCGCAGGGCCACCCGCGCGAACTTCCCCAGCTGGTAGGCCTTCTCGTTGGTCAGCGACCCGCCGCCGAAGATCCCCACCCCGTCCCGGCCGTGCCGCTCCTGGGCGGCCCGGAACTCCGCGGCCATCCGGTCCAGGGCCGCGGCCCAGGACACCTCCTGGAAGACGCCGTCCGCCCCGCGCAGCAGCGGCGCCGTGAGCCGCGCGGGGTCGGCGAGCAGCTCCGCCGACGTCCAGCCCTTCCGGCACATCCCGCCCCGGTTGGTGGGGAACTGCCGGGCGGCGACCTCCGGGTAGCCCTGCGCCGCGGCGGCCGCCGAACCGGTGTCCAGAGTCATGGCGCACTGGAGGGCGCAGTACGGGCAGTGGGTGGCCGTGGTGCTCATGCGGGCGGTTCCTCCTGGGGTCGGCGGGACGGGCGGGGCCGCGGGCTCAGATGTGGCTGTCGCCCATCTCGGTGCCTTTGCGGAGATAGCAGCACCAGGTGACCGCGAGCGCCACCACGTAGAAGGCCACGAAGCCGTAGAACGCCGCGCTGTAGGCCCCGGTGGTGCTGTTCGAGAGGTTGAGCGCCTGCGGGATCAGGAAGCCGCCGTACGCGCCGACCGCGCCGATCAGCCCGAGGGCGGCCGAGGCCTTGCGCTCGGTGGAGACCGCCGCGTCCTGCTGCTGCCGCAGTCCCAGCACCCGGTAGATCGAGGGGATCATCCGGTAGGTGGAGCCGTTGCCCATGCCCGCCGCGGTGAACAGCAGCAGGAACAGGCCGAGGAACAGCCAGAAGTTGGCCAGCGGCAGGGTGAGCACCACGGCGAGCGCGAGCAGCGCCATCACCGCGAACACCGCGACCGTCATCGGGGCGCCGCCGAAGCGGTCCGCGAGCCGGCCGCCGTAGGGGCGGGAGACCGAGCCGACCAGGGGGCCGAGGAACGCCAGGGACAGCGCCGCGGCGCCCACGCTGAAGGACGAGAACTCCGGGAAGGTGTCGGCGATCAGCTTGGGGAACACGCTGGAGAAGCCGATGAAGGAGCCGAAGGTGCCCACGTAGAGGAAGGACATGATCCAGAAGTGCGGCTCCCGGACCGTGGCCAGGGACCCCGCGACGTCCCCCTTGGCGTGGGAGAGGTTGTGCATGTGCTTCCGGGCGCCCCACGCCGCGAGCAGGATGAACGGCACCCAGATCCACCCGGCGAGCGGGAGGTCCAGGGCCCCGGCCGCGAGGACGGTGACCGCGATCGGGACGAGCAGCTGGGCCACGGCCGTGCCGAGGTTGCCGCCGGCGGCGTTGAGCCCCAGCGCCCACCCCTTCTCCCGCACGGGGTAGAAGTAGGTGATGTTGGCCATCGAGGACGCGAAGTTGCCGCCGCCGAAGCCGGCCGTGGCCGCCAGGAGCAGCATGACCGCGAACGGCGTCTCCGGGTTGCCGACCGCCAGGGCCAGGCCCACCGTGGGGACCAGCAGCAGCAGGGCCGAGACGATGGTCCAGTTCCGGCCGCCGAACCGGCCCACCATGAAGGTGTAGGGGATGCGCAGCGTGGCGCCCACCAGGGACGGGATGGAGATCAGCCAGAAGATCTGGGAGTCGCTGAAGGCGAAGCCCGCCGCCGGCAGGTAGATCACCGTGATGGCCCACAGCTGCCAGACGGCGAAGCCGAGGAACTCCGCGAAGATGGACCATTTGAGGTTGGTGCGCGCGATCGGGCGGCCGGTGGACTCCCAGAAGTCGGGGTCCTCGGGCCGGTAGCCGTCCAGCCAGCGGCCGGGGCGCTCGCGCAGGGCGAGCGGCGGGGGCGCCGGGGTGCCGGTTGCCGTGGTGGCCGGGTCGGGATGCAGTTCTGAGCTCACGGGTGACCTCCTGGGCGAGCGGGGCGGAGCACGGCGACGGCGGCGTGCGGTGCTCCCACGCTACGAACCCCGTGTTTCGGTCCCCGACGGCGGGAGTAACACCTCGATGCACTTCCACTCACAGCACCGGGACGCCCGTGTGAGGTCCCCGGGCGCCCTCATGCGCCCCGTGCCACGCCGAGTCCCCAGCCCCCGGCCCTCTCACGCACCGAGTCCCCCATGTGTGCGCGTTTCCCCAGGATCGAACTGGGGATCTGCGCACGCATGGGGGACTCGACGGTCACGGCTGGGCCGCGGGGCCGGCGCCGCGAGGGGGCCGGGGTCACAGGTCAGCGGGCGGCGACGCTCCCGGCGATGCGCTTCGAGGTGCGGGCCACCAGCTTCTCGAGCGGGCCCTGGCCCACGGCGCGCTGCCACGCGACGGCCAGGAGGCCGAACACGGCCACCTGCATCCAGAACCAGAACCCGGGGTGCAGGTCGTAGACCCCGGTGCCGAGGAACAGCAGGTGCAGGGTGTAGAGCGTGAACGTCATGGATCCGGCGGCCGCCAGCGGCGTGAGCGCCTTGCCGATCAGCCGGGCCAGGAGCAGGAACGCCCCGAGCGCGAATGCGGCCATGCCGAGGCTCAGGAGCAGCGCCACGGGCGTGTTGCTGTGCGGGGCGGGCACCATGAGCCACCACAGGGTGGTGGTCGGCAGGGACGGGTCCGGGCCGAAGACGAGGATCTCGTCGATCTGCTCCTCGGTCAGCCACGGGGTGGCCTCCCAGATCCGGTCGTAGACGCCGAGGGCCAGCAGCGCCCCCATGGACACCGTCCAGGAGAGCAGGGCCAGTGCCGCGCCGGCGCCCACGAGCCAAAGCTGCACCCGCCGGCTGGTGAGGTTCATCCGGCCCAGGGCGATCCCCGCGCACAGGTAGGCCATGTACGGCAGCGCCGGGTAGGTGCCGGTCAGCAGCAGCTGGGAGAGCACGGTGACCGGGTCGGTGACCAGGTTCCACAGGGTGGGGTTGCCGTACACGTGGGCGGGCAGGACGTCCACGGCCCACTGCATGAGGAACGGGGCCAGCACGGTGAAGGCCGCCGCGCTGATCAGCAGGTGCCGGATGCGCAGGCCCAGGAACGGGATGGCGAGCAGGAAGAACATCCCGTAGTAGATGAGGATGTTGTCCACGGGCAGGGCCACGAAGCCCACGAGGAACCCGACGAGGGCGATCACCGCGGCGCGGCCCACCAGTCCCGCCCGGTCCCCAGCAAGGCGCCGGCCCGTGTGCGGGGTGCGCCCGCCGGAGAGGAACGCGAGGCTCACCCCGGCGAGGGTCGCGAAGAGGGCGGCCGAGTGCCCGGCGAACAGGGACCAGGCAAGGGAGGCGCGTTCGTTCTCCGCGTCCCAGACGGGCAGGGTGTGCACGGCGACCATCCCGAGCAGGGCGAAGCCCCGGGCGGCGTCCACGCCGACCAGCCGCCGCCGGGTGCGCCGCCCGGAGGCGCCGGGGACGTTGAGCACCGCGGTGCCCCCGCCGCGCGTGGCGGCCGCGTGCTCAGCGCTCACGGGTGGCACCTCCGGCGGGAAGGGCCTCGGCGTGCAGCGGGCGGATCGGGTTGCCGCCCCAGGTGCTGCCGGCGGGGACGGTCTCCTGGGCCATGACCAGGGAGCCGGGGCCCACCGTGGCGCCCGCCTCCACGGTGCTGCCGGGCAGGACGAAGCTGTTGGGCCCCAGGGTGGAGCCCGCCTCCATCGACACCGGCTGCAGCCGCATGATGCGGTCGTGGAACAGGTGGGTCTGGAGCACGGTCCCGCGGTTGACGGACGCGCCGCGGCCCAGGTGGACGAGGTCGAACTCGGGCAGCCACCAGGTCTCGCACCACACGCCGCGCTCGATCTTCGCGCCCATCAGCCGGGCCCAGGCGTTGAACACCGGGGAGCCGACGGCCAGCCGGATCAGGCCGGGCACGGCCAGGGACTCCGCGAAGGTGTCGGCGAGCTCGTTGCGCCACACGAAGGAGCTGAACAGCGGGCGCTCGCCCTCGCGGAAGCGGCCCATGAGGGCCCACTTGACCAGCACGGGGATGAGGGCGGCCAGCACGCCGGCGGCGAGCACCACGGGCGTGGCCCACAGCAGCGCGGAGACGATGCCGTCGAGGCCTCCCCCGGCCCGCATGTACACGGTGGTGAGCACGAAGACGATCGCGAGGTCGATCCACGCGGTGACCATGAAGGGCACGGCGCGCAGGGACTCGACGAGCGTGCGGGCCACGACCAGGCGCCGGCGTGGCCGGTAGGTGACGGCCTCGTCCGCGGTGTCGGTGACGCGGCTGATCGGCTCGGGCAGCCGGCCCAGCCAGGAGGTGCCGCGCTCGGCGTCGGCCGGGGCGGAGGAGAGCACGGCGACCAGGGAGTCCTTAGGCACGTCCCGGTCCGGGCCCACGATCGCGGAGTTGCCCACGAAGGAGCGCTCACCCACGGTCGAGGGGCCCACGTGGATCCAGCCGAAGCCGGTCCGGGCAGAGCTGACCATCGAGTGGTCGGCCATGAAGGAGCCGGACTCGAAGGTGGTGAGGTGCGGCAGGGTCTCCACGGTGGAGATCTCCACCTGGCTGCCCACCCGGGCGCCCAGCAGCCGCAGGAAGAACGGCGTGGCGATCGAGGCGTAGACCGGGTAGGTGGAGACCAGGCTCTTCTGCAGCAGCACGCCCGTGAGCCACACGGCCCAGCCCACGGTGCCGTCGGCGGGGTGGTGGCCGGGACGGATCAGCAGGGCGAGCGCGCGCACGACCAGCACGAGCAGGGCGAGGTAGACGAGGACCGTGAGCACGGCGAAGACGGGCACCCACAGGGCCATGACGGGGAAGACGAGCTCGTAGAGCTCGAGCCCGCGCACCTGGGTGAAGACGATCAGCGCGCCCGGGACCACGGCCAGCACGGGCAGGATGCCGACCGTGCCGAGGCCCAGGGCGTACAGCAGCCCGGTGAGGAACCGGTTGCTGCGGCCGGGGGCCCACTCGAGCCAGGACTCCCCGGCGGGGCCGAGGTCCACGAGCGGGGAGCCGCCCTGCAGGCGGCCGGCGGGGACGGTGCCGGTGACGTGGGAGCCGGGGTCGACCTCCGCGCCGGCCTCGACCACCGCGCCCGGGCTCAGGAGCGTGCGGGTGCCGACCCGGGCGTTCTCGCCCACGGTCACGCCGCCGAGGTGGAAGACGTCGCCCTCGAGCCAGTAGCCGGAGAGGTCCACCTCGTGCTCGATCGCGGCGCCGTCGCCGATCCGGGCCATGCCGCTGACGGGGGGCATCGTGTCGAGGTGGGCGTGGCGGCCCACCCGGTTGCCGAGCAGCCGGAAGAACAGCACCATCACGGGGGCGCCCATGAGGGGCTCGAACTTGTTGAAGATCAGCACCCGCTCGGCCATCCAGACCCGCAGGTGGGTCCAGGAGCCGCGGGCGTGGGCGCCGGGGCGCAGCCGGAAGGTCAGCAGCCGGATGAACAGCGCGGTGAGCACCAGCCGGCCGGGCAGGGCGAAGAGCACGAGCCAGCCGAGAACCAGGGGCAGCAGCGGCGGGTTCGGGACCCAGCCCGCACCGAGCACGTTGAAGAGCAGCCACACGACGATCGAGGCGCCGAGGACGTAGCGCAGCCCCGAGACGGCGTAGAGGGCCGTGAGGAAGGGGATCTGCACGAGGCCGTTCCAGCGGGGGACGTCCGCCACCCGGCGCTCGCGCGCGGCGTCCTGGGCGACGACGTCGACGGGCGCCAGCGTGGTCAGGTACTCGTGCATCCCGGCGAGCGTGGGGTGCCGGTAGATCTCGGCGATCGCGGCGTCCGGGTAGGTGCGGCGGATCTCGGAGACAAGCTTGGCCACCGCCACGGACGTGCCGCCGAGGACGAAGAAGTCGCTGTCCTCGTCGATGGGCAGGGGGCCGAGCTGGTCCGCCCACAGGGCGGCGAGCCACTCGAGCTCGGCGTCGATCTGCGAGGCCTCCGCGGCGGCGCCGGCGGAGGGCAGCGGCCAGGGCAGGGCCTTGCGGTCCACCTTGCCGGAGGTCTTCAGGGGCAGCTCGTCCATCAGGGTCAGCGCGGGCACCATCTGGCCCGGCAGCCGGTCGGCGAGCAGACGGCGGGCGTCGGCGAGGTCCACCGAGCCGGGGGCCTCGGCCACGAGGTAGCCCACGAGGACCTGGTTGCCGGCCGGGGTGGTGTGCACGGCGGCGGCGCCGGCCTGCACGCCGGGCAGCCGCGACATCTGCTCGTCGATCTCGCCCATCTCCACGCGCCGGCCGGAGATCTTGACCTGGTCGTCGGCGCGGCCCACGAAGACGATGCCCTCGGGGTCGGCGCGCACGAGGTCCCCGGAGCGGTAGGCCCGCTCCCAGCCCAGGGTGTCCATGGGCGCGAACTTCTCGGCGTCCTTGGCGGGGTCCAGGTAGCGGCCCAGCCCCACGCCGCCGATGATCAGCTCGCCCTCCTCGCCCCACCGGACGGGGTTGCCGGAGGTGTCGACGATCGCCAGCTCCCACCCGGGCAGCGGCAGGCCGATGCGCACCGGCGGCTCGCCGGTGAGCACGGCGCCGGTCGCGATGACCGTGGCCTCGGTGGGCCCGTAGGTGTTCCAGACCTCGCGGCCGGGGTGCACCAGGCGGGCGGCGAGCTCGTTGGGGCACGCCTCCCCGCCGAAGATGAGCAGGCGGATGCGGCTCAGCGCCTCGGCCGGCCACATCGACGCGAGCGTCGGCACCGTGGAGACGGCGGTGATGTCCCGCTCGACCAGCCACGGGCCGAGGTCGGTGCCCGAGCGCACCACGGCGCGGGGGGCGGGGACCAGGGCGGCGCCGGAGCGCCAGGCCAGCCACATCTCCTCGCACGAGGCGTCGAAGGCCACGGAGAGCCCCGCCATCACGCGGTCGCCCGGGCCCAGGGGGCGCCGGGGCAGGTAGAGCTCGGCCTCGGCGTCCACGAGGGCGGCGGCCGAGAGGTGGCTGATCGCCACGCCCTTGGGCTTGCCGGTGGAGCCGGAGGTGAAGATGATCCAGGCGTCGTCGCCCGTGCCGGGCTGCTGGCAGTCCGCGCCCGCGCGGACGCCGGTGCGGGGCCGGAGGGACAGGTCCGCGCCGTAGACGGCGCACACCGAGGCCTCCTCCCAGACCGTGTTCGCCCGCTCGTCCGGGTCGTCGAAGTCGACCGGGACGTAGGCGGCGCCGGCGAAGATCGTGCCGAGGACGGCCACGTAGAGGTCCACGGTCCCGGAGGGGACGCGGATGCCCACGCGGTCCCCGCGGCCGATGTCGAGGTCCCACAGGCGCTGGGCCTGGGCCTCGACGCGCTCGAGGAACTCGGCGTAGCTGAGCACGGTGGTCCCGTCGTCGAGGGCCACCGCGTCCGGGTGGCGCGAGACGGTGTCCATGACGATGTCCACGAGCGTGCGCGGGGCCGGCGCGGGCGAGACGGGGAAGACGGCGCGGCCCGGGACCTGCGGCATGGGCTGCGTGTGCAGGGCGCGGTCGAGGACCTCGCCGTCCTCCATCGGGTCCTGCTCCGGGTAGCGGTCCTCGAGCAGGTGCCGACCGCCTCCTTGGCGGGTCGAGCCGCTGCGCGTGGTTGGGCGCACTGTCATTGAATCCCCCATCGACTTCACTGCCGCTGCGGATCTGCACAGCGGCCGGTGCCGACAGGAAGGACGGGCCCAGGGACCGGACGGACCGGACGGAAGGCACCCGGGAGCACGCGCGCCGGATCAGCGCGGTGCCGAGAGTGTGTGTTCGGCCGTGATGCCCCCGCATCGGCCTTCCCCCTGAGCCGGCTCCCCTGCCAGCTTTGCTTACTGCACCGTACGGTCGGTGCCATTGCATATGCAAGCCGAACGGGGTGTCGCGGCGCCGCCCCGGGTCCCCGCCCCGCCCACTGCGCCGCGCCATTCCGCCGATCTCGCACTGACCTGGGACGACGACGAGAGATCAGTCACGTCCGCCGGTCGGGGCCCCTCCCGACGGCTCTGCCGAGGGGGCGGGCGAGAGCTCCGCCGAGCGCTCTGCCGGGGACTCCCCGGCGGTCATCGCGGCGTCGAGCACCCGGGCCTCGGGCAGCTCGAAGTGGTCCACGCCCTCGCGGTAGCGCACGCTGGTCCGCGCCCAGCCGGCGTCCTCGTACCAGGCGTGCCCGGCGGCCGCCGCGGAGAGCGCGTCGAACGGGGCGTAGGGGTCGGTGCCGTCGTCCTCGAGGCCCACGTCCCAGTGCAGGACGAGCTGCTCGAGCTGCTCCTCCGTCGGCTCCGAGGTCCCGGTGGACGGCGCCCCGCCGCCGCCGGAGAGCACCGCGCCGCCGCCCTGCAGGAAGTCCGCGCGGTCGGCCAGCAGCTCGTAGCTGATGAACTCGGCGCCGCCGGAGTAGCCGTGCAGCCACGTGCGGGAGCGGTCGAGGTCGTACTCGGCGAAGATCTCCTGCTCGGCGAGGGCCTCGAACCAGTCGGCGTTGCCGTCGAGGTCCTCCCACCAGGTGGGCTCGCCCTGCCGGTCCGGGGTGCGGGGGGCCACGAGCACCGCGTTGTGCGAGCGCGCGACCTCCGCGAGGCAGGACACCTTGTGCTCCGGGTGCTCGTACTCGTAGGCCCCGTCCCCGTGCAGGCGGAAGACCACGCCGACCGGCTCGCTCCAGTCGATGCCGTCGGCGAAGACGTGGTAGCTGCTGGTCGTGCCCTCGTGCTCGAAGGTCACGTCGAGCCGGTCCGAGGTCCCCTCCGCCCAGCGCAGTCCGCCGGAGAGCACCGGGCCGGTGCTGAGCGGGCGGGCTCCGCCGCGCGGGGCGGTGCTCACGTCCTCGAGGCCGTAGGGGGCGCAGGAGACCTGCTCCTGTGGCCCCGGGGCCGGCGTCCACGCCCACCGGGCGGCGAGCGTCGCGGCGACCAGGGCCAGGAGGGCGCCGGTGAGAATGGCCACATCCACGATCGGGCGGGATCCGCGGCGCGGCGCGGCCTGGCCCGGATCCGGATGCGTTTTCACCCGTCCATCCTAGGCGGAAGCACGACCGGCGGCTTCCCGCCGAATTTCGGTTTTGCAATCGTTCCCCCATAATCGGCCAGGACCGTTCGGGGGGACGGCGCCCCCCACTTCCTCCTTCCGGGTCCGTCCACCGCAGCAGAGGAGAAGATTCCGCGTGACCACCACCGCACGCCCTCGGGCCGAGCAGAGCGCTCCTGAGATCCAGGAGCAGCCGCCGGCCCAGGACAGGCTGCGCCGCAGTCTCAAGCCCCGTCACCTGACCATGATCGCGATGGGCGGCGCCATCGGCACCGGCCTGTTCGTGGCCTCGGGCAACACCATCGCCACCGCCGGTCCCGGTGGGGCCCTGCTGGCCTATGTGGCCATCGGGTTCATGGTCTTCCTGCTGATGCAGAGCCTCGGCGAGATGGCCACCTACCTGCCGGTCTCGGGCGCGTTCGAGGAGTACTCGACCCGCTTCGTGAGCCCGTCCTTCGGCTTCGCCATCGGCTGGAACTACTGGTACAACTGGGCGATCACCGTGGCCGCCGAGCTCGTGGCCGCCGCGCTGATCATGCGCTACTGGTTCCCCGACTCGCCCTCCTGGATCTGGTCCGGGGCCTTCCTGGCCATCCTGTTCGCCCTCAATGCCCTGAGCGCCCGGGCCTACGGCGAGAGCGAGTTCTGGTTCTCCCTCGTCAAGGTCGTCACGATCGTGCTCTTCCTGGGGCTCGGCATCCTCATGATCGTCGGCATCCTGGGCGGGGAGTCGCCCGGCTTCGAGAACTGGACCACCGGGGAGGCGCCCTTCGTGGGCGGCGGCCTCGGCATCCTGGCGATCTTCATGGTGGCCGGCTTCTCCTTCCAGGGCACCGAGCTCGTCGGCGTCGCCGCCGGCGAGGCGGAGAACCCCGAGAAGAACGTCCCGCGCGCCATCCGCACCGTGTTCGTGCGCATCCTGCTCTTCTACGTGGGCGCGATCACCGTGATCGGCTTCCTCATCCCCTACACCAGCCCCAACCTGCTCACGAACGGCGTCGAGGACATCTCGATCTCCCCGTTCACCCTGGTCTTCCAGAACGCGGGCGTGCTGGCGGCGGCCTCGGTGATGAACGCGGTGATCCTCACTGCCATCCTCTCGGCCGGCAACTCCGGGCTCTACGCCTCCACCCGCATGCTCTGGGCCCTGGCCGACAGCGGCAAGGCCCCGCGCTTCCTGGCCAAGGTGAACCGCCGCGGCGTGCCCATGAACGCGCTGATCGCCACCACCCTGGTGGGCGGGGCGTCCTTCCTCACCACCTTCATCGGGGACGGTGACGCCTACGTGTGGCTGGTCAGCGCCTCGGGGCTGGCCGGGTTCATCGTGTGGATGGGCATCGCCTGGAGCCACTACCGCTTCCGGAAGGCCTACACCGCCCAGGGCAAGGACCTCGCGGACCTGCCCTACCGGGCACGGTTCTTCCCGCTCGGGCCCCTGGTGGCGCTCGTGCTGTGCGCCGTGGTGATCCTCGGGCAGAACTACCAGGCCTTCATCGGCGACATGGACCTCATGGCCGCCCTGACCGCCTACATCGGCCTGCCGCTGTTCCTGGCCCTGTGGTTCGGGCACAAGCTGGTCACCGGCTCCAAGATGGTCCGCTACGAGGACGCCGACCTCACCCGCCCCCGCGACTGACCCTCGCCCTGCCCCACTCGCCCCGCCGAGCCCCCACACTCCGGGCACCATTTCCGCCGAGTCCCCAGTGCTGTGGCAGTTCCCCAAACTCAATCTGGGGATCTGCGACGGGACTGGGGACTCGGCGCATTCGGGAGGGCGAGCCAAGGGCTCAGGGCACTGAGCGGTAGCGAGCAACGACCACGTCCACCAGTTCGGCGGGGACCTCTCCCTCCGGCACGGCCAGGGGGTCGGTGTCCACGTCCGCGCCGGCCCTCCGGGAGAGGTCCAAGAAGTAGCCGGGCGCCAGCAGGTAGTTGGCGACGACGACGCGCCCCCCGTCCGCCAGGCCGGCCCGGGCGGAGGACACCGCCTCGGCCACGCGCGGACGGGCGGCGGCCAAGTAGGACACGGTCACGGGCCGGCCCAGCTCCTCGGCCAGCAGGTCCGCCACCGCGGCGCAGTCCACCACCGCGCGACGGTCCGAGGACCCGGCGGTGGCCAGCACCACGGCGTCGTGCTCCGCCAGCGGGGCCCCGGCGGCCGTGCACGCCTCGTGCACTCGCCGGGCGAGCAGCCGGGCCAGCGCCCGGTCCGGGCCCAGGGCGGCCGATACCCGGTGGAGGTCGTCGGCGGCGACCGCCTCGGCCACGTCCACGTAGACGTGGTAGCCGGCGGAGAGCAGCAGCGGGACCACCACCGCGGGGCGCCCGGCGTACTGCTCGGTGCGCTCGGCCAGGTCGGGGGTCTGCACGTCCACCCACGTGGGCACCACCTCGACGTCCGGCAGCGCGGCGGCGACGGCGTCCACGAGGCGCTGCACGGCGGTGCGCCCGGACGGAGAGCTGGTGCCGTGGGCGCAGGCGAGCAGGACGGGGGCGTCGGAGGTCGTCATGGATCCCAGCCTACGAAACACGGCCCGCAGCGGTCGCCGGCGTCACGCGGCGTCACGGGGGCAACCGTGCTGTAACACGCGTGCCGCATCCTGGTAGTGGCGGCCGGCCCGCCACGACCCCCGCTCTCCCCCTGGAGGACCGCATGCTGTTGACCGCCGACCTCACCGGAGTCCCGGTGCTCGTCCTCGGCGCCCCGGACGACGCCCGCCGCGCCCGGCGCCGCTACGAGGCGGCCGGCGCCGCCGTCCGTGCCGTGGCCGAGCCCGCACTGCTCGGCCCGGCGGACCTCGCGGGCGTCGCGCTCGCCGTGGTCGTGGGCCCGGCGGCGCAGCGCTGGCGCGAGGCCCTGGACGCGGCCGGCGCCCGCGTGCCCGTGGTGCAGGAGCCCGCGGCCCGCACCGGCGGCCGGGTGACCCTGGTCGGCGGCGGCCCCGGCGCGGACGACCTGCTCACCGTGCGCGCCGTGGCGGCCCTGCAGGACGCCGACGTGGTGTTCGTCGACCGCCTCGCCCCCGCGGGCGCGGTGGCCGCCGCGGCCCCCGGCGCCGAGATCGTCCCGGTCGGCAAGACCCCCGGCCACCACCCGGTCCCGCAGTCGCAGATCCAGGACCTCATGGTGGAGCACGCCCTGGCCGGCCGCTCGGTGGTGCGACTCAAGGGCGGGGACCCCTACGTCTTCGGCCGCGGCGCCGAGGAGCTCGCCGCGTGCGCCGCCCACGGCATCCCCGTGGACGTGGTCCCGGGGATCACCAGCGCGGTCTCGGTGCCGGGCGCGGCCGGGATCCCCGTGACCTTCCGCGAGGTCTCCCGGATGTTCACGGTCGCCTCCGGGCACGTGCCGTTCTCCGAGGCGGAGCTCGCCCACTTCGCCGGCCTCGGCACAGGCGGGGGCACCCTCGTGGTGCTCATGGGCGTGGCCACCCTCCCCCACCTCGTGGCCGGCCTGGTCCGCAACGGCGCCGATCCGAAGACCCCGCTGGCGGTGGTGGAGCGTGGCTTCACCGACCGGCAGCGCTCCACGATCAGCACGCTCGCCACCGCGGTCACGGACACCGCGGCGGCGGGCTGCGGCTCGCCCGCCGTCGTCGTCGTCGGACCCGTGGTCCGCCTGGCGACCGCCGAGCGGGACGCGTTCCTCGCGGAGGTCACCGCCCATGGCTGCTGAGGACCTGCCGCTGGCCGGCCGGGTGGTGGGCGTGACCGCGCACCGCCGCTCCGAGGACCAGATCGCCGCACTCGAGCGCCGCGGCGCCCGCGTGCTGCACGCCCCCGCCCTGCGCGTGGAGCCGGTCGGCGAGGACGCCGGGCTCGCGGCCGCCTCCCGGGAGATGTTCGAGAACCGCCCGGACCTCGTGCTGCTGACCACCGGCTACGGTCTGCGCCGCTGGCACGACGCCGCGGTGGCCCAGGGCTTCGACGCGGACCTGCTGCTGTGCCTGCGAGAGGCCGCCGTCTACGTGCGCGGGCCCAAGGGCCGGGGCGCGGTGCGCGGCCTGGGCCTGGAGGACGCCGGGATGTCCGCGGACGAGACCACCGCCGGGCTCGTGGACCTCGTCCTGGCCGAGCACGGCGGGGACCTCACCGGGCGCACCATCGGTCTGCAGCTGCACGGGATCGCCGACGTGGTCCAGCGCCGCCGGCTCACCGACGCCGGGGCCCGCGTGCTCACCGTGACGCCCTACCGGTGGGCCTCCGCCGACGACGCCGGGCAGGTGCCCGTGCTCGTGCGCGAGGCCGCGGCCGGGCGGGTGGACGCCGTGACGTTCACCGCCGCCCCGGCCGTGGACGCGCTGTTCAGCACGGCCGAGGAGCTGGGGCTGCACGAGGAGCTGCTGGCGGCGTTCCGCGGCGGAATGCTCGCCGCGACCGTGGGGCCCGTGACGGCCGCGCCGCTGCTGGAGCTCGGGATCGAGCCGCTCGTGCCGGAGCGCTTCCGGATGGGCGCGATGCTCAAGCAGCTCACGGAGGCCCTCTCCGGGTCGGGCACCGACGACGCACGGTAGGCGTCCCGACCGCGGCCGCACCCTGGGACCGCTCTGCGGTGGTGGCGCGCCCGGTGGCCGACCGGACACCGCACGGCAACGGCCCGGTGACGGATCCCCGGCGCCGCCGCGGGCGCGGGACGATTGCGGGGGCGCGCCGGAGCGGGGGTCAGGGGAACCGGGGGTACCCCGACGCACCCCTGCGACCGCTCAGCAACCGCCGACGTCGCAGGTCAGGCGGACCTTCGGTCCGCGTGCACTGAATGTAGCAGAATGTTCCGGATTAGCGAACACTTTCCTGATGTAATGGTGACGGAATGGTCACGGCCGCCGAGCTGCCGTCCCGCGCTCCTCGGCTGAGCCCGCCCCGCCCCCCGCGGGCCACTCCTGCCCAGCCATGGCTCTCCGTGGCAGCCACAGACATGCACACCGTCGTCCGGCTCATGACATGCACCCAGAGCCCCGTGGTCCGGCACGTGGGAGGCGTGCGTGGCACCACTTGTCGTCCCATAGAATTGCATCCATTCCCAGAGTGCAGCGGATCCGGGCAGATGCGCCCGTGGGGACTGCTTTGCCTAGTCAGCGCGACAGCCACTCGGTTGTGTCTGCAACACACCGTCACGAATGTGACCACACTTCACAGTCGCGCATAGCCAATTGGGGGACACCGGGAGATCGTCCCGACCACAGTTCGGCCCACATTTTTGGAGCGTATCGACGCCCCTGCCGTCCCGATCTCCCCCCAATCCAGTCATTGACGATCCCAAATACATACTTCTGAATTGGCTGCCCTCTATGTGTCACGTGGCTCCGCCTATGACTGCAAGCGCAAATACTGCATGCTCTCTGGAGGTTGGTTCTTCCGGGGGGACGGGCCAACTGACTCGCGAACGAGAGTCGGTAATGCTTCAGGGGGGCTAGCAATGTGTTCGTCAGACAGATCCGTCATGCCTACAGGCAAATTCATCGATACGCATGCACTCGGGTTCACTGGCTTTTCCGACATTGACGAAAAGAATTTCGGACGCGATGCGCAACGTGAGCGTGGAGCACGCCGGCTCCTCCGAGAGAGGTGCCGCGGAGTTCCCCGGTGCCGGTTTCGACTCGGACCGGCAAGAGTTCCAGTCGCCGGCCAAGGGGCCGGACATCGGTTCATCGATGACCCCGCTCGGGGGATCAGATTTCTGAAACCGCTCAACGGTATCGAATCCTCGAAGACACATCTGGGAAGTATCGACACCATGGTCCGCGCTACATGCTTTCCGCTCCCTGAACCTGAAGTTCCTTGCGCGCTCCTCGGAGCACAGGGGTCGGCGGAACAGTGCCGCCAGCTCCAGGGCCGCGCCGCAACAAATGACACGCACGTATTAGGGGAGGTTTTTTCATGATGCAGGTTGGGAACGTGGTCACTGTGACCGGGCAGGTGACCTTCGGCCGGGACGCAGCGATGTTCGAGAGCCTGCTCGGTTTCGTGGCTCAGCTGAGTGTGGTGCTCTGGTCCTTGGTGATCCTCACTTTGGTCATCCGCTTCATCGGCGTCACCATGTATCGGCGTGGTGCCGTTCGCACAGGCCGCGCCGGCGCCGTGGCGCCGAGCGAGACCGTTCCGGCCGCCGCCACGAGCACCACGTTCGACGGGATCCGGCAGCCGGCCGGGGTGTCGGCTGCCGCGTCCGCAAAGACCCCGCGCCGCGTCCCCGCGTTGGCCGGCAGTTCCACGGGGTGGTGAGCATGGACATCGCACTGGTGATCTTCTGGCTGTTCGCGGGCGTCAGCATCCTCTACGTCGTGCACTTCGGTCTGTACCTGGTGGGCGCCAACTTCTACGACGTCTGGCAACAGCGGCGGAAGAGCATGTGGGGTGGGGTCCGGCTCCCGAACGCGAGCGAGCCGGAGTGCGCGGCGACGGCCATCTGGAGCCGCTCTGGCCCTCCAGAGGTGCCCGGGCTCATCTCCGTCGTCATCGCCGCTCACAACGAGGAGGCCGTGATCGTCCGGACGCTCGACTCCCTGCGGCGCAGCACCTATCCCTTCTACGAGGTCCTCGTCGCCGACGACGCCTCCACAGACCGCACCGGTCAGCTGGTCCTCGACTACCAGATGCAGCACCCCGACCTGGACCTGCGCATCGTGGAGATGCCCGAGAACGTCGGCAAGGGCGGAGCCCTCAACGCTGCGCTTCGCCAGTACGCTCGCGGCCAGTTCGTCATGACATTCGACGCCGACTCGATCATCGAACCGGACGCCATGATGAATGCCCTGTCCTACTTCGATGACCCGTATGTGGCCGGTGTTGCCGCCAACGTGCAGATCCTGGAAGAGCCGACAGCGCTGGGCATCCTGCAGCGCTTCGAGCACATGATCGGATACCGCTCCAAAAAGCTCTACTCGATGCTCAATTGCGAATTCGTGGTCGGTGGAGTGGCCTCCACCTACCGGATGAGCGTGCTGCGCAAGGTCGACTTCTACGACACGGACACCCTCACCGAGGACATCGGGCTGAGCGCGAAGATCACCAACCTGGGCAACCGACGCTTCCGCATGATCTACGGCGCGGACGTGGTCGCCAAGACCGAGGGGGTCCTCACCTTCCGGGCGCTGGCCAAGCAGCGCTACCGCTGGAAGTACGGAAGCCTCCAGAACCTCATCAAATACCGCGGCCTGGTGCTCAACCCGAGCCGCCGGTACACCCGCACGCTGACCTACTACCGCATGCCGATGGCGCTGCTCAGCGAGTTCACGCTGCTCGTCTCACCCCTCGCCCTGTCGTATGCGGTCTACTGGTCGCTGGCCACGCAGACGGCGGGCCTGGTGATCGGCGCATACGCAACCATCACCGCATACACCCTGCTGACGGTCTGGATGGACGAGAACCTGTCGAGGCGCGAACGCGCCCGGTTGTCGATCTATGCACCGACGGCGTACTTCTTGTTCTACATCATGGACCTGATCCAGCTGACGGCGGCGATCCGCTGCATCGCGAACGCGCAGGGCCTGTTCAAGCGCCCTGAGATCAACACGTGGAAGTCCCCGGAACGGGCCGGCAGTGTGGAGGTGGCCAGTGGTGCGTGAGCGTGGATGGTTCCGCAGGGTGATGTTCAATCCGCTCGTCGTCGTCTCCCTGGTGGCAGCCCTCATCACCAGCGGATGGATGCTGTACACCGCGGGGACGGACGGCATCGCTCAGGCGCGGCCCGGCTCGAACCTGCTCCCCCCGCTCCAACCGACTGCGGAGGGCGCCCCGGCTTCGGGAGTGTCGGCGGCCGCTGAGTCCGCGGTCGACTGGAACATCAGCCGCAGCGGTGACGCCCAGGCTTCGCTGGAGCTGGTCGACGGGCAGGTGCGCGACCAGGCCCAGGCCTTGCAGCTGGACGTCGCCCGGTACGGCTCGGGCGATGTGACGCTGACGAGCCCACGGGTGGAGGTCGAGCCCAACGAGACCTATCTGTTCAAGGCCTTCACCACCAGCAGCACGGACTTCACGCTGCTGGTCCGCCGGCACCACGCCGACGGCAGTGTGACTCTGGAGCAGCTGCCGAACCAGCTCGAGCGGCCGAGCGAGCTCCCGTTCACGGTGAGCGACGCGTTCGACAGCGCGGACACGGTGACCGCGGTGGAGTACGTCTTCCGGGTCGCCTCGAAGGGCACCCTCACGGTCGAGGGCGCGTACCTCGAGGCGGCGGACGACGTCCGGTTGCCGCCCGCCGCGGCGACGGGCCCCAACCTCGTTCCCAACCCCGAGTTCACCGGCCCCCAGCCGGGCGCACCCGACTCATGGTCTCCGTACACCTCCGGAGCGTCGACGGTCGAGTCCGGCCGCGGCCAGGACGAGGACGGCAGCTTCCTCTGGACCCGCATCGCGAACTACCAGGACGGCGAGGCGAAGTGGGAGTACCAGCCGGTCCCGGTGACTCCTGACCAGTACTTCGAGTTCGGGGCGACCTACCGGTCCGAGCGCAAGGCGGACGTCGTGGCGGAGTTCGTGCGCGCCGACGGTGAGCGCGAGTTCCACCACCTGGCGACGGTGCCGCCGGCAGGTGAGTGGACGAGGATCAAGAAGTCCTTCCAGGTTCCCAAGGGTGCGACGACGGCCGTGGTCACCCTGGTCTCGCACGGCAACGGCACCACCGGAGTGCGCGACCACTCGCTGGTCGATGTCACGAAGGAGGGCCCCCTCCGCTGGGACCAGCCCATGGTGTCGATCTCGTTCGACGACGGCTGGCAGTCGATCTACGACCACGCCTTGCCCCTGATGGACGAGCACGGGTTCCGGTCCACCCAGTACGTCAACCCCAGCTCCCTCGAGACCCCGGACTTCATGACGGCCGCCGAGGTGCGGCAGATGCACGAGGCCGGGCACGAGATCGCCGCGCACAGCTACGAGCACGTCGATCTCACCTCGATCGGCGCCGACCGGCTGGAGGAGCAGATGCGGCAGGGTGACGAGATGCTGGAGGAGGCCGGTCTCGGCACCGACAACCTGGCACCCCCGTACGGACGGTCGGACCCCCAGGTCGACTGGCATGCGAGCAAGTACTTCGACATCGTGCGCAGCACGAAGCACGGCATCAACACCCGGCAGAATCTCGACACGCACGATCTCAAGGTCTACTACGTGACCAACGAGACCACGCAGGACGAGCTGGCCGCAGCGCTCGCCGAGACGTCTCGGGCGAACGGCTGGCTGATCCTCGTCTACCACCAGGTCGCGGATCCCGACTCGTCCTGGACTGAGCAGGAGGCGATCCTCGCGGACCGGAACAACATCAGCACCGACGTCTTCGCCGATCAGCTGCGGCTCATCGACGAGAGCGGCATCGAGGTCCAGCCGGTCGCACCAGCGTTCGAGCAGCTCCAGGGCTCGTGATGGCCCCCAACAGTGTGATCCGGCTCTGCCGGCCACCCGGAAGAAACCGGAGAATGCCATGAGCAGAAGCAGGTTCCGCTTCCCACGGTCGGGCGCCAGGCTCGCCGCAGCGGCAGGGGCGGTGCTGGCACTGACCGCGGGGCTGCTGACACCGACGACGGCGCACGCCGCCGTGGCGAACCCGGAGCCTTCGCCGCTGGTGTCCTTCACCTTCGACGACGGCTTCCTCAGCTCCCTCACCGAGGCCGCACCCACGCTGCAGAAGCACGGGCTCACCGGCACGAACTACGTCCCCACGGACTGCGTCGGCATCACCACCGTGCCGAACTCGTGCCGGGCGAATCCCAGCGTCCCGTACATGACCTGGGACCAGATCCAGGAGCTGCAGAACACCTACGGCTGGGAGATCGGCTCGCACACCGCCTCCCACCGGTGCCTGGCGAGCGCCGGCAACGGCTGCCAGGACAACAGGCTGACGCCCGCCGAGATCGATGCGGAACTGGCCGGCAGCAAGTCCGCCCTCGCTGCGCGCGGCATCAACGCGACCGCGTTCGCCCCGCCGTACGGCGACTACGACCAGACGGTCATGGCCACAGCGGCCAAGTACTACAGCTCGATGCGGGGCTTCGCCGACACGGGCAGCAACTACTGGCCGTACAGCGACTACCTGCTGCAGAACGTCCCGGTCCAGGAGGGGGTCACCCCCGTCGAGACCCTGAAGGCGAAGGTCGACGAGGCGATCGCCAACGACACCTGGGTCGTGTTCACCTTCCACGAGATCGCCGCGGATCCGAGCCAGGACCCCGATGCCTTCGAGTACGGGACGGCGGAGCTGGACGAGCTCGCCGCCTACGTGCAGACCAAGGTGGCGGCCGGGGAGATCGAGAACGTCAACGTCTCCGAAGGCCTCGTGTCCGGCACCCCCAACAAGATGCCCAACGCCAGCTTCAACGCGGGCGTCGGCGAGGGGTGGCGGACCGATGCTCCCGCGACCATCACGGCGGATGCCGGCGGCAGCGGCAGCTACCCCGATCCCACGAGGTCGGTGAAGCTCGTGTCAGGTGCGACCCCGTCGCACCTGTTCTCACCCCAGGTCGCCGTCACCCCGGGGACGAACTATCTGTACAAGACCTTCCTCGACGTCTCCTCGCTGACCTCGGGCGAGGTGGCGTTCTACATCGACGAGTACGACGCGGCCGGGAACTGGGTCTCCGGGCAGTACAAGACGCAGGAGAACTCCCGGTGGGTGCAGGAGCTCAACTTCGCCTATACGCCGAGTTCGACGGACGTCGCCGAGGCCAGTCTTCAGGTGATCGTCGAGGGGACCGGGATCACGGCCCATCTGGACAACGTCGAGCTGCTGGCCCTCGGCGCCGAGACCCCGCCACCGCCCGCCGCCAACCTGGTGGCCAACGGCACCTTCGACGCCGGCATCGCCGATGGCTGGAGGACCGACGCCGCGACGGCCGTCGTGGCCGACGACGCCGGCAACGGCTCCCCGGCCAACCCGGTGAACTCGGTGAAGGTGCAGGGGACGGCGGCCAACGTCCACCTGTTCTCGCCGCTGGTCGACGTGACGCCGGGCGACTACCGCATCTCGGCGCACCTCGACATCAGGGATCGCACCACCGGTGACGTCGGCTGGTACATCGACGAGTACGACGCCGACGGCAACTGGATCTCCGGGCAGTGGAAGCTGGCCAGCTCCGACGCGGGCGTCACCGACGTCGACCTGACGTACTCGCCGAGCTCGGCCGACGTCGCGACGGCGAGCCTGCAGGTCTACGTGACCGGGGACACCGAGCTGCTGGCCTACCTCGACGACGTCCGCTGGTGGCGGCCCTGAGGGCCGGGCACACACGGGTCCTGGCCGTGATGGCGTCCGGTCTGCTGCTCGCCGTCGTGGGGTGCTCCCCCAACGATCCGGCGCCCGGGCCCGACGTTGCCGTCGACCTGCTCCAGCAGGACTGGCAGCACGTGCCGGGGGTGACGAACGGCGGCGACGTCCTGGAGGTCTCGTCCACCGCGCGGCGCATCGTCGAGCAGGACGGCGGGGGCGGCCAGCCGAACCCGGCGCTCAACCTGGCCGGAACGCACCTGGTGGCCGAGGGGGACTTCACTCTCAGCGCCTCCTTCTCCGACGTGACCGGCGATGCCTCCTGGGCCATCTACGACAGCCCTCCGGTGATCGCCGACGAGTTCCGGATCCAGCCGGCGGGCCTGCGGCTCACCCTGCGCGGCGACGACCTCGAGATCGAGGTCTTCGACGGTTCGCCGCAGGAGGATGTTAATGAACCCTGGCCGGTGTACGAGGAGCACGTCACGGTCTCGGACCCGGAGGCCACGCTCACGGTGCGCCGGTCCGGGGACACGCTCGAGATCGCGGACGACGGGGACACCGTGTCCTCGCTGCCCTACGGCGGGGTGTTCGAGTCGGGAGAGCTCTGGCTGGGGCTGTCGAGCGAGGACGGCTCCTTCCAGGTCGACTCCCTCACCGCCACCGCGCCGGAAGGGGCACCGCTGGCCGCCGCAGGCCCGGCGGTGGCGCGGGCCGAGCGGTCGGAGGACGGGCTGCAGGCCCTCGCCGACCGGGAACGGCCGGGCTTCAGGATCGGCGCCGCGGTGGCACTGGGGCCGCTGGTCTCGGACTCCGACTACGCGCAGGAGCTCATCGGCAACTTCGGCGCCGTCACGCCGGAGAACGCGATGAAACCCCAGTACCTCTCCCCGCAGCAGGGCGTGTACACCTTCGAGGAGGCCGACGCGATCCTCGCGATCGCCGAGAGCAAGGGCATGGCGGTGCACGGGCACACCATCGCGTTCGGCGAGGCCCTGCCCCGCTGGATGCAGGAGCTCCCGGCCGGCACCGAGGAGGAGCGCCGCGCGAGCGGCGAGGTGCTCCTGGACTACGTCACCACCGTGGTGACGCACTTCAAGGGGCGACTGGACTCGCTCGACGTCGTCAACGAGCCGTTCGACGTCGATCAGGGGACCAGGCTTCAGGAGCACGTCTGGTACCGGGTCTTCGGACCCGACTATCCGGCGGTCGTCTCCAAGGCCGTCCACGCCGCCGATCCCGACGTCAAGCAGTTCATCAACGAGAACGGGGCGGACGTGCCGGGTGACCGCCAGGACGCTCTGCTCGAGCTCGCCCTCGAGACCAACGCTCAGGGCGGTCACATCTACGGCGTCGGCCTCCAGGCCCATGTCTACGATCTCGACACCGACGCCATTCCCGCCGACGACCTCAGCGATACGCTCGATCTCTTCGAGGACGCCGGGTTCCGCGTCCGCATCTCGGAGAACGACGTCACGGACGACCGAGGAACGGAGGCCCAGGCCGAGCAGTACGCCGCAGTGCTGGCCACCTGCCTGCGTTCACGTACCTGCGTCTCGTACACCACCTGGGGCGTGGACGACCGCTACAACTGGTGGATCGACGGCCACGGCAAACTGCGCCAGGGCAACGACTTCCTGTTCGACGACGGGCGCCCGACCCCGGCATACGAGGCCATGAGGCAAGCGCTGGGCGGCTGAGCGCAGGGCTCCAGGCGCACAAGCCGTGCGATCACTGCTGCCGGGGAAGAGAATGCCTCAGCCAGCGAGCAGAATCAGTGCTGCCCTTGGCCTGAGCACAATACAAGCGGGTGTTGGGCCCCTTGTCCAAAAATTCCACCCAGTAATGCCTTCAGTTTTCAGTCCGAGCGAAGGCACTATTCAGTGATGCTTTCCGATCAACAATTCCTGATCCCCCGCGGAGTCGTGCACCTGCACTCGACAACCAAGTTTTTTCCGATACAGATCAACCGGCCCTCCTAATGACGCAGCATTACCAGCAGTGGCGTACTACTTTTCCGTACCGCTGGAGCAACAACATGTATTCGCTCAAGGCACGTCACACTATTTCACAAATACCGGCACCAGTAAGCTCGAGGTCATGTGTGGAATTGTGGGATATGCAGGCCGGAATAACGGCCAGTCATCGTCGGCGCTGAATTCAGCCGCTCCGGCATTCGAGAACGAGCCGTCCGGAGCGCAGCACCGAGCGCTCGACGTCGTCATGGAGGGCCTCCGGCGCCTCGAGTACCGCGGGTACGACTCCGCAGGCGTGGCGGTGATCACCGCCGACGGCATCGAGTCGCGCAAGAAGGCGGGCAAGCTGAGCAACCTCGTGGACGAGCTGACCGCCGACCCGCTGCCGCCCTCACTGACCGGTATCGGCCACACCCGCTGGGCGACCCATGGCGGACCCACCGACCAGAACGCGCACCCCCACCTCGCCGACGACGGGAAGCTCGCACTGATCCACAACGGGATCATCGAGAACTTCGCCGAGCTCAAGGCCGAACTCGCCGGTGAGGGCCTGATCTTTCTCTCGGACACCGACACCGAGGTCGCCGCCGGGCTCGTTGGCCGCCTCTACCGTGCACTCGTCGAGAGCGGCGCCGAGGGCGACCTCCTGACCCTGGCCCTGCAGCAGGCCTGCCAGCGCCTCGAGGGTGCCTTCACCCTGCTCGCCATCCACCGGGACCAGCCCGGCACCGTCGTCGCCGGACGCCGCAACTCCCCGCTCGTGGTCGGACTCGGCGACGGCGAGAACTTCCTCGGCTCGGACGTCTCGGGCTTCATCGACTTCACGCGCCGCGCCGTCGAACTCGGCCAGGACCAGATCGTCACCATCACGCCCGACGACGTCACCATCACCGACTTCTTCGGCGCCCCCGCCGAGGGCACAGAGTTCCACGTCAGCTGGGACGCCGCCGCGGCCGAGAAGGGCGGCTTCGACTCCTTCATGGAGAAGGAGATCCACGATCAGCCGGATGCCGTCGCCCAGACACTTCTCGGGCGGTCCGACGTCTCGGGCGACCTCGTCCTCGACGAGCTCCGCATCGACGAGTCGATCCTGCGCTCCGTCGACAAGATCGTGGTGCTCGCCTGCGGAACCTCTGCGTACGCCGGACAGGTCGCCAAGTACGCCATTGAGCACTGGTGCCGGATCCCCACCGAGGTGGAGCTCTCCCACGAGTTCCGCTACCGGGATCCGATCGTAAACGAGAAGACCCTCGTGGTCGCCGTCTCGCAGTCCGGCGAGACCATGGACACGCTCATGGCCGTCCGGTACGCCCGAGAGCAGGGGGCCAAGGTCGTGGCGATCTGCAACACCAACGGCTCCACGATCCCCCGCGAATCGGACGCCGTGCTCTACACGCACGCCGGCCCCGAGATCGCCGTCGCCTCGACCAAGGCGTTCCTAGCCCAGATCACCGCGGCCTACCTCCTGGGCCTCTACCTCGCCCAGCTGCGCGGCAACAAGTGCCGAGACGAGATCTCCGGCGTGCTCGCGGACCTCTCGGAGATCCCCGCCACCATCCAGGTCATCCTCGACGACGCCGAGAAGATCAAGCAGCTCGGTGCGGACATGTCGGACGCGAAGTCCGTACTCTTTCTCGGACGCCATGTGGGCTTCCCGGTGGCCATGGAGGGAGCGCTCAAGCTCAAGGAGCTCGCCTACATTCACGCCGAGGGCTTCGCCGCAGGTGAACTCAAGCACGGCCCGATCGCGCTCATCGAGGCGGGACAGCCCGTCGTGGTGGTCATGCCGTCACCGAATGCACGGGATTCCCTGCACGCCAAGGTGCTCTCCAACATCCAGGAGATCCGCGCGCGCGGTGCCGTGACGATCGTCATCGCAGAGGAGGGCGACACCTCGATCGACACCTGCTCGGAGCATGTCTTCTACGTTCCAGCGTCCCCGGCGCTCCTCGCACCGCTGCTCACCACGGTCCCACTGCAGATCTTCGCCCTCGCCCTCGCCAGCGCCAAGGGCTACGACGTGGACCAGCCGCGCAACCTGGCGAAGTCGGTCACGGTCGAGTAGTCCCGTCCCGGTGCCTTCGCCATGGGCTCGGAGGCCCTGGACATGTCCTGGCGTCGCACGTGTGCGCAACCGGTGTACCGGCAGCGGCGGAGCATGATCGGCGGTGTCCTGGGACGCCATGCCAGTGGCTCGTGCGTCAGTTGCCGCACCACCCTGTCTCTCGGCGCGTCTGGGCACCCGCAGCGTGGCACCGCTGGCCCGCCTCGACGCCTTCCGCGCGGGCATTGCCCGCGGGGTCAGAGCCACAACTTCAAGGACTCCGTGGGTAGGCTGGGCGCGACCCGCCCGCTCTGTCGAAAGGCCTCCCGTGACCACCCCCCAGCTCGCCTCCTACGTCGACCACACCCTGCTCAAGCCGGAGGCGTCCCGTGAGCAGATCGCCACCCTGTGCGCTGAGGCCAGGCAGTACGGGTTCGCCTCGGTGTGCACCAACCCGCTGTGGACGCCGTTCGTGCGGGAGCAGCTCGCGGGCAGCGACGTGCTGACCTGCGCCGTGGTCGGCTTCCCGCTGGGCGCGTCCGCCACGGAGGTCAAGGCGTTCGAGACCGCCACGGCCGTGTTCGCCGGGGCCGACGAGATCGACATGGTCATCGACATCGCCGCCGCCCGCGCCGGCGAGCGCGAGCGGGTCGAGACGGACGTGCGCGCCGTCGCCGAGGCCGCCCACCAGGGCGGGGCCCGGCTCAAGGTGATCATCGAGACGTGCCTGCTGACCGACGAGCAGAAGGTCCTGGCCTGCGAGGCCGCCGTGGCCGCCGGCACAGACTATGTGAAGACCTCCACGGGCTTCTCGACCGCCGGGGCCACCGTGGCGGACGTGCGGCTGATGCGCGCAACGGTGGGTCCGGACATCGGCGTCAAGGCCTCCGGCGGGATCCGCACCCGCGAGGACGCCCTTGCGATGATCGAGGCCGGCGCCTCCCGGATCGGCGCCAGCAGCGGTCCCGCCCTCCTCGGCTGAGCCCGCCGCGCCCTCCACCGGGCACCGCCGCGGGCCGCGCCCGAACGACTAGACTGGCCCCGAACGCCCTGCGGCCGCCGTGGCCGGCCGCTCCCACCGTCAGAAGGATTGGATCCATGGCCAACCGAGCCCAGTCGTCCACCAGCACCGCTGCGGACGCGACGCCCAGCGGCCGCAGCGGCGGCGCCACCGTCCGCTCCCACTCGGGCCAGGGACGCACGGTCAACAACCTGGTCTTCCTCGTCCTGTGCATGGCGATCATGATCGGCAGCTTCATCGCCTTCGCCAGCTACCCGAACAGCCCGCTGATCTGGATCGTCGGCCTGGGCCTCTACGCCCTGGCACTGCTGATCCCCGTGGGCATCCTGCAGAACAGCACCGCGAAGAAGGCCGAGGGCGGGCGCACCATCCTCATGCACGTCCCGCCGAGCACGGAGGTCGCCGGCGAGCCGACCACCGCGGCGGCCTTCCCGGACCCACCCCGCAACATCGGCACCCGGGACGCCGAGGTCCGTGCCGAGCACAAGAACGACACCCTGGGCAAGGCGACCCAGTAGACCGTCCCGCACGACGACGCACGGCCCCCTCCCGCACCCGCGGCAGGGGGCCGTCGGCGTTGCGGACGAGGCGGTCGCGCGGAGCATCCGGGCGTCGGTCGGTGCGACTAGACTGGCCGGGAATGCTTCGCGGCCGCCCGTGACCGGCCGCCTCCCACCGCCAGAAGGGTTAGATCCATGGCCAACAGAGCCCAGTCCTCCACCAGCGCCTCGGCGGACGCGTCGACCGGCCGCAGCGGCGGCGCCACCGTGCGCTCGCACTCCGGCCAGGGACGCACGGTCAACAACTTCGTGTTCCTCGTCCTGTGCATGGCCATCATGATCGGCAGCTTCATCGCCTTCGCCAGCTACCCCAACAGCCCGCTGATCTGGATCCTCGGCCTGGGCCTCTACGCCCTGGCGCTGCTCATCCCGGTGGGCATCCTGCAGAACAGCACCGCCAAGAAGGCCTTCGGCGGCCGCACGGTCCTCATGGACGTCCCCTCGACCACCGAGGTCCCCGAGATGGGGCGGGGCCGCACCGCCGCCGCGTTCGACGACGGCCCCCGCGACGCCCGCGAGCGCGACGCCAAGACCGCGGCCGTCCACCACGGCGACAAGTACGGCAAGAACGTCGAGTAGGGCCGCGCCGGGTCCGACGACGACGGGCCCGACCACGGATCGCACGGAAAAGGTCCCCTCCCACCGCGGGAGGGGACCTTTTCCGTGCCCGGTGGCCCGGACGGCGGCCGCCGCACCGACGGATCAGGCCGTGGCCGGCTCCTTCGCGAAGACCGCCTCGACCACACCGCGGGCCCAGGCGAGCACCGCGCCGTCCACGAGGTCCTTGCCGCCGATCCGCTCGGTCTTGGGCTTGGGGATGAGCACCTGGAAGGTGTCGGTGCCGGGCACCGCTTTGACCTGCGCGCCCGGGTAGAGGCGGGTGAGCCGCATCTGCCGGGACTCGGGGAGGTCCGCCGGGGCGAAGCGGACCACGTTGCCCTGGGCCGCGACGTCGGTGAGGCCGGCGGCGCGGGCGGTCACCCGGAAGCGGGCGACCTCGAGCAGGTTCTGCACGGGCTCGGGCACGTCGCCGTAGCGGTCCACCAGCTCGTCGGCGACCTCCTGGATCGCCTCCGCCGTGGCGGCGTTGGCGAGGTTGCGGTAGGCCTCCAGGCGCAGCCGCTCCCCCGGGACGTAGTCGTGCGGCAGGTAGGCGTTGACCGGCAGCTCGATCTTCATCTCGGTGGGCCGCTCGTCCTCCTCGCCGCGGTACTCGGCGACGGCCTCGCCGACCAGGCGCAGGTACATGTCGAAGCCCACCCCGGCGATGTGCCCGGACTGCTCCCCGCCCAGCAGATTGCCGGCGCCGCGGATCTCGAGGTCCTTGACGGCCAGCTGCATGCCGGCGCCGAGCTCGTTGTGGGCGGCGACGGCCTTGAGCCGCTCCAGAGCCGTCTCGGAGAGCGGCTTCTCCGCCTGGTACAGGAAGTAGGCGTAGGCCCGTTCCCGGCCGCGGCCCACGCGCCCGCGCAGCTGGTGGAGCTGCGAGAGCCCGTAGCGGTCCGCGCCGTCGACGATCAGGGTGTTGGCGTTGGCGATGTCCAGGCCGGTCTCCACGATGGTGGTGCACACCAGGACGTCGAACTTCTTCTCCCAGAAGTCCACGATGATCTGCTCGAGCCGGGACTCGGACATCTGGCCGTGCGCCACGGCGATCCGCGCCTCGGGCACGAGCTCGGCGATCTCCTTGGCCTTGCGCTCGATCGAGGACACCCGGTTGTGGATGTAGAACACCTGGCCCTCGCGCATGAGCTCGCGCCGCACGGCCGCGGAGACCTGCTTGTCGGTGTAGGCGCCCACGTAGGTGAGCACGGGGTGGCGCTCCTCCGGCGGGGTGGCGAGGGTGGAGGTCTCGCGGATGCCGGTCAGCGACATCTCGAGGGTGCGCGGGATCGGGGTCGCGGACATCGCCAGGACGTCCACGTTGGTGCGCATCGCCTTGAGCTTCTCCTTGTGCTCCACGCCGAAGCGCTGCTCCTCGTCGATCACCACCAGTCCCAGGTCCTTGAACTGGACCTCCTTGGACAGCAGCCGGTGCGTGCCGATCACCACGTCGATCGTCCCGTCCTTGAGCCCGGCGAGCGTCTCCTTGGTCTCCTTGGCGGTCTGGAACCGGGAGAGGGCGGCCAGGCGCACCGGGAAGCCGGAGAAGCGCTCGGTGAACGTCTCGGCGTGCTGCTGGGCCAGCAGCGTGGTGGGCACGAGCACGGCGACCTGCTTGCCGTCCTGCACGGCCTTGAACGCCGCGCGCACCGCCACCTCGGTCTTGCCGTAGCCCACGTCCCCGGAGATCAGCCGGTCCATGGGGACCTCCCGCTCCATGTCCGCCTTGACCTCGTCGATGGTGGTCAGCTGGTCCGGCGTCTCGATGTAGGGGAACGCCTCCTCGAGCTCGCGCTGCCACGGAGTGTCCTCCGCGAAGGCGTGCCCGCGGGAGGCCATCCGCGCCGAGTACAGGCGGATCAGCTCGTTGGCGATGTCCCGGACGGCCTTCTTGGCGGCGCGCTTGGTCTTGTTCCAGTCCGTCCCGCCCATCTTGGACAGGGTGGGGGTCTCGCCGCCCACGTAGTTGGTGACCTGGTCCAGCTGGTCGGTGGGCACGAACAGGCGGTCCCGCGGGCCGTTGCGCTTGGAGGGGGCGTACTCGAGGACCAGGTACTCGCGCACGGGCTTGGGCTGGCCGGGCTTGATCATCGCCCCGGCGATGGGCCGCTGGATGAGCTCCACGAACTGGCCGATGCCGTGCTGCTCGTGCACCACGAAGTCGCCCTGGCTCAGCGCCAGGGGGTCCACGGCGTTGCGCTTGCGCCGCACCGGCAGCTTGCGCATGTCCTTGGTGGTGTAGGGGCTGGCCTTGCCCAGCAGGTCCGCCTCGGTGAGCAGCACGATCCGCGGCCCGTCCAGGGCGAAGCCCTTGCCCGCCACGGCGGTGGTGAGCTCCACGATCCCGGGCTGCGGCTGCTCGGCGAGGGTCTCGCGGCGGGCGGCGGGGATCCCGGCCTCGTGCAGCAGCTCCGCGATCCGGGCCAGCGGACCGGGCCCCTCCGTGACGGCGACGACGCGCCAGCCGTCCGACACCCGCCCCTGCAGGAACTCGAGCATCGCCTCGACGTCCCCGTGGAAGCCCAGCGGGTCCCGGGCGGCCACGGTGAGGGTGTCGGCGTCCGAGTCGATGAGGGCGATGTCCTCCGCGGCGGTGTCCGCGACCACGTCCTGACCGGCCACCGCGTTGACGTTGAGCGCGGTGACGGCCCACCAGCCGAGACCGGTGTCCAGCGCGGTGGCCCGGGCCTCGGCGAGGGTCTGGAAGGACCCGGAGGCCAGGGTGCGGCCCTCGCCGTCGTCGTTCCGGACGACGTGCTCGGCAGAGGTGATGTCGATGGGCGCGGACTGCCCGTCCGAGGCGGAGTCCCACGCGGCGAGGAGGAACTCCTCGTTGGTGGCCACGAGGTCGTGGGCGCGGGTGCGGACCTTCTCCGGCTCCATGACCGCCACGAGGGAGCCGGGCGGGAGCAGGGACAGCATGGGCACCAGGCCGTCCACCAGCAGCGGTGCGAGGGACTCCATGCCCTCCACGTAGATGCCGCCGGCGATCCGCTCGAGCATGGACTCCGCGCCGGGCAGGGAGTTCCTGAGCTTCGCGGCCCGGGACATCACGGACGGGGTGATGAGCACCTCGCGGCACGGCGGGGCCACGAGCCGCTCCGGGTGGTCCCCGGTGGTCAGGGTGCGCTGGTCGGCCACAGCGAACCAGCGCAGCTCGTCCACCTCGTCCCCGAAGAACTCGATCCGCACCGGGTGGTCCTCGACCGGCGAGAACACGTCGATGATCCCGCCGCGCACGGCAAACTCCCCCCGCCGGGTGACCATGTCCACCCGGGCGTACGCGGCCTCGGCGAGGGAGGTCACGGCGGCGTCGAAGTCGAGCTCCTCACCCCGGGCGAAGCGCACCGGGGCCATGTCCCCCAGGCCTTCGACGACGGGCTGCAGCACGGAGCGGACCGGGGCCGTGACCACCCGCAGCGGGCGCTCGGCGTCCTTGCCGGCCAGCCGGCGCAGCACGTCCAGTCGGCGGCCCACCGTGTCCGAGCGGGGCGAGAGCCGCTCGTGCGGCAGGGTCTCCCACGCCGGGAACTCCGCGACCTCCTCGGCCGGCAGGTACGCGCCCAGGGCGGCGGCGAGGTCCTCGGACTCGCGGCCGGTCGCGGTGACGGCCAGCAGCACCGGGGCGCGGGAGCCGGCCGGGGCGGGTGCGTCGTCGAGGGCGCCGCGCAGCTGGGCCGTGAGCACCGCGCGCATCCCGTCCGGGGCGCTGATCACGGTCTCGGCGCTGCGCTCCCCCGGCGGCAGGCCGGCCTGGGTGCGGAGATTGGCGAAGGAACGCTCCGCCCCGAGGGCGGCGAGCAGTCCGGACAAATTCATCTGATAGCTAGGCGCAACTACTCCACCATCCACAGTGGAGGGTGTGCACCTTCTCCCTTCGCATAGGTGGATTTGGCAATATAGTGCGGAAGAATATGAGCATGGTCGGGTCGATGACGAAGCGGACGTACAAGTATCGCTTCTATCCCACCGCTGAGCAGGCGAGCTTTCTGATGAGAACGTTTGGGTGCGTGCGCGTGGTCTACAACAAGGCACTGGAGGAACGCACTCGCGCTTGGGCAACTGAGCGCAAGACCCTTGACTACGCAGACACCTCCGCGCTGCTCACGCAGTGGAAGAGGACCGAAGAGTACAAGTGGCTTAGTGAAGTGTCCAGCGTGCCGCTCCAGCAGACGCTTCGACATCTTCAGAAAGCATTCATGGGATTCTGGGCCAAGCGCACCGGATACCCGAAGTACAAATCCCGCCGAGCATCTCGGCATTCGGCGGAGTACACAGCGAGCGCTTTTCGGTGGTGCAACGGGGAACTGACGTTGGCAAAGATGTCCGACCCTCTTAACATCGTATGGTCTCGGCCCTTGCCCGAGCATGCAGTCCCGTCCACCGTAACGGTGTCCCGCGATCGAGCTGGGAGGTGGCACGTCTGTCTTCTCACTGCGACTACAGTTGCACCTTTTCCTGAGGCCCGGTCCGCTGTCGGGGTGGACATGGGCCTCAGATCTTTCGCGGTCCTGTCTACTGGGGAAAAAATCGCCAATCCTCGCCATACTTGCAAGGAATCCGCCCGTCTCGCCCGCGTCCGACGCGACATGGCTCGACGACAGAAGGGCTCGGCAAACCACGAAAAAACCCGCCTCAAGGTTGCCCGCATCGAAGCGCGCATCGCGGACCGGCGGCGTGATTTTCTTCATAACGTGTCCACGAGATTGATCCGTGAGAACCAAACGGTCGTTATCGAGGACTTGCCCACCGCCGCGATGTCCGCAGCAGGTGGGCGACGCAAAGCCGGGCTCAATCGAGGAATCCGCGACGCCTCGTGGACCGAGTTCCGGTCGATGTTGGAGTACAAGGCACGCTGGTACGGACGGAATGTGGTCGTCATCGATCGGTGGTTTCCGTCCACGCAACTGTGTTCGGCATGCGGCACGGCAGCAGGCCGCATGCCTTTGAACGTCCGCTTCTGGACATGTAAGTGCGGTGCTACTCACGACAGAGACATCAACGCTGCACGCAATATTCTGGCCGCCGGGCTGGCGGTTGCAGTCTGTGGAGACGGGAGAAGTCTCGCCCACGCTTAGCGTGAACGAGCGCCTGTCCGTGAAGCAGAAACCCTCGGGGAGTGATCCTCGGGAGTCCCCACCTTCAATGGTGGTGACCGATGTCAAGGGTGAGCAGTCTCCTGGGACGCTGAGTGGGGTGCTGGTGGAGCACAGAGGCTGTCGGAGCCAACGTTCGCGGGTCCCAGCTTACTCCCGGGCCCCGACAGGGACCCGTGCGGAGCCCACAGCGCAGGCCACAGCTCGGGCTGCGGGCGCCCGCCTACCATGGGAGCACGCAACCGCCCCTGCCGATCAGCCGCTACCGAGGAGTCCTCCATGGCCGTCACCGCCTCCACCACCGTCCCCGCTCCCCTCGACCAGGTCGTGGTGACCTTCACCGACGAGGAGTTCATCCGGCACGTGACCCACCGCGCCGGGGCCACCCTGGACTCGGTGGAGGTCGCCGGGGACGTGGAGGCGCAGTTCGCCGTGACCACGGTGCGGACCATGGCCGCGGACCGGCTGCCGGAGATGGCCCGGAAGTTCGTGGGCTCATCGGTGCAGCTCACCCAGGTGGACACCTACCACACCCCGGACGTGGACGGGATCCGGATCGTGCGCACCGAGATCTCCGTGGGCGCGCTGCCGGTCTCGGGCTCCGCCACCCAGACCCTCACCCCGCAGGGCGGGTCCACCGATGTGCACGTGCACTGTGTGGTCAAGGCCAACATCCCGTTCGTGGGCAAGATGGTCGCCGAAGCCGCCGAGCCGTTCATCGGCAAGGCCCTGTCCCTGCAGTCGCAGGAGGCCGAGGCCTGGCTCGCGAAACGCTGAGGCGCGCTGTCGTTTCTGCATTCGACCGTTCTCCCTCGGAAAGGGGTGCGCTCGTGCGCATCCATCACCAACCGAGACTGCACAGTCCATCGGACGCGCAACAACAACTCGGGTACGACCTCGGACCACTACCAGAGTAGGTGCCCTGCATGCCCAAGCGGCGACGACGTAGTCTGATCGGGGCCGGCGGACGGGCCGCCCTCTGGCTCGTCGTAGCGACGGGGCTGGCTATGGCCTTCGTTCTTGTGGCGCCGCATAATCTGGGCCTGTGGGACAAATACCCCATCGTTCAGTTGGAAGCACTGCAACTCGGCTGGATCATCGCACTGTTTCTGCTCATCTGCATGGTTGCCGTTGCACTATGGCACAGCCGCCATCAGAAAGATGCCCTGAGACGGACGCTGCAAGTCGTGGCGTTCTTGATGATCGCCGTAGCGCTGACAGAGTTCGTGCTGTTCACCCGAGCCGGTGGCGCTATGCCGGCGCACCTGGCGACGGTGCCTGCCGAGGAGAAGGACATCACTGTGCTGTCCTTCAATGCTTTCAATTCGGATGCCGACGAAATCGTCGAGGCTGCCGAGGCAACAGAGGCAAACGTCCTCTTGCTGGTCGAGGTGGAACCCAAGGTGGCCGCTCAGGTCGCTGAGTTGTGGCGTATGCAAGGCACGTCGAATCAACTGTTCTCAGGCAGCGATACCCATGACGTCGACACGGATGGAACCGCAATCATTACCTCTGATCAGTTGGGGCGCTACCGTCAAGTTCCCGGCCCCGCATTGACGTTGGGTTCTGTTTCTGTCGCCCCTGTGGGTGAATCCGCAATCCGGAGTGGCGACTCATCGTTCACTCCACCGAGACTGAGCGTGGTGCACCCGCCGCCACCCGTACCGGATAAGTACTCTTCCACCACCTGGAGGCGGCAGCTGGACCTTGCGGTTCAAACTTGCCGTCCAGGAGAAGGAACGATCGTCGGCGGGGACTTCAATGCTTCCACGGCTCACGTTTCTCTGCTGGCCGACCAGAGTTGCCACGACGCCGGCAAATACCTCGGACGCGGCGCCGTCGGCACATGGCCCACATCGGTTCCCGCGCCTCTGGGAGCCAGCATCGATCACCAGATTATCGATACACGGCACTGGGAACCGGTCGGCATTCGATTCGTGGACATCGGCGAATCCGATCACCGGGCCCTGGCGGTCTCATACCGGAATGTCGATACGTGATACGAGGAGCGCTCTGCCAGGTGCACACCGATCTCGGCGCAGACGGAGCGATGGCAGAGTGGCCCGTCGCGAGCCGATGTTCACCATCACCTCAACACAGGTGTCCGCAGGGCGCTGCTCAGAAGGCGTGCTGGCCATGCTGCTGCGCGGGCGGCGCGAGGCCGGACCTCGTTCTGCACCCTCGTCGAGAATCACCTCGGCTCTCTGCCGCTGCACTCGCCACGCCTGAGGCATCGGCGCATCCTGGGTGCGGTCGCGCTCTACAGAGGCGTCCCGCGCAACCGCATCGCACGGACCAGGAGCAGTGTCATGGTCAGCAGCTTCACCGTGATCCGCACCATTGCAGCCACCTCGCCCCAGGGACCGCCGAACAGACCGGGACGGACGGCGCCCACCAGGACGTAGCCCACGGCGACGAGTACAAAGGGCACCACGGTGGCCAGCAGCGCCCAGGACTCGGTGCGCGCGCGAGCTCCGCTCCGGCGGTGCAGGTGGATCAGCCCACCCAACAGCACGAGTCCGGACACCGCCCAGAACAGCAGTCCGCCGAGCTCCTGGGCAGTGGTCGCGCGCAGCCAGGGCAGCAGCCGGTCCAGGGCCAGGCGGGAGCCCACCCGCTCGTGGATCCGGAGGAGGTCGTCGGCGATCAGCAGCAGGAAGACGCCGCCCCACGCGGCGAGCACCCGGTGCGCCGAGTCCCACAGGCCTCGGCGAAGAAGAAGGACCGCGGCGGCGCCGAGCTGGAGCAGCCCGAAGAACTCCATCAAAGAGCCGTCGATCCCGCCGTTCCACAGGGCGCCCGTGCGGAAGAGTCGGAACCAGCTGCCGTCCGGGTCCAGGACGAAGCCGCTGCGGTGGAGGACGTGCGCGGTCAGCAGCAGGGCGTTGACCACCATGACCCCACCGGCGATGCGCACGGGCCGGGACGCTGCGGTCTCACGCTTCCACAGCACCCGGGCGGGAATCACCGCGCGTGGAACTTCTGCTGCGCCTCGAGCAGGCCGTTCTCCACGAGGTGCTCCACCGCGTCGGCGGCGTCGTCGAGCAGGAAAGGCAGCTCCTTCCCTTCCGTGGATGAGAAGGGCTTGAGCACGTAGGAGGCGGCGTCCATCCGGCCCGGCGGACGGCCCACACCCACGCGCACCCGGTAGTAGTCCTTGGTGGAGAGAGCCTTGGACATGTCCCGCAGGCCGTTGTGCCCACCCTCTCCCCCGCCGATCTTCAGCTTGAGCGCGGCGAAGGGGATGTCGATCTCGTCGTGCACGGCGATCACCCGATCCGCGGGGATGCCGTAGAACTTGGCGAGGCCGGCCACGGGCCCGCCGGAGGTGTTCATGTAGGTCATGGGCTTGGCCAGCACCACCCGCGGCCCGCCCGGGCGCAGCCGGGACTCCAGGACCTGGGCCCGGGTCTTGTTCACCTTGAACGTCCCGCCGAGCCGGGAGGCGAGTTCGTCGAGGACCATCTGCCCCACGTTGTGCCGGGTCCGGGCGTACTCGGGCCCGGGGTTGCCCAGTCCCACGACCAGCCATGCGTCGGACATCGGTGCCTCCATCGAAGTGGTGAAGAGTGCGGTCATGCGAAGTGCGGGGCGGCTCGCAAGCCGCCCCGCACTTCGAGGATCACGTGGATCGGGTGAGCGGTGAGGCTCAGGCCTCGTTCTCGGGAACGACGTCGCCCTCGGGGGCCTCGGTCTCGCCCTCGGTGTCGCCGAGGTCCTGGGCCTGGGGCTCGGAGACGTTGATGACCAGCAGCTCCGGGTCGGAGACCATGGCCACGCCCTCGGGCAGCCGCACGTCGGCGGCGTAGACGTGGTCGCCCACGCCGTGGCCGTCGAGGTTGATGGTGACGGAGTCGGGCACGTTCAGGGCGTCGGCCTCGACGGTGAGGGTGTTCTCCTCGACGTTGTGCACGGCGGTCGGGTCGACCTCGCCGATGACGTGGACGGGGATCTCGACCTCGACCTTCTCGCCGCGGCGCACGGCAAGGAGGTCGATGTGCAGGATCTCCGGGCGCGTGGCGTGGCGCTGGATGTCCTTGACCATGACCAGCTGGGTGCTGCCCTCGACGTCGAGCTCGAGCACGGCGTTGGAGTGGCGCACGGCGAGCATGGTCTCGTGGCCGGGGATGATCACGTGCTGCGGCTCGGCGCCGTGGCCGTAGACGACCGCGGGGATCTGGTCGTTGTTGCGGATGCGGCGGGCGTAGCCCTTGCCGAAGTCGCTGCGCGTGGTGGCCGGGATGCGGATGGTGTCAGCCATGGGAACTCCTCGAAGTCGGGTCTGTCGTCTGAATGGCCAGGCGATACCGGCCGCAGACCCTCCCCCGTCTTCTGGACTCCGGGCGACGCGCCTCGCGGGACGCCGCGCCGGTGGGGGCGGGAACGTTCAACCAGCCGTCGTCGATCACGGGACCCGCAGGGGTCCCCTCGCCTTGGCAACCGCACAAGGCTAGCACGGCCCACGGAACCCGACGGGCCCGGACGGATGGAAGGGGCCCTCGCGGCGGGTCGGCTCAGGCGACGGCACTCCGTCGAACAGCCTTGGCCGCCAGGAGGTAGGCGAGGATCCACGGCTCGACGACGTACCGGTGGCCCAGCCGCTTCGGCTGCGTCACCAGCCGGTACGCCCACTCGAGCCCGATGGGCCCGAGCCAGCGCGGCGGCGGCTTCTGGATGCCGGCGTACTCGTCGATCCCGCCGCCGACGGCCGCGTAGATCGCTGTGGGCAGCTCTTCCCAGCGCCGGCTCAGGAACTCCTCCTGCAGCGGCATGCCCAGGCCCACGATGACGAAGTCCGGCCGGAACTCCTGGAGGGACCGCACGATGTGGTCCTCGAGCACGGGGTTCCAGCCCTCCCCCGGCCAGCCCTCGATCCGCCCGGCTGACGCGTCCCGCCGGAGCAGGTCCACCGTGCGGGCATTGCCGGCGGATGTCGCGCCGACGACGGCGACGCGCCGCACCGGGGTGCGACCCATCAGGCCGGGCAGCCAGTCCAGGGTGCCGAGACGGTGCCGCTTGGCGCTGAGGTCGCGCCCGGACCGCCACTTGGCCAGCTTCAGGACGGGGAAGCCGTCCGTCAGCACCACGTCGGCCTTCTCGTAGAAGGCGCGGAACGTCGGATTGACCTCCCACGTGTAGAGGCTGTGCAGGTTGTGGGCCAGGACGGCGGCCTTGCGCCGCTCCTGCCACGTGCCCGAGATCCACCGGTGCAGCTCCTCGGCGTCCATCGGCGTCACCCGGACACCGCTGACCGGGATCTCGATCGGGTCCGTGCTGCGGTCACGGGACTGGTGCTTCAACATGCGAACTCCCCCTGTGCTGCGCCTCTGCGGCGCCTCGCTCCCCCGCCGGGACCCGGGAACCGGGCCGGCCTCTCGAACAGGGAGCGCCGTCCGTGGTGCGGCGGGATCCCCCCGGATCCCGCCGGCGGACCGGCACCCCTGCAGCGCACGTCTCGCGACCACCAGCCCTGGGGACCGGCGAACATGCGCTTGCATTTACGCTAGCAAAGAGAGTGGAGCATCCACCCCTCGGGACTGTCCCCTGTTAAGCACCTGTTTGCATCGATGTGCACTTGTAAAGTCATCGATGGGGGCCGGAACCACGCCGGGGGGCGTAGGAGGAGTGTTCCGGCCCCCGCACACTCGGGGGGAGTGAACAACGTGCTGAAGAAGAACATGTCCGTGCGCCCTGCCGCCTGGCGGGAGACCCACATCGGCAGCCTGCGCCGCGTCGACGCGATGGCACTGGCCGTGACGCTCGTGCTGACGCAGCTCGTGCGCTTCGGTTTCGAGCAGGAGACGCTGGTGACCGACCGGATCACCGTGCCGTACTGGCTCGTGGGCACCCTGCTCGGCGGGGCCTGGTGGGGCTGGCTGGAGCTGCGGGGAGCCCGCGACGTGCGCCTGATCGGCTACGCCGTGGAGGAGAACCGGCAGGTGGTGTCCGCCACGCTGGTGCTCTTCGGCGCCCTGGCGATCCTCTCCTACGTGCTCAACGTGCCGATGGCCCGCAGCTACGTGGTGATCGCCCTGCCGCTGGGCACGGTCCTGCTGCTCGCGGGGCGCGGCCTGGTGCGGCGGGGGCTGACCCGCCGCCGGCTGGCCGGCGAGGCGATGTCCCGAACCCTGGTGGTCGGGCGCGTGCCGGGGGTCGTGGAGATGCTCAAGTCCCTGCAGCAGAACCCCGCCGCGGGCTTTGACCCGGTGGCCGTCTACGCGCCGTCGTCGTCGCGGGTCCTGCCGCACCACCTGGCCCGGGTGGCAGTGCCCCAGAACACGCTGCCGGCCGGAGAGAAGCCGAGCGTGGAGGGGATCGTGGCCGCGTGCCGCGCCCACCGGATCGAGACCCTGGTGATGGCCGCGTCCGCGCCGCTGAGCTCGGAGGAGGTCCGGCACCTGTCCTGGTACTTGGCCGACGAGCGCATTCGCCTGGTCCTCGACACCGGGCTCACCGATATCGCCGGCCCGCGCATCCACACCCAGCAGATGGCCGGACTGCCCCTGATCCACGTCTCCACCCCGCGGCTGAGCCGCTCCCGGCGGATGCTCAAGCGGCTGGTCGACATCGTCGGCGCGCTCACCGCGCTGGTGGCCCTGTCCCCCGTGATGCTCGTGCTCGCCGCGATCGTCAAGGCGCACGACGGCGGGCCCGCGCTCTTCGCCCAGGAGCGCACCGGCCTCGACGGGACGACCTTCAGGATGCTGAAGTTCCGCTCCATGTACACCGACGCCGAGGAGCGCAAGGCCGAACTCATGGCCGCCAACGACGCCAAGGGCGGGGTCCTGTTCTTCATGGCCAACGACCCCCGGGTCACCACCCCGGGGAGGTGGATGCGCAAGTACAGCCTCGACGAGCTCCCGCAGTTCCTCAACGTCCTCAAGGGCGAGATGTCCCTGGTGGGCCCGCGCCCACCGCTGCCCTCGGAGGTCGCCCAGTACGAGGAGCACGTCCACCGCCGGCTGCGGGTCAAGCCCGGCATCACCGGCCTGTGGCAGGTCTCCGGACGGGACGACCTGGACTGGGAGCAGGCCGTGCGCCTGGACCTCTACTACGTGGAGAACTGGTCCCCGGTCCAGGACTTCGTGATCCTGCTGCGCACGGTCAAAGCCGTGGTCGCCAAGGAAGGCGCGCACTAGTCAGGAGTGGGTCCTGCCGGGAGACCGGGCACCTCGAGGAGTCGCCTCATCCTGTGCGAGCAGGCCCGGGTCCGGAACTCATGCTCCGGCGGCGGCGCTGCGGTCGGCGCCGCGTCGTCCGATCTCGGCGTCCGGGGCCACGTCCTGGGGTGAGGTCATCGGCAGCGTCAGAATGAACACGGTGCCCTCTTCCAGGGTGCTGTGGCAGGTCAGGCTTCCGCGGTGCTGCTCGATGATGGCCTTGCTCAGGGCGAGCCCGATGCCCAGGCCCGGGGTGGTGCTCATCCGGGCGGTGGCGCCGCGGTAGAACTTCTCGAACACCCGGCGGACGTCCTCCGGGGACATGCCGTGGCCGTGGTCGATCACCTGCACCTGCGCGGTGTCGCTCAAGTGGGTCCCGAGCACGAACACCGTGCTGTTGGCGGGCGAGTACTTGATGGCGTTGGAGATGAGGTTGTCCAGCACCTGGCGCATGCGCACTGGGTCGCAGTCGACCACCAGGGTGTCCGGCGCCCAGGCCTTCACGGCGATCCCGGACCGATCGGCGTGGGGCTGGGCTGCCTCGGCGGACTGCTCGAGCAGCGCCACGAGATCCGCGGGGACGATGTGCAGATCGGCGGCGTCCCGGTGGGAGTTCAGGAGGTCGTCGACCAGGCTCAGCAGCTGGTCGGCGTTGCGCTCGATCACCTCCAGGCCGGCCAGCGCGGAGGCGGGCAGCCGGTCGTCCATGGCCAGCAGCTCGGTGTAGCCGCGGATGGACGTCAGCGGGGTGCGCAGCTCGTGGGAGATCCCGGCCACGAACTCGTCCTTGGCCTGCAGGGCATCCACGAGCTCGGTGACGTCGCTGAAGGACAGCACGGATCCCTCCGCCCGCCCGCGCTCGTCGCGCATGACGCGGGCAGTCACGGACAGCACCTGCTGAGCGGGGGCCTCCCCCACCCGCACCAGGTCCGAGGAGAAGGACTCCCCCGCCACCGCGCGGGCGATCGGCCGGGCTGTGGAGGGCAAGGGGGCGCCTGCCCCGTCGTACAGGATCGGGAGCGCCGAGGACGACGACGTGCGCGCCAGGCGCTGCTGGGCGTGGGCGTGCAGGTGCCCGTTGTTGGTGAGCAGAGGACGGCCGGTTTCGTCCAGGGCCAGCACTCCGACGTCCACCGAGTCCAGCACGGTGCTGAGCAGGCGCTCCCGGCGGGCGCCGGCGGCCAGCAGGTGGCGCAGCTGCGCGTCCTTGGCCTCGGTGCTGTTGGTCAGGATCTGGGCCATGGTGCCGATGGCCAGCATCATCAAGGGGATCAACAAAGGGCTGCCCAGGGCGGTGAGGGTGACCGGCCCGGGGCGCAGCAGCGGCGGCACCCACAGCATCGCCACGGTCAGCAGCGCCCCCAGCGGGGCGGCCGCCCGGGGCAGCTGGGCCGAGGCGACCAGCCAGAGCACGGGCAGGGCCGCCAGGAAGGGCACGCCGAGGACCTGCGGGAACAGGCCCTCGAACAGGAGTCCGATCGGCACGAAGTCCAGCACCGGGATCACCAGGTAGGAGCGGTAGGGCAGCCGGTCCCAGGGGACCAGGGCGCACGCCAGCGTCAGGGCGAGGGTCAGTCCGCCGGCCCACCGCACCAGGGGGTCGGCCAGCAGAGGTGCCTGGACGACCGCGAGGACCAGGAAGAGCAGGAACGTGGTGACGGCCTGGGGCAGCTGGCTCACCACCACCCGCCCGCGCAGGGACAGCTCGTGGAACTGCCACGGGACCGGTGAGGGGTGGGCTGCGAGGGGGTCCACGACAGGGCTCTTCCGACGGCGAGGGGCGCCACCCCGGGGGTAGGTGACCATCGCAAATGCTAGCGCGTCGGACCTGCCATGGGACCGCTCAGGCGGCCGGGATCAGCGCGCCGTCGGCCGCACCAGGGCTCTCGGGTTCGAGGAGCACCGCTCGGCCCACCTCGTGATCGGCCACCACGGACAGGAGATCCACGCCGTGGAATCCGGTGATCCGTCCGTGGCTGATCTCCGCCTCGTGCTCGGTGTCCAGCAGGCAGGAGGGGACCAGCTCGACCGGCACCCGGTAGTCCGCCCACACGTAGGTGTGCCCGGGGAGGCGCCGGCCCTCGGTCATGGACTCGAGCGCGGCCTCGAGACCCGGGTCGTGGCCGGAGGGCAGCTCATAGGAGAACAGGCGGGCCCACTCCACCGCCCCGGTGGGAGCGGAGGCGGTGAGGATGCTGAGGGTCACGGTCATGGTGGGGTTCCTTCCGGGACGCTGCGCGGACCGGCGGAGGCACCTGTCCTCCCCCAGCCTCCGTGAGCTGGGTAACAGGGGGATGTCCCGCACCTGCCAGCTTCCCGTGCCTTCGCCGCCCTGCGCGGGCGTGCGGGCTGGAGACCCATGGATCAGTACTGGTGGGAAGGCAGATGATCCCAGCGGCGCCGTCACAAAGAGCGCCGAACCGTCATAGTACTGATGGTCGCCTGGGTCCTCAGTGGGGCGCGAGGAGTCCACCTGTCACACCATCGGGGAAAGTCGGCTGCACTGGTCAGCGGATGTTCGGGTATCCCACAAAGCATCGATGACGTGCAGGAATACAGGTGACTTACCGGTCACTAACCAGCGAGTGCCCCGAGGTGCAGACCATCCTGTGGCCCCACCCAGGCCACCCCGCTGAAGGAGAAAGAGGGCCCGGCGGAACAATGCCCTGTTGCCGTTTGTCCTAGTCGGACTCTTGAACCCCGCGCAAATCGCCTTCTACCGTGGTGTCACCCGGTTCTCAGGGAAGGCCTGTCTCACAGGCCTGGACACATTCTCTTTCGCGCGCATGGCAACTTCTTCGTCATGCCCTTTTGAGGGGACATCATGAACGATCTGCAGAAGACTCTCGCCGGTGCGGCCATCGCGGCCGCCCTCCTCGGAGGCTCACTCGGTACGCCCGCGTTCGCGGGCGGGGACTATGACCACGAGTCTAAAGGTGATTACGAAGACAAATCCAGTGATGACTACGAGAAGGACGAAAAGGACGACGAGAAGGACGACGACGAGTACGACGTCAAGAACTGGTACCACGACGAGAACGAGAACGGCGAGAGGGACGACGAGGAGAAGTACCACCACGAGCACGTCTGGCAGTACGACGGCAAGCACTGGTTCCACGACGAGAACGAGAACGGCGACAAGGACGAGGACGAGCAGCACCACCACGAGTACACCTGGGAGTACGACGACAAGGCCGACGACGAGGATGAGGAGGAAGACGAGAAGAAGGACGACAAGGCTGACGAGGACGAGGACGAGAAGGATTACCACCACGCTCACGACCGGAAGCACTGAGACCCGGACGACAGGGGCAGCCAGGGCGCTCCCCTCATGAGACGCAGGAGCGCCCCACCCGTTGCGCGGGTGGGGCGCTCCTCCGTCACAGGTCTGGCGGATGCGATCCAGGAGCAGGGGCCGGATACTGGTCGGGCGGAGCCTCCTGCTCCACCCTGGGCACGGCCTCATCACGGTCGGACGCTGCCTACCGTGGGAGGTGGAACCGCGCGAAAGGGATGACGGATGAGCGACTACCCGCACTTGCAGACCACCGTGCTGGACGCGACGGACGTCCGGGGGCTGGCGGAGTTCTATCGGAAATTGCTGGGCTTGCAGTACCGGCCCGGGGACGAGCCGCAGGCGGACGGTTCCGCGGACGACCACGACTGGCTGGTCCTCACGAACGCGGACGGTGCACGGCAGCTGGCGTTCCAGGCCGTCCCCGCCCTGCCCCGGGTGACGTGGCCCGACGCCTCGGGCGTCGCGCAGCAGCTGCACCTGGACCTGACCGTCCAGGACTCGGAAGCGCTCGAGCTCCAGCGGAAACGGGCCCTCGAGCTGGGCGCCGAGCAGCTGCTCGACCGCGCCGACGACCCGGACGAACCGCTGTACGTGTTCGCCGATCCCGCCGGGCACCCGTTCTGCATCTTCGTCGCGTAGGCGCGGACAGAACTCCACTGCAGAGCCGGGCCGCGCCGCTGCCGCTCTGAGCGGCAGGCTGTGCCGTCAGAGGCCGGGACGAGGAGCGTTCCTGGCGAGAGTGATCGCGGCCGCTGCCGCGAGGACCTCGTCGCGGTCCACGAACGGCACCCGGCTCCCTCGCGGGCCGATCTCCATCCACTGCTCGTGCCCCCTGCCGTTGAGCACCACCGTGCCGTCCGGTCCGGCCGTCTCGAGGGCGAAGCGGATGGCCTCCCGCCGGGTCGGCAGCTCGACGACCTCGGGCACGGGCAGACCGGCGGCCCGCCGGGCCGCTGCACCGGAAAGGACGCCCCGCATCACCGCGGCGCGGATGGCGGCCGGGTCCTCCGTGCGGGGGTTGTCGTCCGTCACCAGGACCACGTCGGCGCCGGACCCCACGGCCGCGACTCCCGCGGGCTCCCGTTTCGTGGGGTCGCGGTCCCCGCCGGAGCTCGCGGTGACCACGAGCCGCCCGCGCGTGCGCGCCCGCAGTGCGGCCGCGGAGGACGCGAGCGCGTCCGGGGTGTGGGCGAAGTCGACGACGACGGTCGGCCACCCCGGCCCGAGGTCCACGTGCTCCATCCGGCCGGGAACACTCACCGGCCCGTCGAGAGCAGCAGTCACCTCGGAGGGCGACAGCCCGAGCTCGAGCAGCATCAGTGCGGCCACCGCGGTGTCGGTCCGGTTGTGCTCACCGGGCAGCGGCGTCCGCAGCGCGAGACTGCCGGCCGGGCCCTGAAGGAGGAACGCGTCCTCGACCCGCTCCCCCGCGATGTGCCACTGCGCGTCCACCCCGGGATCATTGGCCAGGCTCACCACGGGCACCCTGCGGCGGCCGGCCAGGTCGCGGAGACGGCGGCCGGCGTCGTCGTCGACCACCACCACCGCCCGGGACGTGAACTCGGGGCTGAAGAGACGTGCCTTGGCGGCGAAGTAGGACGCCATGTCCCCGTGGTAGTCGAGGTGTTCGTGGGTGAGGTTGGTGAAGGCGACCACGCTGTAGTGGATGCCGTCCACCCGGTGCTGGTGCAGGGCGTGGCTGCTGACCTCCATGACGCAGGCGTCGTTGCCCGCGTCCCGCATCTGCGCCAGCAGCTCCTGCAGCAGCGGGGCGGCGGGGGTGGTGACCGTGCTGGGCCGGCGCCGGTCGCCCACCACGGTCTCCGGGGAGCTCAGCAGCCCGGGACGGCGGCCCAGGCGGGCCAGGGCCGCCTCGACGAGATAGGCGGTGGTGGTCTTCCCGTTGGTGCCGGTGATCCCCAGCATCGTCAGGTCCGCGGCCGGGTGGCCCTGCAACCGGGCCGCCACCGGGCCCAGCGCGGCGCGCGGATCGTCGACGACGACCACCAACTCCTCCGGCGACCGACCCAGGAGCTGCACCCCACGGCGGTCGGTGAGCACCGCGACCGCACCGGCTTCGAACGCCGCCGCGGCGTGCCGGCCGCCGTGCCCGCGGCCGCCCTGCCGCGCCACGAAGAGGTCGCCCGGGCCTGCCTCGCGGTGGTCCTCCACCACCCGGCACACCACCGGGTCGTCGAGCACGTCGCCCGTGGCGATCGTTCCCCCGATGTCCTGCACCAGATCGGCGAGGAGCACTGCTCCGGACGACGACGGCCCGCCCCGCGCCCGCTCAGGAGGATTCACCGTTCCAGCGTATCCGCGCCCGGGAAGTCATCAGTACACGTATGAATTCACGCAGTCCTACTCCGGCCGGCAGAGCGGCGCGTGTGGCCCCCGACACACTCCGGAAACACCGCCTGGACAATGGTCTATCCCGAACCACTCTCCGCATAGGAACAAGGGGCTGACAATAGACTTTTGTCCGGTCCGATGGGGACCATGTGGGGACAAGAAACGGCCCTCACTAGGGCCGTTGCCCCGATACGCTCGGAGGACCCGAAGATCCGTACCCCTCGACGGACAAGAGAGAATCCGATGCGCACCTCCCCCCTTGCCACTGACGTCCAGCACTACCTCGAGTCCTGCTCCCCCGCGGGTCTCACCCTTCTGGAGCTCGACATCGTCGAGGACGTCGCCGAGCTCACCCTGGCCTTCACCCCCGAGGCCCTCGACCGCGTGCTGCGCACCCAGCTGCGCACCGCCGGCACCCCGAGCGACTGGGACTGCCCGAAGGCGTCCATGGAGGTCGGCACCCCCACCTGGGCCTACGCCCTGGAACTGGCCGACCTCTTCAACGACCACTACTTCGCCCACGTGGTCCTCGAGCGCCACGAGGCCGCCCTGGGCGAGATCCTCGCCACCCACGGCCACGAGGGCACCCCCGTGGTGATCCGCCCGGCCTACGCCCCCAGCTGCCTGGCCCTGAACCTCCGCCGCCTCAAGGCCGAGTACCTCCGCAACGCCGGCCACGCCGCACCGGAGGCCCGCGCCGCCTGAGCGGCTGGCACCACAATGCCGCCGTCCCCCGAGTGGGGGACAGAGAATGGCACCGTCACCGTCGGGTCGACTTCCCCGCCCGACGACGTGATCCCCGTCACCACTAGGCACGACGCCGTCCCGCGAATTCTCGGCACAGGCAAGTGCAGACGCAAACATCCTTCGTCATAGAGCCGGTTTCATCGATTTGCGCCACTAAACTGGCGACAAGTGCAACGCAGCGCGCGGTCCACCGTCTCCCCCACGGGCTGGGAGGAGATGCCCCAGGTGGCCGCGTGCTTTTTCGGGGAGGGAGCACCACCATGCTCAAGGTCAACGAGATCAGCCGAGCGGACGACCACCGGCGTCCGCAGCTCAACAGCACACGAACCACCGCTCGCGACGCCGCGTCCCGCTCCGGCTGGCGCTCCGCCTACCTCACCCGCATGCGCTGGGCCGACGGCCTGGCCCTGCTCGTCACCCTCATCGGCGCCCATCTGCTCCGCTTCCAGCTGGAGAACGCCGGTCTGCACCTCGGCGGAGACATCTCTGTCCCCTACTGGATCGTGGGCGCTGCTCTCGCTGTGTTCTGGTGGATGCACCTGGGCGCCCGCGGCGCCCGGGACGTCCGCCTCATCGGACACGGCCTCGAGGAGACCCGGCAGGTGGTGCACTCGAGCCTCATCCTCTTCGGCGCTATCGCGATCATCTCCTTCGGCTTCGACCTCCCCACGGCCCGCAGCTACGTCCTGCTAGCACTCCCCCTCGGCCTGGGGTTCCTGATCCTCGGCCGCTTCATCGTGCGGGACCGGCTGGTCAAGGCCCGCTACAAGGGCGAGGCACTGTCCAAGACCATGGTGGTGGGCCGGCTGGCCGGCACGTGCGACCTCATCAAGTCCCTGCGCCAGCACCCGACCTCCGGGCTCGACGCGGCTGCCATCTACGTCCCCGAGACCCGCAAGCCGATCCCCGCGGAGCTGCAGCGCATGAGCCTCCCGCCCAATGCGCTGGCCCCGGGGGCGCGCCCGACCGTGGAGGGCATCGTCGATGCCTGCCACGAGCGCGACATCGAGACCGTCGTCCTGTCCTCCAACGTCCCCCTGGGCACCACGGAGATCCGCCACCTCAGCTGGCAGCTCGCCGACGCCCACATCCGCCTGGTCATGGACACCGGGCTCACCGACATCGCCGGCCCCCGCATCCACATGCAACAGGTGGCAGGCCTCCCCCTCATCCACGTGGCCACCCCCAAGCTGAGCCGCAGCCGCGCCATGACGAAGCGCCTCATGGACATCCTCGGCTCCGGAGCCGCCCTGCTCGTCCTCTCCCCCGTCCTGCTCGCCCTGACGCTGATCGTGAAGACGCACGACAAGGGCCCCGCCTTCTTCGCGCAGGATCGCATCGGCCAGGACGGCAGCCGCTTCAAGATGCTGAAGTTCCGCAGCATGCGCACCGACGCCGAGCAGGTGCTGCAGCGCCTCAAGGAGCAGAACGAGGGCGCCGGCCTGCTGTTCAAGATGAAGGACGACCCCCGCGTCACCGCCCCCGGCAAGTGGATGCGCCGTTACAGCCTGGACGAGCTCCCCCAGTTCCTCAACGTCCTCAAGGGCGAGATGTCCCTGGTCGGCCCCCGCCCCCCGTTGCCAGCGGAGGTGGAGCAGTACGAGGACTACGTCCACCGCCGGCTGCGCGTGAAGCCGGGCATCACCGGCCTCTGGCAGGTATCAGGACGGTCAAACCTGGACTGGGAGCAGTCCGTTCGCCTGGACCTCTACTACGTGGAGAACTGGTCACCGGTGCAGGACATGCTGATTCTGGGCCGCACGCTCAAGGCTGTAGTTGCCAAAGAAGGCGCGTATTAATGGCGTATAAGTAAAGTCCGGCACAGCGTCAACGAGAAATTAACGTCATTTAAGCTCAGTTGAACCAACTTACGGCAAATCCCATAAATTTAACATTGGTGAAGTGCTTGGGAAAAGCAAACGTCAGGCATCTCAGTCAAAAATACTCGATAACGTCCAGGAGATCATCCGTGAAGCAAACACTTATATACGATGCCGACTGCGGTTTCTGCACTCGGTCCGCCGAATGGCTGGCCAAAACGAAGAGAGTGCAAATAATGCCGTGGCAACAGCTTAATGATTTAAGCACACTGGGGCTTTCTGAAGAAAAGGTGAGTAGCGCCGCCTACTGGATCGACGAAAACGCCAAACTCCATGCAGGGGCCTCAGCCATAGCTCAGGCACTACTCGTTAGAGGCGGGGTTTGGGCTGGAGTGGGACAGGCCATTTTGGTATCACCGGTCCTTGTTCTCGCTAATGTCGCCTACAAATTCATTGCAAAAAACCGGCACGCCATGCCAGGAGGCGGTGCCTCATGTCGAATTCCAAAATAAGCCGGAATCTTATAGTAGTTGCGCTTTTTGGTTTGTTTCTCGTCACCCAACTAGCAATGTCGTCGATTGTTGATCCTGAACCATACCCGACTATTCGCATGCCGGGGTTTGGGGCTGCACCTGACTCCAACGGCATGTTCGACACGAAAGCAGTCGACATATCTATCCACTATGAAGATGGCGTAACTATAAACCCTCACGTAGCCGATGTTATGAGGGGATTCAGATACTCCTCTGCCACACACTCATTCAATTATGTCTTTAGTGAGTCGGAGATAAGCAGGGTGGACAAGGAAGTGGCTGAGTGGTTAGCCGCCAGGGCAACGGACTTAAGACCGCACTCCTCACCTTCGTATGTGGAGATATGCTGGTACAGTTTTCAGTTGGACATTAGTACCGTGGAAGAAGTAGATGCGACGCCGTGTGAGCTAAGAAGGGTCAACCTGTGATCAGCGCAGCGCAATGGATATCAATCCAATTGGACTCTCTCGTCGGCAAGTACGCCCCTAATGCGGTTTATCTTGGCGTCCTACGAATAATTTACGCTTTACATATACTACTATTTCCCGTTGATTATCAATGGGTTGGCTCCGTACCTGCGGCGTTTTTCAACACCCCGCCCGGTCTGTTAGCCCACATAAGCGAGCAACCTTCAGCGGTAACTTTGACTGCTCTAGAAATTGGACGGGGACTTCTAGCGGTGCTTGTCCTCGTCGGTTACCGGACAAAATTGGCTTCCGTCCTCCTGGGCTTGTTTCTAATATACGGGGCTGGCTTTACACATTCTTTCTCTAAAATTGATCACTTTATTTTGTATGACCTTTTTCCAATTTTCATGGGGCTTGCTGGGTGGGGGTGCAGGATATCGCTAGATTCAAGGCGTAACTCCAAAGAAAGTACCCGCGGTCTACCCATGTTTTTGTGGGCACTGACAGTTGGTTTTGCCTTGTTAACTGCTGCCATTCCGAAGGCACTAAAGGGTTGGCTAGATCCTTCCAGGGAAGCGAGTCGCGGATACATAGCCCGTGACGTAATTGATGGTTATGACCCTGGACTCCTGTCTAATTTTTTGCTAGAAATTGACTCGTCACTCTTCTGGAAGTTTTTGGATTACGCTACTCTTGTAGCCGAGGCTGGGGTTATTTTTGCCATTTTTTCCCCCGCCTTTTTTCGTGTTGCCGTCATAGTCATGCTCGGATTTCATATCGGGGTTTATCTTTCATTGGGTATAAATTTCTCGCATTATTTCCTAATTTATGCCGCATTCTTTGCGTTTCCCGTTCGCTTTTGGTTTCGCGCTCAAACCAATTGTTCAAATGTCCGCCCTCATTCCTCGCGAATGTCAAAATTAAATCTCTGACTGAATTGAAGCTGACAAAATAATGGACGGCATTAATTAATGCATGCTTTTCGTCGCAGTCCCGGCCAACCTCGTCAGCGCGGCTCCGGAGTGATGCGCTCAAGATAGTCGCTGGCCATGTTGAGGATCTACATGGCGGGGTCGATCACGATGGCAAGGGGCTCTACGAGTTGCGGCATCTTTGTAAGCACATGTTCCTTGAGCACTTCGGCACGCTTACGATCACCCTTTGCAGGTACTGCCATCGGCCGGCGGGACCGTAGCGTGTTATGGCAGGCGTCCTCCGGTGTGGCGAAATTTAGCGGGCGCAGGACGGTCATGTTTCAGGCAAGCAGCCGCGGGGTCTTGCGTGCCGCGGCGTACCCAGCTCATCAGGGGCTTGCACGAGCACGGCTTTTAGAAGTGGTTTCAATAGTCTTTCCGGGGCAGTCGCCGGGCGCAGATGACGGTGACCGCCAGGGTGGCCACAGCGGTGATAGTGACCGCGCTGCGGTCGTAACGGATGGCCAGGCGGCGGAAGGCCAACAACCAGGAGATGGTGCGTTCCACCACCCAACGGTGGCGGCCCAGCCGTTCGCTGGAGTCCACCCCGATCCGGGCGATCCGCGCGGTGATGCCACGCCGGCGCAGATAGCGCCGCACCCGCTTGTTGTCGTAGGCCTTGTCCGCATGCAGCTTGACCGGCCGGCGCCGAGGCCGACCGCGGCCTGGTCCCTTGACCGGTGACAGCCCGTCCAGGATCGGCTCCACGAGCATGGAGTCATGGCGGTTGGCCCCGGTCATCGCCACCGCCAAGGGCAACCCGTCGGCGGTGACCAGTAGGTGGTACTTGGTGCCGGCCTTGCCGCGGTCGGTGGGATTGGGCCCTGTCAGCTCACCCCCCTTTTCGCCCGGACGCTGACCGAGTCCAGAGACGCTCTCGACCAGTCGAGCATCCCGTCCTGCCCGAGCTTCTCAAGGACGGCGTGGTGGAGCTTCCCCCACACTCCGGCTTCCTGCCAGGCCCGTAGCCGGCGCCAGCAGGTGACCCCCGAGCCGTAGCCCAGCTCGGTGGACAGTTTCTTCCACGCGATGCCGTGCTCGGCCACGAACAGGATCCCCTCCAGGGCTGCCCGGTCATCGACCCGAGGTCTGCCGGTGCGCCCGTTCTTCGCCGGTGGAGACGGCGGGATCAAGGGTTCCAGCAGCTCCCACAGCTGGTCGCTGAGCAGTCGCCCGGACGCTCTTTGGCTCGCCATGGCAGTCATGATCACCAACCGGGCAGGCAGCGCTCAATGCCTCAGCCATAACTATTGAAACCACTTCTTAGACCTGGTCTCATAACTCGGTCGACTGCGACAGTCGGCGGAGGTTGATGAGCGTGACGGCGAGCAGGAGCATCGGCAGGAGCATGGCCTCGGTGCGGTCGTAGCGCAGCCCGAGGCGCTTGAAACACAGAACCCAGGAGATGGTGCGCTCCACGACCCACCGGTGCCGACCCAGGTGGGTCTTGGCCTCGATTCCACGGCGGGCAATGCGGACCTTGATGCCCCGCCGGTGCAAGTAGCGCCGGCACCTCGGGTAGTCGTAGCCCTTGTCCGCCTGCAGATTCGCGGGCCTGCGGCGGGGTCGTCCTGGGCTCCCTCGCCGGCCACGGACTGCCGGGTTGTTCTCCAGGATCGGCTCGAAGAGTCTGCTGTCGTGGACGTTGGCTGCTGAGGCCAGGACGTGCAGTGGCAGGCCGTTCCGGTCAGTGAGCAGGTGGTACTTCGTGCCCGGTTTCCCGCGGTCGGTGGGGTTGGGCCCGGTCAGCTCGCCCCCCTTTTGGCCCGGACCGAGACCGCGTCGATACTGGCCCGGGACCAGTCGAGGATCTCCTCCTCGGAGAGCTCCTCGAGCACGGCCCGGTGGAGCTTCTCCCAGACTCCAGCCTCCTGCCATGCGCGCAATCGACGCCAGGCGGTGTGCCCAGATCCGCAGCCCAGGGCCAAGGGAAGGTCTCGCCACCGGCATCCGGTGTGGAGCACGAACAGGATCCCCTCCAGGGCGGCCCGGTCCTCGATCCGGGGCCGGCCACCCGGGCCTCGGGCCGGTGGCTGGGGCGGGATCAGCGGGACGATCAGTTCCCACAGACGGTCATCGACCATCCACGACTGCGTCCTCGTCGTCATGCAGGCACTGTGAACTACTGAGAAGCGAGTGGGCAACGACAGACCGGGTTTTGAGACCAGGTCTAAGCTAACGAGCCAACTCAGGCCCTACAATCCCCTGCTACTACCAGGGGAGAGTCCGTGCAAATGGTCCATGGCGCTCCTCGCAACGGGCGCCACGGCGAAAGCGGACGGAGACGTACTCGAAGTCACCCTCGACGGGCCTTCGATCACGGTCAAAATCAACGGCGTCACGGAGACCACCGCGACCGACACGTTCAATCAATACGCCACCAGGTTCGGCTGGGCCGGGTACAACACCTCACCGCTTGCGCGATGGGACGACTTCGACCTGTCGAGCCTGCCGGCCTAGCACCATTTGACCGGCCTTGCGGCGATGCTCAACACGGGGGCGCCCCCCATGCCGCAGCTGGGAACGGCGTTCCTTGACGAACCAGGCAGCCAGCAGGATCAGCAATAGCAGTGACGACACTGCCAGCAGTGATCCTCGTAGGAAGATCACCATATAGAAAGCAGTGGCGGAGACCGCGATGGTGGGCATGCGAGAGGTCCGCAGGTACACGTCGGTGCGGACATCCCAAATGCGGAACCAGTACCCCACCAGCCCCATGCCAAGAACGGCGCCGATCCAACCAAAGTTGATGAACAGTTCAGCCCAAATGGGCGCGGAAAGGTTCGTGAAGCTGTATCCCATGTGCTCGGCCAGCAGCGCGCCGGTAGCCGTCGGCTTGTCGGGCCACACGCTTCGGGGCACCCACAGGAACAACACGCCGAGGAACTGGCGCCCAAACGTGACCCCGTTCGTAGAGACATAATCGAGGGAGTTGGTGAGCTGCACGAAAGCGTCGAAATCTCCCGAAGTCAGGGCCGTGACCGGCCCCTCAACCGTGAGCGTGGCCTCCGTGGTGCGGCGGAAAAGGTCCGCCAGGGGGAAGATCAGCAACATCCCAGCCATTGCGGCGACAGCCATAACGCGGAACCTATTGAGAGTGGCGTAGGCGCCCAGGGTGGCGAGAACGGCGAGAATGACTGTGCCAAACACGTACCGGGGGCTGCTGATCGGGTTGACCACGTAGAGCAGCAGCGCGCCGTTGAGCACCGCAGGCAACAGACTCGCCTTAACCCCGGACGCTTGCCGTTGTTGGCGTACCGCCATCTGCGCGAGGAAACCCACTAGCAGACACATTTGTAGCGAACCGATGACAAGGGTGGCCTGGGTGGAGTCGGGCCACACCGACGTCCGGAGCTGGCCCAACTCTCCGCGGCTCATGAAAAACGCCCCGAGTCCGATCTGCGAAACATGATATATGAACAAGAGGACTGCCACCGTAGTCAAAAGGTTCGCACGCCGCGGGGAAACCACGGAGGCGCGCATGACCTTCACCCCTCGTCGCCGCTGCCCAGCCAACAAGGCGCCGATGACCGCCGCACCCGAGCAGACAAGCACAACCCCAGCGGCTGCCGGGTACAGCGACTCGTCGACGTACGGCGTCGTCCCCGGAACGACGTCCAACCGGTACTGCACGTACGGGGCCATTCCCATGAAAATGTACGTGAACATCCACAGGACCATCCCGAATAGTTGCCGCCGGGGTGATGCAATGACAGCTGCGTAACACGCACCGGCGACCACCATGACTGCCAACGCCCACCATGGGTTCCGATCGTTTACGCGCCCGCCTGTCGCCTCGTTCAGTAGAAGGGGCACCACAATGCACAACGCCATCGCGGAGATGATCCATAGGGTTTGACGGCCGATGGGGGATTTTGCCTGGTGTGTGGGGGTCACCCTCAAACGCTACCGTCGATCGTCCCCGAAACTGCCCACATGACACGGTCCCGAGCCGCCCTGCGGGGTGAGTCGGCGAGGTGCGCTCGGTCTAGCTGTCCCGGATCGATTTCAGTATGTGGTTCGCGATGCCTGTGTGGCCCTCGTTGTTCACGTGTGCATTGTCCTCCAATAACCACTCGTCCTTGATGACGGGAGGGTCGATGATCGAAACGAATGTCCCCCCGTTGCTTTCGACCGCTTCTTGGACGACGGCGTTCATCGCCTTTGCGTTTGCGTCATTCTTCGACCACCCATTCGGACCAATTGCAATGATCTCCGCATCAGGGTAGATCTTGGCGATGTTTGAGTAGAGATCACGCATCGCCTTACTGATCTTCTCGGGACTCTGCTTGAAGTAGTTGTAGTCCCCTCGCCCCCCACCCACAACGACGATGTCGGCGTTGATGTCGTCCGACACGTTTTCGAAGTGCTGCCCAAAGTTGGGGCAGAACTCCCAACCGCAACCCTTCTCATCACTGGTCTTTACGTACCCCGTCCCGCCAAGACCTTCGTTAAACTCCCGCCAACCCATCTGCCACGAGACCTGAGAACTCCACCTCATGGTCTTCCTCGATGAGCCGAACCCGGCAACCTGGGAATCGCCAATAAACAGCGCAATAGGTTGAGGGTCTGTGGGCTCGAGAACCACAGGCGACGCGTAACTGGTGGCTTGAGCCGCGATTCGACCCTGTTCCCGGGCATCGACCATGAGGCTGGCTACGACAGCGACGACCGCGAAGATCGCCACGGCGACAACGGTGATGGCTGACCAACGTTGACTAGCAGTGCGGGGGGTGCTTTGCATGCGTTTGATGATATCTGCCCCCGTTCCCATACCAGCCCACATGACACGAGCACGAGCCACCCGCGGGGTGGCTCTTCACATTGGAGGCCTTGATGCCCCACCGGAAACTTGACCGTCACCTCGGCACCAGGGGGTGGATCCTGCTGCTGTGCGCCTCCGTGTGAGGGCTCGTGGACCTCGGGGCGCTACTCCGGCCAGCCACCGAGGGGGACCCGGCACTGTTGCACCTCTACGTCCCTGCCGGCGCCCGTGTCGTCGAGTGGTGGGTTGGGGCGGCCCTGGCCGTCTACGGGGCGTTTCGGCAGAAGAATCTCCCGGTCGTCACCTCGGTGCTGATTTTCATGCCGTTCGTGCGGATCGGCTCTTACATGTGGGGGTGGATCATCTACCTTGTGCCCGGACCCCCGGCTGGGGCTCAGGACGGCTGGTACTCCGCCGCCTACCACGTCGTGCTCATCGGGCTCGTGCTCGAGGCCGCGCACACGAAGGAACCAACCCGGGACGAGGTGAAGTGATTTGCGGACGATGTCCCCCCACCGTCACCCGCCGCACCGGCCGGGAGGCCAACGCCATCACTGTGGCCAAGGCCGCATGGGAACGACTCGACGAGCTCGAGAAAGACATCAAGGCGCTCCGGAACGCGCGGAAGGAAACGGCCTCGATTCTCTCCGCGTGGACGGTTTTCACCGAGCATCTGTTCCGGTGGGGCCGCGGCGGCGGCGAGCCCGAGCCCACGATCCCGGACAAGTTGCGTGACCAGCTCTCCCACCTGATCCACGACCACCAGGAGGGCTGATCCATGGGTATTCGCCCTGTCCCCGAGCAATTCCCGATCTAGCAGACGTACTACGCGAACCTCACCCAGTACAACCTGAGGAATAGCCACGGCGCCGTGGATTTCGGCGTGCCCCTGGGCACCGAGGTCGTGTCCATCGCGGACGGCATAGTATGGCTCGCCGACTGGGCCTGGAACCTGTCCGGCGGAGCAAACGACTGACCCGCCCGGCTCTACCAGATCAAGCCCGCCCCCGGCGACACGAAGACCGGCGCCGGCATCCCGGTGAGCCTCGAGTACGACGACGTCCTCACCGTGAACGCGCACCTGCAGAAGACGCACCTGAACAAGGGCCAGCGTGTGCGCCAGAGCGAGGTCATCGGAGAATCCGGCTCCACCGTGTCGAGCACGGGCCCGCACCTGCACTTCGCGGTCATCCCCAAGCCGGCGAACTGGGGCAATGGATACTTCGGGCACATCGACCTGATGCCCCACATCGCTCAGCAGTACCGGAAGCTCGTGGCCGGCGCACCGGCAGACACCTCCGGTGCGTCGATGAACGGCATCGACGTTAGCAACTGGCAGGGCGGGATCAACCTCTCTGCCGTGCCCGCTGACTTCGTCGGGGTGCTCGCAACGGACGGCAAGGGCTTCAAGTCCCCGACCTTGGACGCCTAAATCACGGCGGCGCAGCGCAAGACGAAGCGCACGATGGTCTATCACTTCACCCGGTCCGGGCAGTCCGACTCCGACATGCAGGCCAAGCACTTCCTGGCCGCGACGAAAAGGTACATCAACGCCGGTGCCGTACCGGTCCTGGACTGGGAAGAGGACGCCTGCAACGGGTACGCTCAGTGGGCGATCGACTGGATCTAGTCACACGACTGGGGAACGGGCCGCTCCGGGTATGGTGGTACATGATTTGCGATCGGCACCCCCCCACCCGAGGACATCCATGGTCACTCTCACGCCAATGGCGCCTGCCTCGGCAGGACCCCGTAAAAGCGGCTTCCGTTCTGACATTCAGGGTCTTCGCGCAATAGCCGTCCTTCTCGTCGTCTTCTACCACGCGGGCATCACAACATTGTCGGGTGGATACGTTGGAGTGGACGTATTCTTTGTGATCTCCGGATTTCTGATTACCACTCACCTGCTGGAATCGTTGCAAAAAGACGGCCACATCCGGCTGGGCGCATTTTATGCGAAACGTGCTCGACGTATTTTGCCCGCCGCTTTCACCGTGCTCCTCCTGACCGTCGCCGCGGCAGTCATGTGGATGCCTCCGTTGCAACTTGAGGCAGTTTACAAGGGAGCAGCAGCCACAGCACTATATGTGCCGAATATGCTGTTCGCACGGGAGGGGACCAACTACCTCGCCGAAACTGCCCCCTCGGTATTCCAGCACTATTGGTCGCTCGGTATCGAAGAACAGTTCTACCTGGTTTGGCCGTTACTCCTCATGCTGATCTTCCGGGCACTTAAATCTGAGAAGCGCATGCTTTGGGCAGTCGGCGTGTTGGTTGTAACGTCGTTCGTTCTGTGTGTAGCCACCATGTCGGTCTCTCAGCCGTGGGCCTTCTTTTCCCTCCCAACTCGGGCATGGGAACTGGGCGTAGGGGCGCTCATAGCGTTCGTGATGCGCGCCCACACGGACCGGTTGGCCGCATTGCGATCGGGTATTCTCGCTTGGCTCGGACTCGCCGGCCTGCTGGTCGTGGCGTTCGCTTACGACTCGAGCACTCCGTTCCCCAGCTACTTCGCTGCGGCGCCCGTACTGGCAACAGCGCTCGTCATCATCGGAGGTGTGGGGCGCGCCGGCCCTGCGCGCCTTCTCAGTACACGGCCCATGCAGTTCATCGGATTGATCTCCTATTCGCTCTATCTGGTGCACTGGCCGCTTCTCGTCATTCCCCAATCAGTGGCGGGGTTGAACGACCCTCTGCCGCTTTGGGCCACGCTTGGTCTGGGCGCAGCCAGCTTCCCATTGGCATACCTTCTTTACCGGTTTGTGGAGGACCCAGCGCGGAAGGCGAAGTTGTTGTTCGGAGCTAGTCCGCGCCGGTCCCTTTTGGCAGTCGCAGGGAGTAGCGGATTGATCGTCGTGCTTGTCGGCGTTTCGATGATCTTCACACAACGTGTGCCGCTCCACATGGATCGGGTGGCGGCTGTCGCGCCATTGGTCCAAGGACCTGTGGGAACGAAATTCGTGCCGGCTAACCTGGCACCTGGGTTACGAGCCGCGTCGGAGGACATCCCGGCAATCTACGGCGATGGTTGTCATCGGAGCTACGAATCTGCCGATGCGGCACCCTGCCGATTTGGGACCGAATCTGATGCGCCAGTCGTCGCTCTTTTTGGCGACTCGCACGCGGCATCATGGTTTCCGAGCCTCAACGCAATGGCGGAAAAGGGACGCATCCGGCTCGATGTCTACACGAAGACCGGCTGCCATTCAGCCAGACTTCCCACACACCTTGACGGAGCTTTATACGAGTCTTGCATGAAATGGCGAAGTGGTGTAATCGATTTGATCCGCAGCGCGAAGCCGGACGTAATTGTGCTCGCGAATTACAGCGACCGATATCAGCAGACCGGAATGGTGGACCCCGAGAACGCTTGGTCCAACGGTTTGGCTGACACGATCCAGTCCCTGCCGGAGGAGTCGCAAGTTTCCGTCCTCGCTGACGTCCCGGACATGGGGCACAGCCCCTCCATCTGCCTCTCCGCCCACCTACAGGACACCCAGGACTGCTCGCGACCTCGGGAGAACGCCTTTAACACGAAGCTACTGCAAGCCGAAAAGGCGACCGTCGAGACTGTCGGAGCCCAGTATCGGGACCTAACTCCTTACCTGTGCAACCATGAAGTATGCCCACCTGTCATCGGCAACCAATTGGTCTATAGGGACGCACATCACCTCACAGCCACGTTTGGTGAGTCCCTGGAGGAACCCCTAGGCCAAGAGTTGGGTCTTCCACTGCGCTGATCAACACAGCGAGTCACAGCATCGTCATTTGAGGTCCGTGACGGACTCGTTCCGCCTTTTCCACTCCTCAATCGCGGAGGCCGGGATCTTGAAGTGGCCTCGGGCGCCAAAGCGAACGCTACGGAGCCCGCCGTGTCGGGGCCCGATTCGGCAGAAGTATCGGATAGTGGCGACGTCGTACGGCATAAGGCCGAGCTGGGCGACCTGCTTCGGGTGTCGACGACGCCTGAATATTGACCCCGTGGCGTTGGGCGGATTCAACGGTGGGTTCTAGGGGTCGTCGCAACATCCCTGTAGATGAAGGGGATGGAGATAGGCATCAGAGGACGCAAGCGGCGGCTGGTCCTGGAGGACGAGTACTGGGCGCTGATCCTGTCCGGGGTGGGCACGGTCGAGACGTGCCGGATGGTCAGGATCCGGCGCAAGACCGGGTACCGGTGACGAGTCAAGCTGGGCGGGCTGGCTCCCGCCCGGAGAGCCGAGGCGCAGCAGTCGGAACGCTATCTGTCGTTGCTGGAATTAGAACGGATCGCGATGTTGCGCCGGCAGGGTCTGTCCATGAGGGCCTTCGCTACCCGGACGGGCCGGACGCCCTCGACGATCTCTCGGGAGCTACGGCGCAACACCGCCGCACACGACCGCGGGGGCTAAGATCCGGTGCTGGCGCATGCCCGGGCCCGGACTGCCGCCCGACGGCACCGGCCCGGGGGCTGGCCCGCGACGCGCAGTTGCGCCAGGTGGTGCAGTCCAAGCTCGAGTTGGACTGGTCCTCGCAGCAGATCTCCGTGTGGCAGCGGTCGGCATACCCGCAGCAACCTCAGTGGCACGTGTGCCACGAGGCGCTCTACCAGGCACTCGTCGCGGATTGCACCGGCGGCTGACCACCAGGTTGCGCACCGGCCGGTCGATGCGCCGGCGCCGCCGGCGACCGGACCAACGGACCCCGCGGTTCATCACCCCAGGGTTGCTGATCGACCAGCGTCCGGCCGTGGTCGAAGAACGCGTGCGGATCGGCGATTGGGAGGGCGATCTCATTGTCGGGGCGAAGGGACGCTCGGCGATCGGGACACTGGTGGACCGCACCAGCCGCTACGTCCGCCTGGTGCACTTGCCGAACGGCCACGCCGTACAGGCGCTGACCGAGACGCTGGAGGCACTGGTGGGGCACCCGCCGTAGCCGGCGCGGCGGACGTTGACCTGGGATCAAGGCTCCGAGATGGCCCGCCACGATCTGGTGGCCGCCTCGTTCAGCGAGGGCGTGTACTTAGAAGTGGTTTCAATAGTCTTTCCGGGGCAGTCGCCGGGCGCAGATGACGGTGACCGCCAGGGTGGCCACAGCGGTGATAGTGACCGCGCTGCGGTCGTAACGGATGGCCAGGCGGCGGAAGGCCAACAACCAGGAGATGGTGCGTTCCACCACCCAACGGTGGCGGCCCAGCCGTTCGCTGGAGTCCACCCCGATCCGGGCGATCCGCGCGGTGATGCCACGCCGGCGCAGATAGCGCCGCACCCGCTTGTTGTCGTAGGCCTTGTCCGCATGCAGCTTGACCGGCCGGCGCCGAGGCCGACCGCGGCCTGGTCCCTTGACCGGTGACAGCCCGTCCAGGATCGGCTCCACGAGCATGGAGTCATGGCGGTTGGCCCCGGTCATCGCCACCGCCAAGGGCAACCCGTCGGCGGTGACCAGTAGGTGGTACTTGGTGCCGGCCTTGCCGCGGTCGGTGGGATTGGGCCCTGTCAGCTCACCCCCCTTTTCGCCCGGACGCTGACCGAGTCCAGAGACGCTCTCGACCAGTCGAGCATCCCGTCCTGCCCGAGCTTCTCAAGGACGGCGTGGTGGAGCTTCCCCCACACTCCGGCTTCCTGCCAGGCCCGTAGCCGGCGCCAGCAGGTGACCCCCGAGCCGTAGCCCAGCTCGGTGGACAGTTTCTTCCACGCGATGCCGTGCTCGGCCACGAACAGGATCCCCTCCAGGGCTGCCCGGTCATCGACCCGAGGTCTGCCGGTGCGCCCGTTCTTCGCCGGTGGAGACGGCGGGATCAAGGGTTCCAGCAGCTCCCACAGCTGGTCGCTGAGCAGTCGCCCGGACGCTCTTTGGCTCGCCATGGCAGTCATGATCACCAACCGGGCAGGCAGCGCTCAATGCCTCAGCCATAACTATTGAAACCACTTCTTAGTACGTGAAAAAGCACCAGCGAACAGCTATCACTACAGGTCAAACGCGGGTGGAATCCCGAAGCGCCACTACGTGAGCCAAGTCAGGTGCGGAGATCTCGCCTGCACAAGGAAAGGTCCGACCTTATTTACTTGTTACGCATGGATGATCTTAAAGTCCAGAACGTTCTTCTGGCTTTGCCAACGGCACGTTTGGCGTAGGAGGGCTTGCTCCAACGATCATAGGCTCTGATCAATGGAAGAATTCCACTAAGATAGATATCGAGATCACCACGAGACTTTGCGTCTCGAAAGAAGCCGAAGCTCTCTGCCGACAAAGCTCTGCGCTGCCTAATAACTCCAAGTCGTTCACGGCTTATACCATCGTAACCCGGCTTCACTCTCTTGCGCGGAACCCACTTGCCCGACTTTATGTCGTCCATCAGGCGAACTCGCAAGCCAAGCCGCCGGTGGCGGTAATTACCCGATTGAGCTTTGGCCACCGCATCGATCTCGAGGTCCTCGGCCTCCAAGTGACCCGAAGCAACTCCGTCCGAAATAAGCTTGTCAATAACTTCGTTGCGTGTCACCACGATGTTGTGACCGCGCCAGTCGGCTTCGTATTTGGGCAACCAAGCATCAGCGAAAACCACATCCGCAGTCTCCGCATAGATGTCGTCACAAAAATTGCACGCATTGGGCTGGAACACCGAGTGACCCCAACTACCACCAACAAGATCCATGGGAGACGATGTGGCGTAGTTGTCCTCCCCAATGGCTTTAACACCAAACTGGTAACCCCTGGAACCAGCCGCGGGGTTCTTAATCCGGAAGTCGACCCGATCGATCTCGCCTGGTTCAACACCAAGTTGCCACGCCATGGACTCCGCGTAAGCCGAAGACTTTAGATGCCCGCAAACCAAGCCCAGATAGTAGATAATTTGCTCGTGCAGTATGACATCAATTTCCGCGAGCGAACGAACAGCTTTGACGAAACACGGAATCCCAATGAAAGCGTAGCGACGCCCATCCCCGCGCACACTTTCCAGGACGTCCGCAAAGGAGACAGAGTAGTACATAGACTTACGATGGGCGATGATCTCGTCGACCGTCGTCGAAACACGGTACTCAAAAAGTTTGTCCTCCGAGGCGCTACCCACATGAATGACACCGTCCACAAGATCTTCCTCAAGGAGCCGTTGCGCCACCCAACTAGTCATACCACCAGAGCTACTTCCTTCTACCCTGCCCTGTTCAACAACTCGTGCCGCCAGGGTGCTTAGGTACATACCAATCCGCTCGTCCGTGGCTAGCGCGGGATCGAATAGGCGTGATGCCATGACCGTTTCGTCGTCCGACTCATCGGACCATGGGCAGACCTTACTGGCTACCTCCAAGGATTTTGAATCCATCCCATGCACGTCCGCCTGGAACAAACCTATCTCGCTAAAATAAACCTTCGCACCTCCCCCTGTGGATACGCCACAACCGCCGCACCCTATGCAGCAGTCATTTGCAATAACCTTAGATATTGACTCAGTCAATGTCAGATCCCTTCTGTTCCTATTCCCGTAACGATGACGGCTTGCGCATCCAAAAGACAAGCAACAATATCAATTGGACCACAATTCCGCCGACGTACCCTGTGGCGCCCATTTCGAGGCCCCCGTACGCGCTACCACCGGCAAGACCCGCCAACGAAAGCAAGGAGCCGGCCATTGAGATGCGCGAAACGAGGGCATGAAGTCGCAATCCTTGCAATGCAGCATTCATCATATAAATCATCGACAACCCTAAGAATCCGCCAAAATATATGAGGGTCACCGGAACTGCGGATAAGAAGTCTTCGCCAAGCACTAGAATAATGACTGGCTCGACAAAAAACGAAATGGACGCCAAAATAGCGGCAATGAAAGATACAACTAAGCCAGCGGCGATCATGAATTTGCCTTTAGCAAGAGTCCCAGCCGCCGATGTCTTCGGCAGGATCAACGTTGCCAGCGATGTAGGGAGCAACATGATCGGTGAGCCGATTTTTGAAGGCACAGCAAGAAGGCCGGAGGCTGTCGGCCCTAGCAAGATGCCCACAACCGGAACGTCCAGCAACCGTACTTGGCCGCTGACAGTGTCCCACCAGTAGTGTTTCGATTGTTGAACAATTTTCCGCACGTCTGCTGGCCAACCTTTTGACGGTAAAAAATCAAGCTTGCACCGAAGCCGCCAATTGCATATCCCTTCGGATGCTGCGATGGACATCGTAAAAGCCAACGCGACCGGTATAGACAGAATCACGCCGGCGACGAAACATGCCAAAGCCAGAATCCGCCGAAGCGCCAAATTACTTGAGAATAAGCTCGTTTGCCCATCCGCCACAGCGATACTGTTGAGGACTGCTGCATCACGTTGGAATCCTGTGGCGACAATGAGAGGCAGGAACCACCAGGCGCGGCTGTCCCAGAACATCATTGCGAGGACGACCACAAACAGCAGAGCAACCAGCACCCCGCTGATGACCTTGTTGAGTCGATAAATCCCTTGGACGTCCTCATCATCCTTGTCCTTGGCGCGGACGACACTCATGTACGGACCGAGTCCGAGACCTAGAACCCAAGTCAGAGCGGTCACGATTGACTGGACCGCAATGATGAGACCGAAATCGCCAGTGCTGGACCATCGGGCCAACAACACCAAGGAACAGGTTTGGGCGACCGCGGCCACAATGCGCCCTGAGAGAAGACCCGCAACTTGCCTGCCGAGGTTCCTACCTTTGTACAAGGTCTGGATCTTCCTGGGCTTTAAGGAAAGGCCCGGCTATGACCTGGGCTTCAATGTACTTGAGTTGCCTGTGGGCGGCCATGATCCCGTCAACGATTTCATCCCGGCGCGCGTGCACGGTGTCGAGAAAACCCAGCATTTCGGCGACGGGCGCATCTTCCGCATCGCAAGTGAGGCCCGTAATGCCTGCAGCTTGGAAGTGCGTTGATACCTTGCTGCTCGGTTTCGGCACCAGCTCACAGGGAAGGCAGCCGCCCAGTGCCGCCAGGATGAGGACATGTAGACGATCACTGATAACTAGAGCCCCTCGGGAGTAGGCGCGGCGCAGAAGTTCCTCTTGCTCCAAGTCATTCCTGTTTCCAAAGTCAATGCACTCACCACCTAGGGCCGTGGCAAGCTCCCTGGCGCGGACTTCATCCTGACGGACCTGGGCGATACAGGTTATGAACAAGCCCCGCTCATGTGCGAACTTGCGCACAGCCTCTTCCCAAGCGGCGGATGGTCGGGGACGCAGCCCCCGAAGGCTGACGAGCAATTGAGTGCGGGGATGGGACTCACTACCGTAGGGCACTTCGCTGAACGCGATGTCAGGAACCACTTCGCCCCTGCCAACCAAAACTCGACTTTCAGACTCCCGCCATAGGACTACGTCCGAAAAACGTAGCCCTAGCTTGTGCCAGAAGGTAAGTAGGCGGGATGCATGGCTAAGAGCTCGCGGCGGTCGGATTACACGGCCACCTTTGACGCGGGTTAATAGGGTAAACAAGAGCACCATGGTTTCCCACTTGTACTGGTTTAGCCGCAGATCTACCTCGCCCGGTTCTAGGACGAGAATAAAACCACGTTGTGCCTTAAGCATCGCGAGAATCCAGGACTTGATGTTCGCCTGTCGATAAATGTCATCCTCGGCCGTTAGACCTATTTGCTGGCACCACATATCCGGAGCTCTGCCGACGAAGGCAGACACCGACTCGCCACAGAGGCGCGCCCAAGCCAGTGAACGCCGGCGAATCAAGGCGTCGCCGATGTTCGGGTAGTCCCCCGTTAGGGTTACGAACACCCGCGTTCCGGACGATTTGCAGCTTGAGGAATTGGTCATGTCAGCTCATTTCTCCTAATGGCGCCAAACCCCATTTTTTGGCGTGATAACGCCGGTAAATTAGACCGTAGAGTCGAGGCGACCAACGGAGTGCCGCCGCCTTCAACGTCATGGTGCGTCTATTTTGGCGCCATGACGCGATGAGCATCGACGTCGTGATGCTGTCGCGGTATGGGATTATGGATATATCGGGCGTGGCACTGGTCAGTACATTGTTGGCGGCGGGAATCATGACATGGGACCAGGTAAAAAAACGAAACTCGTCGGCAACCTGCGATTCAAGGCCTTTTTCCATAAGTGCCTCTCCAGCGACCTCCGCACACCGGACCAAGTTGCTCCACTTATACTCGGCCGACTGGATTATGGACCCGTCGCGCACATCGTAGGAGTATTTTGCACCCGGCACGAATACGACCCTCGAAGTACTCAAAAGAAGACGTACGACACCGGCTAAATCTGAGTGTGCCGTCAAGTCGGGAAATGGGCATTCTTGAAGCCGTGCTCGTCTAATTATTTTATTCCACAGATGACCCTGTAATTCTCCTCGGAGGACACGCCGCAACGCCTCCTGACCTGTTATGGTCTCGTTTCTTGGGGCATCACAAATAGAAGACGAGTGACCGGTCTTGGACACCACTCTTCGGGCGTCACAGACCACCATATCGACTTCGGGGGTCGAAACTCCGCCCCAAAGGTGCGCGAGAATATCCGGCGACCAAGAATCATCACCATCGACAAACCAAATAAACTCGCCCGATGCCTCAGCGACCGCTGCGTTCCTGGCTAATGCAACACCATGAGATGTGGTGTTGGTAAGCACAGTGCATGCCACGGACGTTGTTGCACTCCAATTAAGTAATAATTCGCGAGTGTTGTCGACAGATCCGTCATCGATAACCACTATCTCCCACGAGTCAAAATTCAGGTTTTCGATTCCGTTTAAAGCGCTGGAAAGGTATTCGGCGCCGTTTTTAACGGGCAGAACGACCGAAATTTTGGGATGGTTCATTTCGACACCTTTAGACCGAGATTTTCATCCCTTTTACCCGGAAAGGCGCCATTATATACGGCGTCCAACTTCCGGCCGACTTGGTAAATGTCAAATTCTTGTTCCACGAGGCGTCGAGCTGCGCATCCTTTCTCTTCTCTCGACTTCACGTTCGTGATGAGTTCAGAAATGGCATCGACGAGACTCGAGTGGCTGTCATTAACGACAAGGCCGGCATTTGCAGCCGCGACTTGGCGGCTGAGTCCACATGTATCTGTGACAATAACGGGCTTCCCCACTGCCATTGCTTCGATGACAGACATAGGGAATGGCTCGCTGATGGATGGCAGTACGTATATGTCACATTTTTCCAGCCTAGCCAGTGTATCCTGTGGATTCAAAGGCCCTTCATAGCTAATGTGGTCGCTGAACCCAGACAATGCGATGGCGCGCTGGACTTCGTCCACCTCACCTTCATCGGGACCGACAAGTTTGAATGTTGCCGACGCCCCTTTTCTCAGCAATTCCGCGGCCGCCTCAACAAAGTGTTTTGGACGCTTACGACGGTGAAGTCGTGCGAGGTAGAGAACTTCTGGCGCGTCTTTGGAGCCACCCAAAGCTTTTCCAGTTTCTCGCGGCGACACAAACACCCCATTCGGCAAGTGCCGTAGGCGCAATTTATTGCCCGCAACACTTCTAAGATCAGAATGTTCTTTTTGAGTCAGATACAGCACACGCTGTGCGGACTGAAGGATGGGTCGCGTTAAAACATAATCCAAGGGCTTCGCCAGGCTTTTGTCCGTATCATCGATCATTCCGTGGGTCTGTACAATAAGTGGTTTCCCTGCTAGTAGTACTAGGGTAGCCACAGGAAGGGTGACAAGGTCTCTTGCTAAATGCACATGGACTACGTCGGCAGTGCGTACAGCGTCTACGGCCCAGTTCAACAGCCCTGGCGATGTAAGACCGGCGAAACCTGTCTTGGGTACTACCCGGAGGGCAGGGAATAGATGCACGGGGAAATCGTCATACCGTCCCGGCAACGGGCCCTCAAAGCCTCCTGCAGCGGCTGCAACAACCACTTCGTGCCCCAACGCAGTCAATGCTTTGGCCTGGTTGAGGGCCACACGGACAGGACCACCGTAGGCGCCGTCCGGGCTGATGTAGGTGACTATTTGGAGAATCCTCATCGCCGGTTCCCGCCTTTGTCCTGCGGGAACCGCTCGCCCTGGACCTGTGGGGCGGCATGCCCATAGATGGCATTCGCTGGAACGTTTTCGGCAACTCGTGTCAACGGCTGTACCAGTGCGGATCTGCCGATCGTCACTCCTCCGGTGATTACACATCGGGAAGTCACCCAAGCGCCATCGTCGATGGTTACCGGCTGAGTGATGAGACCCATGTCCTTCCGGTGGGCATGGCTCCCCGTGGTGATGAACGTTTCCTGTGACACGACCGCGTCGTGTCCAATGATGACGGTGTCGCGATTATGGATCCACACGCCATCGCCGATCCACGAACGGTCGCCAATCTTCAGATTCCAGGGGAACCTGACGCGCGTGCGAGGTCTAATGATCACCCCCTGGCCTATTTTCGCCCCGAAGGCTCGCAGGGCTTTGGCGCGGAGCCCGGAGCTGATCTGCCAGGGGTTGGTGACAACAAGCAGCTCTGTGGCCGACCACAAGTAGACGACCCACTTGGGTTTGCCCCAGGCTTCGCCCTCGCCGGGCGCCTGAGAGAGGTCGATGACGGGAACTTCGGAATCGGCAGGGCTGCGCTCAGCGGCGGTGGCCATGAATACCTCTGCTTGTGGGGGGCGGGGAGGTCATGTGAGCTGAACCACGGGCCGACGTGGGGCGTCGTCCCAAAGCTGAATGCGCTCACATGTATCGTCTGATTTATACCCCATACCCTCCGGTGGGCCGCTGATCCCCGTCGGCGTTGCTCCCAGTGTGACGAAAGCATCTCCATGCCCCCTCGTTTGACGATCATCGGCATCAACTACGCTCCCGAGTCGAGCGGCAACGCCCCCTACACCACGGCCCTGGCCGAAGGAATGGCTGAGCTCGGGTGGGACGTCCGGGTCATCACCGGGTTCCCGCACTACCCGCAGTGGCAGGTTTATGACGGCTACGACGGCCGGACGCTGGAAGAGGATCACGGCGGGGTCCACATCCTGCGCCTGCGTCACTACGTACCCGCGGAACCGAAGCTGCTTAATCGGCTCCTGATGGAGGTCCACTTCGGACTCCGCGCCGCGGTGGCGGACTGGGGCCGTCCGGATGTTGTGCTGTTCGTGAATCCGGGGCTGTTTTCATCGGGAGTGGCGGCTCTCCGTGCCAAGCTCGGCCGGCGCCGTCCGGGAACAGCGATCTGGATCCAGGACCTGTACTCCCGTGGGCTCGAGGAGGTGCACACGTCGGCCGCCGCATTGGCTCCCGTCATGCGTAGGGTCGAGGGATTCGTCCTCCGTGCCATGGACCGCGTCATCGTGATCCACGACCGGTTCCGCCGCCACGCGGTCAACGAACTGGGTGTCGCCCCCGAGCGGGCGATCATCCACCGGAACTGGTCCCACATCACCCCGCAGCACGCGATCGACACGGCGTCGGTGCGTGCCCGTCGAGGCTGGTCAGAGGACGAGGTGGTCGTCCTCCACGCCGGCAACATGGGCGTGAAGCAGTACCTCGAGAACGTGGTGGACGCCGCCCGGCTCGCCGATGAGCGGAACTCCCCTGTCCGGTTCGTCCTGCTCGGTGCGGGCAGCCAGTTGCAGCGGCTCAAGGAGATTGCCGCCGGCGTGGAGAGCCTGGAGTTCATCGACCCCTTGCCCGACCAGGAGTACACCGCGGCTCTTGCGGCCGCAGACGTCCTGCTCGTCAACGAGAAGCCCGAGCTCCGGGAGATGTGCGTGCCGAGCAAGCTCACGTCCTACTTCGCCACCGGGCGCCCTGTCCTGGCTGCGGTGGACGACGAGAGCTCGTCCGCCGGCGAGATCGAGTCCTCCGGGGCTGGGCGCGTTGTCCCGTCCGGCGATCCCGCAGGCCTGCTGCAGGCCGCTGAGGAGCTCGGCGGCGACCGGGCTCTGGCCTCGGAGATCGGCGGGCGCGGTCCCGGATACGTCGCCGAGCACCTCGCCGCGGACGCCGCGATGCGCCGGTGGGACGAGGTGCTCCGATCTTTGACGCAACATGTCCGGCTCTGATCACCGGCTTTGCCCATTCATTCACTAGCATAAAGCTGTCCCCTCAACGGCCCACGCCCTCTCCCCCCGAAGGACGATCATGCACGCCACCCCCAAGAAGGCTTTCATCACCGGGATCACCGGTCAGGACGGCTCCTACCTGGCGGAGCTGCTGCTCGCCAAGGGCTACGAGGTCCACGGGCTGATCCGCCGCGCCTCGACCTTCAACACCCACCGGATCGACCACCTCTACACGGACCCGCACGAAGCTGACGCCAAGCTGTTCCTGCACTACGGCGACCTCTCCGACGGCTCCCGGCTGGTGACGCTGATGGCGCAGATCCGCCCGGACGAGGTCTACAACCTCGCCGCCCAGTCCCACGTGAAGGTCTCCTTCGAGGAGCCCGAGCACACCGGGGACACCACCGGCCTGGGTACCGTGCGGCTGCTCGAGGCGATGCGCCTGGCCAACGTGGACGCCCGCTACTACCAGGCCTCCACCAGCGAGCTCTACGGCGCCACCCCGCCCCCGCAGCACGAGGACACCCCCTTCTACCCCCGCTCCCCCTACGGGGCGGCGAAGATCTACTCCTACTGGATCACCAAGAACTACCGCGAGGCCTACGACATGTACGCGGTCAACGGGATCCTCTTCAACCACGAGTCCCCCCGCCGCGGCGAGACCTTCGTGACCCGCAAGATCACCCGGGCTGTGGCCGCGATCAAGGCCGGGCAGCAGGAGAAGCTCTACATGGGCAACCTCCAGGCCATCCGTGACTGGGGCTACGCCGCCGAGTACGTCGAGGGCATGTGGCGGATGCTCCAGGCTGACGAGCCCGAGGACTTCGTGCTCGCCACCGGGCACCCGTGCACGGTGCGGGAGTTCCTGGAGATCTCCTTCGACCACGCCGGCCTGGACTGGCGCGAGCACGTCGAGTTCGACGAGCGCTACCTGCGCCCCACCGAGGTCGACGCCCTGATCGGGGACCCCGCCAAGGCCAAGGACAAGCTCGGCTGGGAAGCCACCGTCAAGGCCCCCGAACTGGCGCGGCTGATGGTCGACGCCGACATCGCCCTGCTCGAGAACGACGCCTGGATCGACACCGTCGACCTGGCCTCCTGGGCCAAGTGACGGAGGACCCCACCATGACAGCAGACACCACCGAGAAGACCGCCGACGCGACCGCCTCGTTCACCCCCGGCCCGCTGGACCGCACCGCCCCGTTCTACGTGGCCGGTCACCGCGGCCTGGTCGGATCCGCCATCTGGCGCCGGCTCCAGGCCGAGGGCTTCACCGGCCTCATCGGCCGCACGTCCTCCGAGCTGGATCTCAAGGACCGCGACGCGGTGTTCACCTTCTTCGCCGAGGCCAAGCCCCGCTACGTGGTGCTGGCCGCGGCTAAGGTCGGCGGGATCCTGGCCAACAACACCTACCCGGTGGACTTCCTCTCGGAGAACCTCCGGATCCAGGTCAACGTCCTCGACGCCGCCCTGGAACACGAGGTGGAGCGGGTCCTGTTCCTGGGGTCCTCCTGCATCTACCCGAAGCTGGCGCCGCAGCCGCTGAAGGAGGAATACCTGCTCACCGGGCATCTCGAGCCCACCAACGACGCCTACGCGATCGCCAAGATCGCCGGGATCCTCCAGATCCAGGCCGTCCGCCGCCAGTACGGGCTGCCCTGGATCTCCGCAATGCCCACCAACCTCTACGGGCCCGGGGACAACTTCTCCCCCACCGGCTCCCACGTCCTGCCGGCCATGATCCGCCGCTACGAAGAAGCCCGCATTACCGGCGCGGAGTCGGTGACCAACTGGGGCACCGGCTCCCCGCTGCGGGAGTTCCTGCACGTCGATGACATGGCCGAGGCCTGCCTGCACCTGCTCGAGCACTACGACGGGGATTCCCACGTCAACGTGGGCACCGGCACCGACGTCACCATCAAGGACCTCGCCGGGCTCGTCGCCGAGGCCGTGGGCTACGAGGGCCGCATCGAGTGGGACACCACCAAGCCCGACGGCACCCCCCGCAAGCTCATGGACGTCTCCAAGCTGGCCGCCGCCGGCTGGACCGCCCGGATCCCGCTCGAAGAGGGCCTCCGGTCCACCGTCGAGTGGTTCCGCGAACACCAGGACGGCATCCGCGAGTGACTTCTACCCCTCCCCCCACCCCCGAGCCGATCCCGAGGAGAACCATGGAGCACCTTGACGCAGAGCGGGAAGCCCCCGCTCTCGATGCACGGGATCTCCTCCGGCTCGTGCGCACGCACTGGCGGGCCATCACGCTGATCACGCTGCTGTGCACTCTGCTGGCGCTCGGCTGGACACTGATCCAGCCGAAGATCTACTCGGCCACCGCGTCCGGCCTGGTCGTCGCCACCGGTGAGCAGGACCTGGCCAGCGCGCTGGCCGGCAACAACCTGGCGCAGTCCAAGGCCGTGTCATACGAGTCGCTGGCCACGTCCCGGCCGGTCGCAGAGTCGGTGATCGACGAACTCGATCTCGACGTCACGCCGGAGGAGGTGCTGCCGCGCATCACCACGGACGTCCCCGTGGACACCCCAGAGCTGCGCATCACCGCCGACGCCGAGGACCCGACGGAGGCGGCCGACCTGGCCAACGCCTGGGTCGTGGCGCTGGCCGGTCAGGTCCAGGAGCTCGAGAGCCAGGGCGACGAGGACGCGATCAACCGCGTGGCCGTCCAGCCGCTGAGCAACGCCTCCCTGCCGCTGGCGCCGTCCTCGCCGAACCTGAAGCTCAACCTGGCCCTCGGCTTCGTGGGCGGTCTCGGGCTGGGTCTGCTCTACGCCTTCGCCCGGTACAAGATGGACCGCCGCATCAAATCGGTCGAGGAGATCCGCGACGGCTTCGGCGTTTCGGTCCTGGGTGTCATCCCCACGGACGACCGGCTGTCCGACCACCGCGCGATCGTCGAGACCGGCATCTCCGCCGGCCGCGGCCACCACGAGTTCGCCGAGGCCCTGCGCGAGCTACGCACCAACCTCAGCTTCGTCTCCGTGGACAACCCGCCGAAGATGATCGTGGTGACCTCGTCCCTGCCGGGTGAGGGCAAGTCCTCGATCACGGCGAACCTGGCGGTGGCCATCGCCTCGACGGGGCGCAACGTCGTCGTCGTGGACGGCGACCTCCGACGCCCGGTGATGACCGATCTCTTCGGGCTCGTGGCCGGCGTGGGCGTCACCGACGTGCTGACCGGGCAGGTGCAGGTGGAGGAAGTCCTCCAGACCTACGACACGTTCCCCAACCTGCAGGTGCTCGGCGCCGGGAAGACCGCGCCGAACCCCACGGAGCTGCTGTCCTCGAAGGCCATGCACACCATGCTGGAGACCCTCGCCGAAGACGCGCTGGTCCTGGTGGACGCTCCCCCGCTGCTGCCGGTCACCGACGCCGCGCTGCTCACGGCCTCCGCCGACGGTGCTCTCATCGTGGCCACCGCCCAGCGGACCACCACGGACGAGCTGTCCAAGGCCCTGGAGAACCTGCACCAGGTTCGCGGTAACGTGCTGGGCGTGGTGCTCAACCGGGTGCCCACCACCGGCGCGGACGCTGGCTATTACGGATACTATGGCAAATCCTATTACGCGAACTCGGACGAGAAGGCGGCGCCGGGAACCGGCGCGCAGCCGGTCGTCCCCGCGCCGGCCGCCCAGCCGTGGGGCACGGCGCTGCGCCCGGAGTCCATCGAGTCCCAAGCGCCTGCCACTCCCCGGAAGCAGCAGGAGCCGACGGCTCCTGCTGCCGAGGACGCGGCGCCCGCGCCGAAGCTCACCGCTCAGGTGCAAACGGATGTCCCGGGCTCTGCCGAGCACGAGACCTTCGGGCTCGAGGCCTGGGGCCGGTCCGGCACCTCCACCGGGTCCACGTCCACGGGGCACTGACCCGGGCCGAACGCCGACCCTAACGTTGAAGGGGCGCCTCCTGCGGGAGGGGCCCCTTCGTCGTTGTCCGGACTGCGCCGGCCCTACGGCCCGGCCGCCTCCGGGTCGTTCAGGTGGGCGATCTGGATCAGGTTGCCGCAGATGTCGTCGAGCACCGCGGTGGTGACCGGGTCCGTCACGGTCGGCTCCTGCACGAAGCGCACGCCCACGGCGGTGCGACGCTCGCGCCAAGCCTGTGTGTCCTCCACGCCGAAACAGTTGAACTGGGTGCTGTCGTCCATCAGTGCTCCTGTGAACGGGTGAGCTCCCGGGTAGTCCGAAAGCTCGAGCAGTAGCGGCGCCCCTCCTCAGTTCGCGGTGAGATGACGGGCGGTCATCGGGACGGTCGGTCATCGGTAGGGCACGCTCAGCCCGTCGGCAGCTCCAGGCGTCCTCCGGGCTATCGATACAGCATTAAAGATGTCTGAGGCCCTGCCTATGGTTTTGAGTGTGTTCAAGCGTTACAGATACCGCGCTTATCCCACTGGGGACCAGGTCAACCGCCTTGCCCGGGTATTCGGTTGCACCCGAGTCGTCTACAACGACGTGATTGCGGCCCGTAAGACCGCCTGGCGCAACGGTGAACCATTTCCCACCGCTGGAGAGCTTTCAAGGCGGCTGCTTACGGAGGCGAAACGCACTCCGCAACGAGCGTGGCTGGCGGAGGTGTCCAGCGTTGCGCTCCAGCAGTCTCTCCGGGATGCAGACAAGGCATATCGGAATTACTTCGCCGCGCTCGCCAAGAAGCAGAAAAACAAAAAGGTCGGGGCTCCAAGGTTCAAGACCAGGCGTGGCAAACAATCTGCCCGCTTCACTGGGAACGCTCTCTTGAAACTGCAGCAATCGTCCGACGGAGTCGGTCACATCAACTTGCAGAAGGTCGGGCGAGTTCGGTTCGCTTCTTCTCGCCCTTTGCCCTCAGCCCCATCATCGGTGACGGTCATCCTGGAGGCCGATGGCCGGTACTTCCTTTCATTCGTGGTGCAAACGCCACGTTCCGCACCTCTGCCCCCAATCGAAAGAGTTGCGGGAGTCGACGTCGGTCTCACTGACCTCGCCGCCATCACCTGCTCGGACGGCTCGCGGGAAAAGGTCGGGAACCCGAAGTGGCTCCGGTTAAAGGAACGGCGACTCGCTCAAGCCCAACGCGCCCTATGCCGCAAACAGAAAGGATCCCACAATCGAGAAAAAGCCCGCCATCGAGTTGCCGTGCTGCACCGGAAGGTGCGCGAGACAAGACTGGATCACCACCACAAGCTCGCTCTCCGACTCGTCCGTGAGAACCAAACGGTCGCCCTGGAGACATTGAGCATTGTCGCTCTGGTTCGGACACGGATGGGCAAGTCTATTCACGACGCCGGGTGGGGCACGCTCCAGCGGCTTGTTGAAGAGAAAGCCATCGCGCACGGGCGCACAGTGGTACGCATCGATCGATGGGAGCCCACCAGCCAGGTATGTTCCGTGTGTGGAGTGAAGGACGGCATCAAGCCTTTACACATTCGCATCTGGACGTGTGAAACGTGCGGCGCGCGGCTGGACCGAGACTACAACGCTGCTGTGAATATCATGGTCGCCGCCGGGCTGGCGGAGACCCTAAACGCCTGTGGAGGGGATGTCAGACGTACGCTCGCGTGCGCAAACCCCAGCGAAGCAGGAACCCACCGAACGGACCGCACACGAGCGGCCGCGTAGGAATCCGCACCCGCCAGGGTGAGGAGGAAGTCAATACGGCTATTACGGTACTACTGCTACTCGATTGCAGACGAACCGCCGATACCGACACCCGACAGGCCACCAGCCGTCGCCGCATTTCGGGCGAAGTGATTTAACTATTGGCAACCAAGGGTCAGCCACCCATGTGCGTTGCGAATATCAGCCAGCGGTCCACTCACTACACGTCATGCGCCTCCGGGTCGTTCAGGTGGGCGATCTGGATGAGGTTGCCGCAGGTGTCGTCGAGCACCGCGGTGGTGACCGGGCCCATCGCGGTCGGCTCCTGCACGAAGCGCACGCCCAGGGCGGTGAGCCGCTCGTACTCGGCTTGCACGTCCTCGACCCCGAAGCTGTTGAACGGGATGCCGTCGGACACCAGCGCCTCCTTGAAGGGATGGACGGCCGGGTGCTCGGAGGGCTCCAGCAGCAGCTGCACGCCGTCCGGGGCCTGGGGTGAGACGACGGTCAGCCACCGGTAGGGGCCGGTCGGCACGTCGACCTTGAGCTGGAAGCCGAGCTTGTCGGTGTAGAACTCCAGGGCCTTCTGCTGGTCGTCCACGAAGACGGAGGCGTAGGTGATGATCACGGCGTGTCCTTCGGCGGGGGCGGCAGGGAGTCCATCCACTGCCGCGCGTCGGTGAGCGGGGAGGTGTCCAGGTGGTGCACCGTGGTGCGCCCCTGGACGGTGGTGGTCACCAGGCCGGCCTCGCGCAGCACGGCCAGGTGCTTGGTCACGGCCTGGCGGGTCATGGCCAGGCCGTGGTCGTTGATGAGCCGCACGGTGAGCTCGAAGAGGCTCTGGTCATCCCGCGCGGCGAGCTCCTCGAGGAGGACCCGCCGCGCGGGATGGGCCAGGGCCTGGAACACGATGTCCACGCCACCAGGTTAGGCAACCAATTGGTTGCCGGTCAATAGGCTGCGTGCTCCCCGACCTGACGCCCACGGCGTCGTCTGCTCACAGCAGAGCGGCGGCGCTCTCGGCCCGGGGCGGATCTACCATGAGCCCATGAGCAGCGTGGTCCGCCCCACATCCGTTTCGTCGCCGGCCTATCTCCCGTCACCCGCGCCGAGGGAGCGTGCCGCGCCGCGGGCGCCCGTGGACCCGCTGTGGCGGTCCGTGCTGGGGATGTTCCTGCGCCGCCACCGCCTGGCGCAGGGGCTGACGCTGGCGCAGGTGGCCCGCGTCTCCGGGGTCTCCACGCAGTACCTCTCCGAGATCGAGCGCGGGGTGAAGGACCCCTCCTCGGAGATCATCGCCGCGGTGGTCGGTGCCCTGGGGCTGAACCTGGTCGATCTCACCGAGGGGACCACCGGGGTGCTGCTCGACAGCGCCCCGACCGCCCGTGCCGTGCCGGGCGGTCCGGTCTGCCTGGCCGGGCCGGTGGCCCTGGCCGTCTGAGCGCTCTCCCCTGGTCCAGCCCGTCTCACCGGGCCCGGACCTCGCGCGGGGTCACGACCCGGTCGGCCACCCCGTAGGCCACCGCCTCCTCGGCGGTGAGCACCAGGTCCCGGTCGGTGTCCGCCCGGATCTGCTCCGGGGTGCGCCCGGTGTGCCGGGCGAGCACCTGCTCCAGCTGCTCCCGGGTGCGGGCGATCTCCTCGGCCTCGAGGATGAGGTCCGGGATGGTACCCTGGCCCTGCGCGGCCGGCTGGTGCAGCACCACCCGGGCATGGGGCAGCACCGAGCGCCGCCCCGGGGCGCCGGCCGCCAGCAGCACCGCCGCGGCCGAGGCCGCCTGGCCCACGCAGGTGGTCTCCACGGGCGCGGCCACGTGCTGCATGGCGTCGTAGACGGCGAGCATCGCCGTGGTGGAGCCGCCCGGGGAGTTGATGTAGAAGCCGATCGGCTGATCGGAGCCGTAGGAGTCCAGGTAGAGCAGCTGGGCGATCAGGACGTTGGCGACGCCGTCGTCGATCTCGGTGCCGAGGTAGACGATCCGCTCCACCAGCAGCCGGCTGAAGACGTCCATGCTGCGCTCACCGTTCGGTGTGCGTTCGACGACGTAGGGCACGGCGTAGCCGCTCATGACCCCACCCCCGCGGCGGCCGTGGTGGCGGAGCGGGGCCGCACGTCGTCGAGCCCGGCGATGACCCGGTCCACGAAGCCGTAGGCGAGGGCCTCCTCGGCGGTGAACCAGCGGTCCCGCTGGGAGTCGGCCACGATCCGCTCGAGCGGCTGACCGGTGTGCTCGGCGATGAGCCCGAGCACGGTGTCCCGGGTGTGGCGCAGGTCCTCGGCCTGGATGGCGATGTCCACTGCCGTGCCGCCGATCCCGGCCGAGCCCTGGTGCAGCAGGATCCGGGCGTGCGGCAGGGCGCTGCGCTTGCCGGGGGTGCCGGCCGAGAGCAGGAACTGCCCAGCGCTGCAGGCCAGCCCCATGGCCAGGGTGGACACGTCGTTGGGGATGATCCGCATGACGTCCATGATCGCGAGCATGGCCGGGACGGAGCCGCCCGGGGAGTTGATCCAGAGGCTGATGTCCCGGCGCGGGTCCTGGGCGGAGAGCAGCAGCAGCTGCGTGCACAGCCGGTTGCCGGTGGCCTGGTCCAGCTCGGCGCCCAGCACGATGATGCGCTGCTCCAGCAGTCGGGAGGCGAGCTCGTCGTCGATCGGGGTTCTGGGTGGTGCGGTGGTGGTGTTCATGGGCCCAGCGTGGACCCGGGCTCCCTCGAGCGGAACCCGTTTCTGCTGTGCGCGGCTCCGCCCTGAGCGGCTCCGCTGTCGGCGGCGCCGAATCCTCGAGCGGCGGGCGGGCCGGACGTAAGCTCGGAACCGGTCGGATCGAACCGGGCCGCGTCGTCGGGAGTCCTGACGCCGGCGCCCCAGGGATGGAGACACGATGAGCACACCCCCGAGCCAGGACCCGCACTCCCCTGCGCCGCACGTGGCCGACAGCCACGACCTGATCCGCGTCCAGGGTGCGCGCGAGAACAACCTCCGGAACATCAGCGTGGAGCTCCCGAAGCGCCGGCTCACCGTGTTCACCGGCATCTCAGGCTCCGGCAAGAGCTCCCTGGTGTTCGGCACGATCGCCGCGGAGTCGCAGCGGCTGATCAACGAGACCTACAGCACCTTCGTGCAGGGCTTCATGCCCACGCAGGCCCGGCCCGACGTCGACGTCCTCGACGGGCTCACCACCGCGATCATCGTGGACCAGGAACGGATGGGCGCCAACGTCCGCTCCACCGTGGGCACCGCCACCGACGCGGACGCGATGCTGCGGATCCTCTTCAGCCGCCTCGGGCAACCCCACATCGGCACGGCGAAGGCGTTCTCCTTCAACGTCGCCTCGATCAGCGGCGCGGGTGCGGTGACCATGGAGCGCGGCGGGAAGACCGTCAAGGAGCGGCGCAGCTTCTCCATCACCGGCGGCATGTGCCCGCGCTGCGAAGGCATGGGTCAGGTCAACGACTTCGACCTGACCCAGCTCTACGACGACTCCAAATCCCTCAACGAGGGCGCGCTGACGATCCCCGGCTACAGCGCGGACGGCTGGTACGGCCGGATCTACGGCGGCTCCGGGTTCCTCGACCCGGACAAGCCGATCCGCGACTACACCGAGACCGAGCTGCACGACCTGCTCCACCGGGAGCCGACCAAGATCAAGGTCGACAACATCAACCTCACCTACGAGGGCCTGATCCCCCGGATGCAGAAGTCCTTCCTGTCCAAGGACGTGGCCGCGCTGCAACCGCACATCCGCGCCTTCGTGGAGCGGGCCGTGACGTTCACCGCGTGCCCCGAGTGCGGCGGCACCCGGCTCAGCGCGGCCGCCCGCTCCTCCAAGATCCGGGGGATCAACATCGCCGACGCCTGCGCGATGCAGATCAGCGACCTCGCCGCGTGGGTGCGCGACCTGCACGAGCCGTCCGTGGCACCGCTGCTCACCGCCCTCGGCGAGACCCTCGACTCCTTCGTGGAGATCGGGCTCGGCTACCTCTCGCTGAGCCGGTCCTCGGGCACGCTCTCCGGCGGCGAGGCCCAGCGCACCAAGATGATCCGCCACCTCGGCTCCTCGCTCACCGACGTCACCTACGTCTTCGACGAGCCGACCATCGGACTCCACCCGCACGACATCCAGCGGATGAACGGGCTCCTGCTGCGGCTGCGGGACAAGGGCAACACCGTGCTGGTCGTCGAGCACAAGCCGGAGACCATCGCGATCGCCGACCACGTGGTCGACCTCGGCCCCGGCGCCGGCACCGCCGGCGGCACCGTCTGCTACGAGGGCACCGTGGCCGGACTGCGCGCCGGGGACACCCTCACCGGGCGGCACCTGGACGACCGCGCCGCCCTGAAGACCACTGTGCGCACCCCCACCGGAGTCCTGGAGGTGCGCGGCGCCGACACCCACAACCTGCGGTCCGTCGACGTCGACATCCCGCTCGGTGTGCTCACGGTGCTGACCGGGGTGGCCGGCTCCGGCAAGAGCTCGCTGATCACCGGCTCGGTGCTCGGGCGGGAGGACGTGGTCTCGATCGACCAGGGCGCCATCCGCGGCTCCCGCCGCAGCAACCCGGCCACCTACACGGGACTGCTGGACCCGATCCGCAAGGCCTTCGCCAAGGCCAACGGGGTGAAGCCGGCGCTGTTCAGCGCCAACTCGGAGGGCGCCTGCCCGGCCTGCAACGGCGCCGGCGTCATCTACACCGACCTGGTGATGATGGCCGGGGTGGCCACCACGTGCGAGGAGTGCGAGGGCAGGCGGTTCCAGGCCGCGGTACTCGAGTACACCCTGGGCGGGCGGAACATCGCCGACGTGCTCGCCATGCCGGTCGAGGAGGCCGAGGAGTTCTTCGGCGCCGGCGACGCGCGCACCCCGGCCGCCCACGCGATCCTGCACCGGCTCGCCGACGTGGGACTGGGCTATGTGAGCCTCGGCCAGCCGCTCACCACGCTCTCCGGCGGCGAGCGCCAGCGGCTCAAGCTGGCCACCCACCTGGGCAAGAAGGGCGGCGTCTACGTCCTCGACGAGCCGACCACAGGTCTGCACCTCGCCGACGTGCAGCAGCTGCTCGGCCTGCTCGACCGGCTGGTCGACTCCGGCAAGTCGGTCATCGTCATCGAGCACCACCAGGCGGTCATGGCCCACGCGGACCGGATCATCGACCTCGGCCCCGGCGCCGGCCACGACGGCGGCCGGATCGTCTTCGAGGGCACCCCCGCCGAGCTCGTCGCCGCCCGCTCCACGCTCACGGGCGAGCACCTCGCGGCCTACGTGGGCGCCTGAGCGGAGCGTTCCAGCTGCGCCGGTCCTGGCTCACGCCCGCCCGAGGGCCTGGACGAGGTAGGCGACGTTCATCCGCAGGATCTCGAGGGCGAGGTCGTGGTCGACGTGCTCCAGGGTGTCGCCGGCGGTGTGGATGCGGTCGTTGGCGCCGTCGGCCCCCTCGATCGTGAGCACGGCGGGGATGCCGGCGTCGAGGAACGGCACGTGATCGCTGTTGAAGGGCAGCAGACTGGTCTGCACGGTCAAGCCGGTGTGCGCCTGCGCCGCAGCGGCCAGCTCCTCCAGCACGGCCTGGGACACGGCGGCGCCCTCGAGCAGCACCGTGGCCGCGGGCGTGTTCCGGGACGCGATCATGTCCATGTTCACCACCGAGTGGATGCGCTCGCGGGCCGCCTGGTCCAGCTCCGCCACATAGTGGCGGCTGCCGAACAGTCCCTGCTCCTCACCCCCGAAGAGGACGAGCCGCAGGTCGCGGGCGCCGGGATGGTCCCGCAGCGCCCCGGCGACGGCGAGCACCCCGGCGGCGCCGGACCCGTTGTCGTCGGCGCCCGGGGCGGGGGCGCCGGCACCGTCCCGGACGTTGATCGAGTCGAGGTGCGCCGTGACGAGCACCGCCCGGCCGTCGCCGCCGCGTCCCGGTCGCTCGGCAACGAGGTTCTGCGTGCTCCCGCCGTGGAGCGCCACCGTCTGGGTCCGGGTCGCGAAGCCCAGGCCGCTCAGGACGCCCTCCGCCCAGTCGAGGACGGTGCCAAATTCGGGGCTCGCCGAGTGCCGCGTCCGGAGCCCGGCGAGCGCGCGCAGGTCCGCCGCGAAGGCGTCGTGGGAGACCGCCGCCATCGGCTCCGTCGCGCCCCGCGCCCGTGCGGGCGCCGGTGGCCGTTGCTCGAACACCACGGTGTCGGCCGGCAGAGGGCGGACGCCGAAGCAGGGAAGGTGCCGCTCGGACGGCTCGACGAACCTCCCGGCCTCGGCGGGGTCGAGGTCGACGACGAGGTACCGTCCCCGGTCGATCAGGACCGGGACCCCGGGGTGGGCCTGCTGGAACTGGCGGCCGTTCTGGATCACCAGGTGCAGGCGGGCGGCGGGGACCCCGATCCGCTCCGCGGGAGCGCGGCCGGCGGCCGTCCGCTCCAGCTGGGCCGGCGCCCCGGTCACCAGGAGCGTGTGGCCGAGCCGCGTCCAGGCCGCGCCGGCGTCCGCGGCCGCGACGGTCAGTGCCCGCAGCGGGTCCGGCGCCGCGCCGCGGGGCACGTCGTCGTTCCCCGGTGTCTTCCCCAGGTCGAAGCGGAGGGCCGTCATGGTGCGCCTCCTACGGCGTGCTGAAGCTCTCGACCACGCCCGCGAGCGACGTGGAGGTGCTGGGCGGGGACACGGCGCCAGCGCCCAGGCCGCGCTTGGCGAAACCGCGCCACACCGCGCCGAGGTCCCCGGGGTTCAGGGCGGCGACGGCGGTGACGATGCCGTCCCGCGCGAGCGTGAAGGTCGGCATGCCGGGCGTGAGCTTGAGCCCGCCGACCACGTACTCGAGCACGCGGCGCTCGGCCTCGGCGTGGCCGTGGGCGGCCACGAGGTTGACGAACACTTCCCACAGGGCCGCGCACCAGACCTCGCCGGCGTTGTGCACCTCGCTGTTCGGCCCGCCGCCGTGCGGACGGCGCGGCGGGCCGGCCGGGAGCACCACCCCGTTGCTGATGTGCTTGAACGTCAGCGGGTTCTTGCCCAGGTCCGCCGAGTAGGGGTAGCGGCGGATCGAGAAGTAGTAGTTGTCCGTGAAGGTGGGGGTGAGGTCGGTCCACCCTCCGGCGGGGAAGGCGCCGGTGCCGAAGTCGTCGGTGTCCTGGGAGGTCATGGTGATCGCGAAGAAGTCGCCCCAGCCCTCGCCCATCGCCCGGCCCTGCTGGTTGGCCAGCCCGGTGGCGTTGCCGACGAGACGATTGGTGATGTAGTGACCCAGCTCGTGGTAGGTGATCAGCGCGTCGAAGTTGCTGGTGCGGGACGGGAGCGGGGCCACGCCGCGGAACTCGTACATCTGCATCCGCGGGCTGGCGCCGTCGGCCGGGGTCTGCATGTTGGCGTTGTCGGTGCCGCTGAAGTCGTTGCCCTCGGCCAGGATCGGATCCCCGCCGAGGCCGGCCCCCGTGAGGTTCACCTGCTGGGCGTTGCCGGCCGCCTCGTCGAAGCCTGCCTCGTACCAGCGGTCGTGCAGCCAGTTCACGTGGAAGAACATCCCGACGACGCTGGCCTGCAGGTTGGTGGGGTCGCTCGCGGGCCGGGCGTGGTCGTAGGCGTGGTCGAAAGTGCGGGACCCGGTGGTCCGGCCGTCCACGTCGCCGGAGCTGCTCCCGTCCGGGGCTTTCACGTCCGCGTAGGCGATGCAGTTGTTGCCGCGGGTGCTCGTGGCGCCCTCGGGCAGCCACGGGGCGCCCGGGAGCAGGCTTTCGAGCGTGACCAGCCGGTCGGGGATGGTGGCGGCCTGGAACCCGTCCGGGCGCCCGGTCGGGTGCGGCGACCCGGGCGCCGGCCCGTCCTCGGGGCGGAACAGCGCGTCCCCCGTGTTGAACACCCGGTAGGTGAAGGCGGCGTCCGCCCGCAGGTTCTTCCGGAACAGCACCTCCGGCTCCCCGAGCGCGTCGATCACATAGCTGAACGCCGGGAAGCCCTCGAGCCAGAGCTCCAGGTAGTAGCCGGGGGTGAACTGCTCCTCCCCCAGCGGGAACAGCACGTCCTTCACCCGGACCTCCCGCTCGAACGCCGGCCGCCCGGCGCCGGCCAGTTCGGTGCCAGCCGATTCGGTGTCGGTCGGCTCGGCGCCGGCCGGTTCGGTGAAGCGGTAGAACCGGTAGCCGCCACCGGCGGTGTCGCCGGTCTCAGTACCCCCGGCGTCCTCGGCGCTCGCCGCGCTCGCCGTGCTCGTCCCGGTGAAGGCCGTGGCGGGGTACTCGACCCCGGTCAGGTCGAACGCCGCCACCGCGATCGCCTCCTCCGCCGTGGTGACGCCGGTGGTGGTGCTGGCCGCGCGGGCATCGGCCGCCTGCGCGGCGCCGGGAAAGAACTGGCCGGCCACGGACATCACGTCGCCGTCCGGTCCGATGGCCGCCGTCGCCTCGGAGTTGAAGACCTCCAGGCCGTCGGCCCGCTGCACGAGCTGCACCGTGCGCAGCCCCCGTCCGCTCACCGACACGATGGTGACGCCCTGCGCGTCCGCCTCGGACAGCCGCCACAGGTCGCCGTGCTCGGTGACGAAGCGCTGGACGGTCTCCTCCGGCGATGCGCCCGCCTCCCCCGACAGCCCGGCGGCCGGGGCCCGCCGTGCGATGCGGTTCGGCAGCGCGGTCGCCTGGTCGTAGTCCACCTCCAGGTCGCCGAGCTGCGCGTCCATTCGGAGGTGGCCCGGCGACCCAGGAGCCGGAGCAGCCGGCGGCGCGGTGCCACGGGCGTTCCGGACGCCGGCGTCGTACAGCGCGTGGAAGTCCTCCGGGAGTGCTCGGTCAGCGGCCATCAGGAACTCCTCGCGAATGATCAGTGCAGCACCCGGTCATCGTCCACGGGACCGGGAACGGGTTCTCCTCGCAGGCGTGGCCGACCTGAGCTCCATTAAGGAACCGGTCCCGTTCATCGGTCAAGCAGCGAACAGGCGTGTGACGTGCCCGTTCGTCCTTCTCGTCACCAGCCCGCGGCGGCGGAGCGCGCCCACCATGGCGGTTGGCGTCAATTTCATCTTGACACGCCCGGGGCGGTCCGGCACATTGGAGAAATGGAGGTTCGGGGATCCGCGCGGAAGCACGGCATCGACGACGCCGACATCGAGCACGCGTGGGTAAATGCGATCCGTCTGGTCGAGTACGAGTACCAGGGCGAAGACCGCCTCCTGGTCATCGGGCCCGACCAACACGGCAGGCTCCTCGAGCTGGTCGCCGTACCAGCCGGAGAACCGACGAGGATCATCCACGCCGATCTGCTCAGACCGAAGTTCTACGACTATTTGAGATGAGGTGGAATTCCATGGATATCGCAACCGCGCACGACCGCACAGGACTGGACGAGCTCGACGTGTCGTCGCACCCCGCTCGTGACGCCGTGCACTTCCGGCGCATCCTGGCCGCTCGGCAGCACATCACCGAGGCGGAGAACGAACTGCGGGAGGCGGTGAAGGCCGCCCGTGCGGCCGGCGACTCCTGGGCCTTGATCGGTTCCGCTCTCGACACGACGCGCCAAGCGGCCCAGCAGAGGTTCGGTCAGGACTGAACGTCCGCGCGGTCGGTGCAGGACTCCCCGCCCCACAAGGCGCCCCACCCGGGTGGAACAGGCACCCGCGCAAAACACACCTGACGCAGTACTACTCTGCCACCGGCGCGGGCTCCGCGTAGCGGCGTTCGAAGGCGAGGATCGCGTCCGTGGCCTCGAACAACTCGTCCGCCATCTGCTGGAGCACAGCGTCCTCCTGGCGGTAGGGGTCGATCACGTCGTTGCGCTCGGGGTGGCGCACCGGCACCCGCTGCCGCAGCCGCGGCGCCTGCTGGACCAGCCAGGCCCAGCGCTCGGCACGGTCGGACGGCACCGCGCGGTCGAGCTCCGGGTCGGTGGAGAGGTACTGCAGGATCCGGGCGAACTCCCGCAGGGTGAAGACCTTCTTCAGCAGCCGCGGTGACTGCTGGAGCACCGGCTGGGTGTGCTCCCGGGCCATCACGAGCACCAGGTCGATGTCCTTCAGCACGTCCGGGGTGACCTGCCGGGCCCGGTGCGCGGCGGCGGCCTCCAGGCCGCGGTCCTGGGCCAGCCTGCCCACCCGCTGCTCGAAGCCCTCGTCCACCAGCGCGTGCATCCCGGCGCTCGTCACCTCGAAGCCGCCGGGCGAGATCTCGTTGAGGCCGTGGTCGAGCTCGACCGCCGCCATGGGCGAGCGGCACACGTTGCCCGTGCAGACCGTCAGGATGCGCGTGGGGGCCATGGTTCTCCTCTGGGGGGTCGAGTCCGGTTCATCGTATCCGGCACCGGGTCCTGAGCTGGGTCTTCGCCCACCCACCGGGATCGCGCCGCCGACGGGATCCGGGCGCGCCGGGTCCGTCGTCGTCGTTCCCCGGCGCGCGGCCCCCGCAACGCACCCAGCGGACAGAATCACTACGGCCAGAGAGGTACGGGTGCGTAACACGGCCCATCGTTATTGATTGTTTATGCAAACGCGCCTTTATACTCGTCGTGGCTCTGAGGATCTTCCCCCCATCCCGATGGCCTTGCACGAGTCGTTCCCCCCAACGATCCATGCGAGTTAGGCGTTCCAGCGTGAAAGCAACCCCCCGACTGACGCTGCCTGCCGCCCTCACGGCGGCGGTGCTGGCCATCACCACACTGACCCCGGTCGCGGCCCTGGAAGAGGCCGCCACCACCCGATCGACCACCCTCTCCGAGGAGCGGCAGGGCAACCTGGTCTCCAAGGTCGTGGAGTCCGACGGCGAGATCGTCTCCACCCTGGTGGACGCGACCACCGGCGAGGCCGTTCTCCCCGACCCGGCGCGCGCCGGCACGCAGCCGGCCGCGGGCGACCCCCACGGCGGCGCCGTGATGGGCCAGTGGGCCAAGTCCGAGAGCCACTTCGAGCAGATGGCCGCCTCCTCCGCCCGCACCGCCGAGGAGCTCTCCGGCGCCACGGACACCGACGACGACGCCGGCGCCGCTGCCGGCGCGGCGGACGGCGACACCGCGGAGGAGGCCGTCGCGGGGGTCGCGTCGGCCGAGTCCCTCGGCGCCGCCGCGTCCTGGGCCCCCAGCGGCATCAAGGGCACCGACGTCTCCAACTGGCAGCCGTCCCTGAACTGGTCCAGCCTGTGGAACCAGGGCTCGCGCTTCGCCTACGTCAAGACCTCCGAGGGCGACAGCATCCGCAACAGCCTGTTCCAGCAGCAGTACGCCGGCGCGGGCGCCGTGGGCATGCACCGCGGCGGGTACCACTTCGCGATCCCCACCCGGGACTCCTCGGGCGCGAAGCAGGCGGACTACTTCATCAACAACGGCGGCGGCTGGTCCGCGGACGGCCGGACCCTGCCGGGCCTGCTGGACCTGGAGGACAACCCCTACCGCTCGCTCTACGGCAACCACTGCTACAACTTCAGCCAGTCCGAGATGGTCAGCTGGATCCGCGACTTCTCCAACCGGTACAAGGCCCGCACCGGGAGGGTGCCGGCCATCTACACGAACTACTACTGGTGGCAGGACTGCACCGGCAACACCAGTGCGTTCAACGACCACCCCCTGCACATCGCTGCCTACGAGACCACGGCACCCCGGGTGCCCAGCGCCTGGTCCACCTACGACTTCTGGCAGTACACCGACGCCGGGTTCACCGAGCGGATCGACGCCAACGCCTTCCGCGGCAGCACCGCGCAGCTCCAGGACCTGGTGCGCAACCGCTATTACAAGCCGATGGGCGGCCGGGCACCGGCCGGCACCCCGACCGGGACCCCCACCCAGGTGTCCCCCGCCGGATACGTGGTCAAGGGCGGCATCGGCAACCAGTACCGGGCCCTCGGCGGATCCTCCGTCTTCGGCACCCCGACCATGAACGAGCGCGGCGGCCTGGTCAACGGCGGCGTGTACCAGCGGTTCTCCAAGAACTCCACCTTCTACTGGAGCTCCCCCACCGGGGCGTGGCCCGTGAACTTCAACGGCGCCATCGGCCGGAAGTTCACGGCGAACCGCTACGAGAACGGCTTCGGCTACCCGTCCACCCGCGAGATCACGGGCCTCACCGGCGGCGGCGCCTACCAGGTGTTCCGCAGCGGCGGCGCCGTGAACAAGGTCCTGTGGAGCCCGGCCACCGGCGCCCAGCCCGTCCGGGAGACCAGCGGGATCGGCGCGGCGTGGAAGCGCGGCGGCTACGAGCGCGGCTACGGCTACCCCTCCACCCCCGAGATCGGCGGCCTGGTCAACGGCGGCTCCTACCAGCTGTTCCGGCGCGGCAACGACGTCCACAAGATCCTCTGGAGCTCCGCCTCCGGCGCCCACGCCGTGAAGGAGAACAGCGCGATCGGCCGGGAGTGGAAGGCCGCAGGCTCCGAGCGCGGCTACGGCTACCCGACCACCGGCGAGTACCGCTACGGCACCGAGGTCCGCCAGAAGTTCTCCAAGAACTTCACCGTGCACTACTCCACCACCACGAAGAGGACCTGGGCCACCCGATGAACACCGCCAAGCACCGCGCCCCCGCGCGCCCCCGCACCACCGGCCGCCTGGCGCTCACCGCGGCGGCCCTCGCCCTGGCGGTCCCCGCCACCGGGATGCTCGCGGCGGCCCCCGCCGCCGCGGCGACCTCGGACATCGTCAACGTCTCCACGAGCACCCGCTCGGCCGACACCCAGCGGCTGCTGGACCTGATCAACGCCCACCGCAAGGCCAAGGGCCTCGCCCCGGTCAAGTACTCGGCCACGCTCTCCAAGATCGGCCAGGAGCAGTCCACCCGCCTGGTCCGCGAGGAGGTCATCGACCACACCGACGACTTCTGGAAGGACGAGCGCGCCGGGAACTGGAACGCCGTCGGCGAGATCCACTCCGTGTCCTGGCAGGGCACCGTCACCGAGCTCATGAACTGGTGGAAGGGCTCGAAGGCGCACAACAAGGTGCTGACCGACCCGAGGATGACGGTCATCGGCATCGGCCTGACCTACGTGGACGGGCAGCTGTCCGGGAACAAGCAGGGCTGGAAGCTGGTCGGCACCGTGAACTCCTACGGCTACGCCGCCGGCCAGGCCCCCGCGGACACCCGCTCCACGGTGGGCACGGTCGCGGCGCCCAAGCCCCCCACCGCCCCGATCACCTCCGCCGGGTACACGGTGCGCGGCGGGATCGGCAACCAGTACCGCGCGCTGGGCGGGGCCGCCGTGTTCGGCGCCCCCACCATGAACGAGCGCGGCGGCCTGGTGGGCGGCGGCGCCCTGCAGAGCTTCGCCAGGAGCACCACCTTCTACTGGAGCGCCCCCACCGGCGCCTGGCCGGTGCGCTTCAACAGCGCCATCGGCCAGAAGTTCGCCGCCGCCGGGCACGAGCGCGGCTACGGCTACCCCAGCAGCCCGGAGCGCGGCGGACTCACCGGCGGCGGCGCCTACCAGGTGTTCCGCAGCGGGGCCACCGTGCACAAGGTCCTCTGGAGCCCCCGGACCGGTGCGAAGGCCGTGAAGGAGAACAGCGCGATCGGCCAGCGCTGGAAGTCCGCCGGCTACGAGCGGGGCTACGGCTACCCGAGCACCGACGAGTACCGGTACGGCTCCGAGGTGCGCCAGCGGTTCTCGAACGGCTACACCGTGCACTGGTCCTCGATCACGAAGCGGACCTGGGTCACCCGCTGACCCCTCGCCACCCGCTGAACGCCCGGCCGGTTCTCCGGCCGGGCGTTCTGCCGTCCCCGGCCGGCGTTCTTGTCCCCGGTCCCGGTGCCGGTGTCCCCCGAGCGGGGGCCGGGCACCGGCTCGCCGCGGTTGTCCCCCGCACGAGGGCGGGCGATCACATCCGGCCACGTCAGGATGTGGTGCGCTTCACAGGCAGGACGGAATCGAGCTGTGTTTCCTGTTGCGAATCTGTGAATGTGTGGATTCCCGTGTCACCACTTGGGGGGACGAGTCCGGCCGCGCCCGTCCCCCGATCGGCGGATGTTCCCGTTCATTAAGTACCACCCCGTAACTTCAGGTGCCGCGATGGCAGTCGTTTGCACTCGCACTTGCATGCACAGCGATGAGATGTGCTGCCTGTGCAACCTGTTTGCACTTGTGACAGACGGGTCGCGGCTTGGCAGGCTGGCCCGGTCGGCCCGTCCGGGGGGATGCGCCGGCCGGTCCGTCGAGGGGACGGACCGCCGACCGGGGGAACGAGCACGCCGTGGCAGCATCCGACAACGACCGACGACCACCGCACCGCCGACGCGCGGAGCGGACCGGCAGCAGCGCCGCGCCGCCGGTGTTCTTCGACCCCAGCGGCAAGCGCTGGTACCGCATCCTCGCCACCCTCGTGGTGCTCCTGGCCCTCGCGGCCGGCGCCGTGTCCTGGATCGTCCCGCAGGCGCTCGCCCAGCCCTGGGAGCGGCCGCTGCACCAGGAGAACGGCTATCCGCGGGAGCTGATCGCCACCGGGGACCAGGAGAACATCCCGCTGCTCGGGGACGCGTCCAACCCGTTCAGCCGGATCGGGCTCGTCGAGGAGACGGAGGCCGGGACGGTGCTGCGCAGCCCGTTCAGCGAGGACGTGTTCCGGGTGCTCACCGACGAGGAGCGGGAGCTCGTGGGGGACAGCCCCTACGTCATGGAGCGCTTCGGTGAGCTGCCGGAGAAGCAGCTCATGCTGACCTTCGACGACGGCCCCGACGCCACCTACACCGGTGAGATCCTCGACGTGCTCTCGGCCGAGGGCGTGCCCGCCACGTTCTTCAGCGTGGGCACCAACGTGGTCGGGCAGCCGGAGCTCTTCCGCCGGATCGTCCGAGAGGGGCACATGGTGGGCAACCACACCATGACCCACACCACCGCCTGGGACGACGACCTGCGCAACCGCGAGGAGCTGATCGGCACCGACCGCGCCATGCGCTCGGTCGGCAGCTACGCGACCCACCTGTTCCGCCTGCCCACCGGCGACCCGGACAACAAGGCCCTGCCCATCCTCGAGGCCCAGCAGCTGGGCTACCTGCACGTGGACTTCGACTACGACACCCACGACTGGGAGGCCGCGCCCGGGGAGACCGTGGACCTGCCCGCGCTCGACGGCGAGGGCCACATCGTGCTGATGCACGACGGCGGCGGGGACCGCACCGCCACCGTGGCCGCCCTCAAGGAGCTGATCACCGAGGCCAAGGCGCAGGGCTACACCTTCTCGACGCTGGCCCCCATCGTCCCCGAGGGCTACCTGCCGGCGGCGGACACCGAGCCCGTGCTCGCCGACGACGCCACCGCCCTGGCCGTGGCCGGTCTGACCGTGGCCCCGGACGTGGTCATGACGTGGCTGTTCTGGTTCGGCATCGGGTCCCTGACCCTCATGTCCGCCTTCTACGTGGTGCTGGCGCTGATCGGCCACCGCCGCCAGACCCGCCGGACCTGGCCCGAGCTGCCCGAGGACCGGCTGCCGCTGGTCTCGGTGATCCTCCCGGTGTTCAACGAGGAGCCCGTCATCGCCCGCACCCTGGCCGCCCTGCGCGCCAGCGACTACCCGAACCTCGAGGTCATCGCCGTCGACGACGGCTCCACCGACCGCACCCTGGCGATCATGCGCGAGCACGCCGCGTCCTGGCCGGCGCTGACGGTCATCACCCAGCCCAACGGCGGGAAGTCCATCGCCTCCAACCACGGGATCATGGCCGCCCGGGGCGAGATCGTGGTGACCCTCGACGGAGACACCCTCTTCGAGCCCCAGACCGTCCGGATGTTCGCCCGCCACTTCTACGCCCAGGACGCCAAGCGCCCCGTCGGAGCCGTGGCCGGGCACGTGAAGGTCGGCAACCGCACCGGGCTGCTGACCATGTGGCAGTCCCTGGAGTACATCTCCGGGATCTGCGTCACCCGCATGGGCGAGGGCGTGGCCGGGGCGATCTCCATCGTCCCCGGGGCGTGCGCCGCCTGGCGCAAGGAGGCCCTCCAGGCCGCCGGGGGCTACTCCCACGACACCCTCGCCGAGGACGCCGACCTCACCATGACCCTGCAGAAGCTCGGCTGGGCCGTGGTGCAGGAGAACCGGGCCGTGGCGTGGACCGAGGCCCCCATGACCGTGCGCGGCCTGGCCAAGCAGCGGCTGCGCTGGACCTACGGCAACCTCCAGGCCCTGTGGAAGCACGCCGGGATGCTCTTCCGCCCCCGCTACGGGTTCCTCGGGATGGTGGCCCTGCCCTACACCCTGCTCGCCACCCTCATCCCGCTGGTCTTCCTGCCGCTGACCGTGCTCATGGCCGGGATCAACCTGGCCGCCGGGAACTGGCAGCCCATCGCCGCCTTCGCCGCCTTCGTCCTGGCCATCCACGCCGTGATCTGCGTGCTCGCCATCCGCATGGTCGGCGAGTCCTGGACCCACCTGCTGGTGGTGCCCGTCTACCGGATCATCTACGAGCCCCTGCGCGCCTACCTCCTCTACGCCTCCCTGCTCCAGGCGCTGCGGGGCCGGATGATCGGCTGGTACAAGCCCGAGCGCACCAACAGCGTGATCGACCTGACCCCCGCGGCGGATCCCGCCGGCTCCGCAGCCCCCGCGACCCCTGCGGCCTCCGTGGCCCCGTGGCAGGATGACCGGCGCGGTGAGCGGGCCTGAGCCCGGCCGGGACCGGTACCTCGACCTGCTGCGGTCGATCGCGCTGGTCCGCGTCGTCGCCTACCACACGTTCGCCGGCGCCGCCTTCAGCCTCGTGTTCCCCGCGATGGGCGTAATGTTCGCGCTGGCCGGCTTCCTGATGGCCAGGTCTCTGCGCCGGCCCGCGGGCACGGTCCTCGCCTCCCGGGCCCGGCGGGTGCTGGTGCCGCTGTGGGTCTACGCCGCCACCGTCCTGGCGCTGCTCGTGGCACAGGGCTGGACGCCGGGGGCCGACGCGTCCTGGGGGCAGGTGCTCCTGTGGTTCCTCCCGGTCGGGGACCCGGTCCTCCCGGAGAGCGCCGGGTTCGGGGCGGTGGATCCCACCTGGCCGGTGCAGGCCGGGGAGATCCTCTGGTACGTCCGGGCCTACGTCTGGTTCCTGCTCCTCTCCCCCGTGCTGCTGCGGGCGTTCCGGGCCCGGCCCTGGCCGGTGCTGCTCGCCCCGCTCGCCCTGAGCGGACTGCTCGCCCTCGGGCTCGTGCCGCTGCCCTCCTGGGCGGACGCCCCGGTGACGGACCTCGCGACCTACGGCTCCTGCTGGATCCTGGGCTTCGCCCACCAGATCGGGCTGCTGCGCCGCCTCCCCCGCGCCGCCGTCCTCGTGGCGGGGCCCGCGGTGATGGGCCTGGGCCTGTGGTGGGCGGCCGGCCACCGCGGCGAGGCGGGGTGGGACCTCAACGAGATCCCGTTCGCCCAGGCCCTGTGGTCGTTCGGCTTCAGCGCCGTGCTGCTGCGCGTCTCCCCGGCCTGGCGGGAGCTGCCCCGGCCGCTGCGGTTCCTGGACGGGGCCGTGACCCTGCTCAACGCCCGGGCGATGACCGTCTACCTGTGGCACAACCTCCTGCTGGTCGGCGCCGTCCTGCTCGTCGACGTGCTGTGGGAGAGCGACGTCCTGGCCACGGCCGTGCCCGGGCTGCTGGCGAGCCCGTGGCTGTCCTTCGTGCTGGTCTGGCCGCTGCTCGCCGTGGTCGTGCTCGCGGTGGGCTGGGCCGAGGACCTCGCCGCGGGACGGCGGCCGCGACTGTGGCCGGTCCGGCCCGCTGCCGCCCCCGCCACTGCTCCCGCTCCCGTGCCTGCCCCCGCTGCTGCCGCCTCCGCGGGACAGGGAGCTGCCGGCACCGGCTTCGCCGGCCGATCCTGGCTCTACCCCCGCTCCGTGCGGAAGCCGGCCCCGCCGGCGGAGCTCAGCCCGCGAAGCCCTCGCGGAGGACCCGGGTGAACTCCCCGGCCTCCTCGTCGAGGCCGCTGCAGAAGTCATTGGCCTCGGCCGGGTCCCCGTCCTGCGCGGTGCACGGCCGGTCCCGGTTGACCGACCAGTAGGAGAGCCGCCCCACGCCCTGCTCCCGGGCGAACCCGGCCAGCTCGGCGGCCGCGTCCAGGTCCAGGACCTCCCCGGGGACGTCGTTGACCCCGATCATCGGGGTGAGCCCGATCCGGTTCCACACCTCCTCGGCGGAGAGGTCCTGGCCCGCCGCCTCCCACAGCGCGGTGAGCTGGCCGTGCGCCGAGCGGGCCGCCTCCTCCGAGGCCGCCGCCATCGGCTGCTCCGCGGGCTTGCTCTCGCTGTAGTTCATGGTCATGAGGTTGACCCCGGCGAGGTCCACCTCCGCCGCGAGCAGCTGCGCCACGACCTCCACCGGGTCCTGGTCCAGACCGTGCGGGGCCACCGGCAGCGTCGCCCACACCTCCAGCGGCTCGTCCCGCTCCTCCTGCAGGCGCACCAGCACCTCGGCCCGCCGGCGGTTGGCCTCCCGGTCCTCGAGGTCGTCCAGCTCGATGTCGAAGTCCGCGATGCCCACGTCATAGCGCTCGAGCACCGTCCGGTACGCCGCGAGCAGCCGGTCCGGGTCGGTGCACACGGTGGCCAGCTCGTCCCCGGCGGCCCCGCCGAAGGAGACCGCCACCTCCCCGCCCTGCTCCCGCAGGGACGCGATCTGCTCCTCCATCCGCAGCACGTCCTCCGCCTCGTCCAGCCCGTAGTAGCCGCCCCACGAGGGCGTGCAGGGGTCCTCGGGATCGGCCACCACGAACCCCAGCACCGTGCGGGACTGCCCCGCGGCCTCCGCCCCGAAGTCGAAGTACGGATAGGACGTGGTGTTGACGTAGCCGGCGGACCAGGGCTCGCGCAGGTCGGGGCCGCAGCCGGTGAGGACCAGCCCGGCGGCGCCGCACAGCAGCAGCGGGCGGAGGAGGCGGTGTCGTCGTCGGGTCATGGGGTGCGGGCTGTCCTTGTCGGCGCGAAAGTTCCCCGGACGGTGCCGCCCGGGACGGTGGTTCCTGCGGTGCCAGGCCCCGCAGCGCAGACCTCAGCAGTGGGGCCCCGGCGGCGGAGCAGCCCCCCGCCGGGCGGCGAGGGGCTGCGTCGTCGTCGACCGTTCCCGGGAGCGGGTCAGGACCTGCCGTCGAACAGGCTGGTCACGGAGCCGTCCTCGAAGACCTCCTGGATGGCGCGCGCGATGAGCGGGGCGATCGAGAGGACCGTGAGGTTCTCGAACTGGTGCTCCGGGGGCACGGGCAGGGTGTCCGTGACGACCACCTCGAGGGCGCCGCACGTGGACAGCCGCTCCACGGCGGGGTCGGAGAACACGGCGTGGGTCGCGGCGATGATGACGTCCTTGGCGCCGCGCTCGCGCAGCACCTGCACGGCGCCGGAGATCGTCCCGCCCGTGTCGATCATGTCGTCGATCAGCACGCAGGTGCGGCCCTCGATCTGCCCCACAACCTCCTTCGAGGTGGCCTGGTTCGGCCGGGTGATGTCGCGGGTCTTGTGCACGAACGCGAGCGGGCAGCCGCCCAGCAGCTCGGTCCACTGCTCCGCCACGCGCACGCGCCCGGTGTCCGGGGAGACCACGGTGACGTTCTCGACGTCGACGACGGAGCGCACGTGCTCCGCCAGCAGCGGGATGGCCATCAGGTGGTCGACCGGGCCGTCGAAGAAGCCCTGGATCTGGGCGGTGTGCAGGTCCACGGACATCAGCCGGTCCGCGCCGGCGGTCTTGTACAGGTCCGAGATGAGGCGGGCCGAGATGGGCTCGCGGCCGCGGTGCTTCTTGTCCTGCCGCGCATAGGGGTAGAACGGGGACACCACGGTGATCGACTTGGCGGACGCTCGCTTCAGCGAGTCGATCATGAGCAGCTGCTCCATGATCCACTGGTTGATCGGAGCCGGGTGGGACTGGATGAGGAAGGCGTCCGTGCCGCGCACCGACTCCCCGAACCGCACGTAGGTCTCGCCGTTGGCGAAGTCGTAGGCGTCCGTGGGGATCAGCTCCGTGCCCAGCTCCGTGGCGATGCGCTCGGCGAGCTCGGGGTGGGCCCGTCCCGAGACCAGGACCAGCTGCTTGGCGCCCTCGTTGGTGATGGCAGTGGTCATTGCTACTCGCTTTCCTCGGTGGTGTCCCCGGCCGCGCCGTGCGCCGTGGTGCCGGCGCCGGTCCCGGCCTGGGAGTGCTCGGTGGTCCCGGCCGCGGTCGCGGCGCCGTTGCCCAGGGCCCGGGACGCGGCCTCGGCCGCAGCGGTGCCGGGACGGTGCTCCACGACCCAGTTCTCGACGACCCGCTGCGCGCCCTCGGTGAGGGCCAGGGCCCCCGGCGGCACGTCCTTGCGGATCGTGGTGCCCGCCCCGGAGTAGGCGCCGTCCCCGACCTGCACGGGCGCCACGTACATGTTGTCGGAGCCCATCCGGACGTGGTCGCCGATCACGGTGCGGTGCTTGCGCACGCCGTCGTAGTTGACGAACACGGAGGCCGCCCCGATGTTGGAGTGCTCGCCGATCGTGGCGTCCCCCACGTAGGACAGGTGCGGGACCTTCGAGCCGGTGCCGATCCGGGAGTTCTTGGTCTCCACGAACGTGCCGATCTTGCCCTCGTCCGCGAGCACCGTGCCGGGGCGCAGGTACGCGAACGGGCCCACGCTGGCCCGGGGGCCGATCACCGAGCCGGAGCCGTGCGTGCGCACCACGTGGGCGCCCGGGCCGACCTCCACGTCCGTGAGGGTGGTGTCCGGGCCGACGACGGCGTCCTCGCCCACCCGCGTGCCCCCGTGCAGCTGGGTGCCCGGCAGGATCGTGGCGTCCGCGGCGATCCGCACCTGCACGTCGATCCAGGTGCTGGCGGGGTCCACGACCGTCACGCCGTTGCGCATGTGCGCCTCGAGGATCCGGCGGTTGAGGTGGGCGCCGAGCTGGGCGAGCTGCACGCGGTCGTTGGCGCCCTCGACCTCCCAGCGGTCCTCGATCTTCAGCGCGTCCACCGCGTGGCCGGCCTCGCGGGCCAGAAGCGGGACGTCGGTCAGGTACATCTCGCCCTGCGCGTTGTCCGAGGTGACCTTCGCGAGGCTGTCGCGCAGCACGTCGGCGTCGAAGGCGAAGATGCCGGAGTTGATCTCGGCGACCGCGAGCTCGGCCTCGGTGGCGTCCTTGGCCTCCTTGATCTCGCGGAACGAGCCGTCGGCGTCCCGCAGGATCCGGCCGTAGCCGCCGGGCTGCTCGTGGTCCGCGGTCAGCACGGTGACCGCGTTGCCGCGCTCCTCGTGGTGGGCGACCAGCCGCTGCAGGACCTCCGGGGTCAGCAGCGGGACGTCGCCGTAGGTGACCACCACGGTGCCGGCCAGCCGCTCCTGGGCGTCCAGCGCCTCCACCGCCACCTGGACGGCGCGGCCCGTGCCGGGCACCTCGTCCTGGTCCACGACGATCGCCTCGGGGTCCTGCTCGAGGACGTGCGGGGCCACCAGGTCCCGCTCGAAGCGCACCACGGCCGCCAGCCGGCGCGGGTGCAGGCTCCGGGCGGCCACCAGGCAGTGCCCGACCATGGAACGACCCCCGATCCGGTGCAGGATCTTGGGGGTCTTGGACTTCATGCGCGTGCCCTTGCCGGCGGCCAGGACGATGACGGCGGCGGGCCCGGCGGCCGCCCCCGGACGATGTGCAGGGGTCTGGGGGGTGCTCACGGCGGGATGCAGCTCCTCGGTCGTCGATCTGAGAGAGGAGCCGGTGGGCTCACCGGCTCCGGCTCTGTTCCGTCTCACTAGCTTGTGGGCTCTTCGGCTCTGGGGATCTCGAGCTTCCGGGCTCTCGGGCGGGATGCGGACGTTCCGCCTCTAGGACTCGAACCTAGACTCCACGGCTCCAAAGGCCGGGGTGCTGCCGATTACACCAAGGCGGAGCACCGCCGTGGAACGGCAGTGGTGCACGCAGTGCACAGGCAGTCACCCTACCACTCGGGGGTCAGGCCCCCGCCGCTCCCGGGCGCCCCAGGATCACGATGATCCGGGCCGTGGCGGCGGCCTCCCGCAGCTCCGGGACGGCGGCGAACAGGTCCTCCACGGTGTCCTCGTCCACCCCACAGACGATCAGCGGCGCACGGTCCAGCAGGGGCCGCATCCGTTCGAACGCGGCGGCCGGGCCCTCCCCCGCCGCGGAGGACGCGGCCACGTTCCAGGCCACCGACGCCACGTAGTGCGGGTCCACGTCCAGGGTCCCCGCCTCCCGGGCGCGCTCCAGGTACTCGACCAGCTCCACCTCGTCCGCGGTGGCGCCCTCCGTCTCGAGGAGCAGGTGCACCTGGTGGGCCGAGGCCGCCTCATCGAGGGCGGCCAGCATCGAGAAGATCCGCTCCTCGCTGCGCCCCCGCCCGCCCATCCCGGCCCGGGGCACCACGAGGTACTCGGCGCCCACGCCGGCGGCCAGCGAGAGGTGGTCGTCCAGGACCGCGATGACGCCCTCGTCCGGGATGTCCTCGTCGATCGAGATGTCCGCCCGCATCATCAGCGGGTCGGCGCCGGCTCCGCGCAGCGCCTCCCCGACCTGCCGCTGCGGCACCGAGCCGAGGTGGCGCCCGACCAGCTGACCGGGGCCCGCCGGGATCTCCACGGGTCCGGGGTGCGCCGTCACGGCACGGACGGCGGTCTCCAGGTCCGTGATCCCGTCCAGCCTGGTGCCCAGCGGACGGGTGCTCGGGGACGCGGAGGATCGCTCCGTCGGATTCTGCTCCATGCCCTCCATGCTCTCACCCGAGCTTGAGCCGCCGCTGAGAAATCCCTGTCCGCTCATGTGCCTCCCCCGCCCCCATTTCCGCCTGCCCCATTCCGCCGAGCCCCCCATCTCCGCCCCCTCATTCCGCCGAGCCCCCCATGTCCTCGCAAATCCCCCCGATCCTGCTGGGGGGATTGCGACGAGATGGGGGACTCGACGGGGCAAGGGGCCCGAGAGGGGGGACTCGGCGGGGCGGGGGGCCCGAGAGGGGGGACTCGGCGGGGCGGGGGCGCGAGTACCCTTGACGGGTGGCACATCTACTCGGCGGCGAGAACCTGCACCTGGAATTCCCGACCAAGACGGTCTTCGACGCCGTCAGTCTCGGCATCGACGAGGGCGACCGGATCGGCATCGTGGGCCGCAACGGCGACGGCAAGTCCACGCTCATGAAGCTGCTCGCCGGACGGCTCAAGCCAGACGGGGGCCGCGTGACCGTGCGCTCGGGCGTGCGCGTGGGCATGCTCGACCAGGCCGACGTGCTGGACCCGGAGCTGACCGTGGGGCACGCCGTCGTCGGGGACCGCGAGGAGCACGAGTGGGCCGGGGACGCGAAGGTGCGGGACGTGGTCTCGGGGCTGGTCAAGGACCTGGACTGGGACGCGAAGCTCGGCGAGCTCTCCGGCGGGCAGAAGCGCCGCGTGGCGCTCGCCGCGCTGCTGGCCGGCGACTGGGACGTCATCTTCCTGGACGAGCCCACCAACCACCTGGACGTGGACGGCATCACCTGGCTGGCCCGCCACCTCGACAACCGCTGGCCGAAGAACCAGGGCGGCCTGGCCGTGGTCACCCACGACCGGTGGTTCCTGGACGCCGTGTGCACCGACACCTGGGAGGTGCACGACCGGATGGTGGAGCCCTTCGAGGGCGGCTACGCGGCGTACGTCCTGCAGCGCGTGGAGCGGGACCGGCAGGCCTCCACCATCGAGTCGAAGCGGCAGAACCTCATGAAGAAGGAGCTGGCGTGGCTGCGCCGCGGCGCGCCCGCCCGCACGGCCAAGCCCAAGTTCCGGATCGAGGCCGCGAACCAGCTGATCAACGACGTCCCGCCGCCGCGCGACACCGTGGCCCTGTCCCAGATGGCGGTCTCCCGGCTGGGCAAGGACGTGGTGGACCTCGAGAAGGTCTCCGTCTCCTACCCCACCGAGGACGACGGCCCGCGGGAGGTGCTCCGGGACGTCACGTGGCTGATCGCCCCGGGTGAGCGCACGGGCATCCTGGGCGTCAACGGCGCGGGCAAGTCCACGCTGCTGGGCCTGGTCACCGGCGAGGTGCAGCCCACGAGCGGGCGGGTCAAGCGCGGGAAGACCGTGAAGATCGCGACCCTCACCCAGCAGCTGTCCGAGCTGGAGGACGTGGCCGAGGACCGGGTCTCGGACGTGGTCGCCTCGAAGCGCACCACCTACCTGGCCGACGGCAAGGAGATGACGCCGGGCCAGCTGCTGGAGCGGCTCGGCTTCACCAACGAGCAGCTCGCCACCCCGGTCAAGGACCTCTCCGGCGGGCAGAAGCGGCGGCTGCAGCTGCTGATGATCCTGCTCGACGAGCCGAACGTGCTGATCCTCGACGAGCCGTCCAACGACCTCGACACCGACATGCTCACCGCGATGGAGGACCTGCTCGACACCTGGCCGGGCACCCTCCTGGTGGTCTCGCACGACCGCTACCTCCTGGAGCGGGTCACCGACCAGCAGTACGCCGTGATCGACGGCCGCTTCCGGCACCTGCCCCGCGGCGTGGAGCAGTACCTTGAGCTCGCCTCCCAGTCCCGCACCGGCACGGCCGCCGGCTCCGCGAACGCCTCGAACCCGCTGGCGGCCACGGGGGCGGCGTCCTCGAACGGGACGACGACGGCGCTGGGCGGGCCCAGGCTTTCCGGTGCGCAGGCCCGCACCGCGCAGAAGGAGGTGGGCGCGATCGAGCGGAAGCTGGAGAAGCTGTCCGCCAGGGTCGACGCCCTGCACGCCGAGATGGCGGGGCACGACCAGTCCGACTACACCGGCCTGGGCGAGATCACCGCCCGGCTCACCGCCGTCCAGGACGAGATCGAGGAGCTCGAGATGCGCTGGCTCGAGCTGTCCGAGGACCTGGTCTAGCCCCGTGGCGGGCCCGGAGCAGGAGGCCGTGGCCCTGCTCTCGGGCACCGGGATGGGCCCGGTCCTGGCGGCTGCACTGGCCCCGGCCGGGCTGTCCGTGCAGCGCTGGACCCGGCGGCGCGTCCACCACCGGCCGGGCGCCGGGGTCACCGCGGTCTTCGACGTCGTGGCCCTGGCCGGGGCACGGCGGACCGCCGAGGTGGTGTGCGTGAGCACCGCCTCCCCGCCCGCCGACACGTCCCCGCCCGCCGGCACGTCCCCGGACCTGGTGCGGACCCGGCACGAGGGCGTGGACCTCGTGGCGTGGCGGCACCCGCACGACCCGTGGCTGCCCGAGCTCGCCTGGGCGTCCTCGCCCGAGGCCGTGGGGCGGGAGGTCTTCTGCTCCGCCGAGCCCGCGGAGCTCACCGAGGTCTCCTACCGGCCCACCCGGCGGGCGGTGCTGCGGGCGGCCCACGGCTCCCGGGTGCGCTACCTCAAGGTGCTGCGGCGGGACCGGGCCGCGGCGCTGCACGCCCGGCACCGGATGCTGCTCGCGGCCGGGCTGCCCGTGCCGGCGCCCGTGGAGGACCCGGTCCGGGACGTGGTGGTGCTCCGGCAGCTGCCCGGCACCCCGCTGGCCGCGTCCGTGCGCCGGGACGGCGCCGCCGCGCTGCACCCCGAGCACGTGCTGGCGCTGCTCGACGCCCTGCCCGCCGCCGCGCTGAAGCTCCCCGCCCGCGCCTCCTGGACGGACCGCGTCCTGGACTACGGGCACGCGGCCGCGGTGGCCCTGCCGGAGGAGCGCGGACGGATCGAACGGCTCGCCGCGGCGATCGACGAGGCCCGCCGGGCCACGGACCCCGGCCCGGTGGTGCCCGTGCACGGGGACCTCTACGAGGCGAACCTGCTCGTCGGCCCGGCCGCCCGCGGGACGTTCGGCCCGGTGACCGGGGTGCTCGACGTCGACGCCGTGGGCCCCGGCCACCGGGTGGACGACCTCGCCTGCCTGGTGGCCCACCTGGCGGTCCTGCCCACGGTCCACGACAGCTACGGGCACGCGCCGGCCGCCGCGCGGCGCCTGCTCGCCGGCTTCGACGCGGCCGTGGACCCGGCCGCGCTGCGGGTACGCTGCGCCGGGGTGGCCCTGTCCCTGGTGGCCGGCGCCCGCCGCTCGGGCGGCCCGCCGGACCGGGCCCGGCGCCGGCTGGAGATCGCGGAGGAGTTCCTCGGCGCGCGGCGGTTCTCGGGCGCGGACGGCTGACACGGGACGGATGACTGACACGGTGCCAGGAAGCACCGGCGCGCGGCCCTTCCGGGCCCCGCGGACCGGGCTCGCGGCGAGCGCCGGTCCCGGTCAGTACCGGGGGGAGCGGGCGTCCGTCCGGGCCGTGACCGGCAGCGCCCCGGCGGCCTCCGCGACCGGTGACCCGGAGGCGCTGTAGGGCCGCACGAACCGGACCGGGGTGCCGTTGATGTCGGTGAGGTGGCCGGCCCAGGCCAACCGGTAGAGCTCCCGCAGGTCACCGAGGTCCTCGTCCGTGAGCTTGCTCATCGGCCCGTAGTTCATGATCGAGAACGGGCTGTGCGTCCCGAAGACCTCCGAGGGCCAGGGCTTCTCGAGGTTCGCCGCGAAGAAGTGCCGCAGCCCGAAGACGTGGCCGAACTCGTGGATCATCGTCTCGATCTGCTCCTCGTGGGACTGCTCGAACATCGTGGGGTAGACGGTCAGCTCGTGCCGGCCCCCGTCCGGGAAGAACGCGCTGGCCAGGACGCAGCCCTCCGGGGTGCAGTCCGCGGCGTTGCGCAGCACCACCTCGAAGTCCCACAGGTCGGGGTCGTGGGTGAACCGGACCGGCGCGGCCGAGCTCCACCGCACCAGGGCCTCGCTCATGAGCCCGCCCACGATCGACCGGCTCTCCTGCGGGTCGGGAGCGAGCGCGAAGCTGCGCTCCTGGAAGCGCCACTTCAGCATCGACCCCGGCTGCCACAGAGGGATGAACCCCTCGGTGGCGTCGACCACGATCCTGCTCGGGGGCCGCCCTCCCGGCGTGGCGTGCCCCCTCCCCTCGGTGGCGCAGACGAACCCCTCCGCGATGAGGTGGACCAGATCTTCGGTCGTCGGTGCCATGGCTCTTCCTCGCCTCGAACGTCGTTCCCGGGTGGTCCTGCGTGCCTCCGGCCCCCGGAGGCCGGTCGGTGCGGTCCGGCGGCGGTCCGGCGGCGGTGGCGGGCCGGCGCCGCGCCACCGCCGTCGTCGTTCCTCCGGCGCCGGGGCCTACTCCCTGGTGTCCTCCAGGCGGTAGGCGTCCGAGAAGTCCAGCTCCCAGACCGCTCCGCCGCCGACGGCGCCGAACGGGTTCTGGGGGCCCTCCGCGATCCCCTCGGCCGGAGCCACGCTGTTGACCGAGGCGTAGACCTGGCCGTGCCGCCCGGTCGCCAGACCGGCCGGCAGGGGCACGTCGATCGCGTACCGTGCCGCGTCCTCGTGGTGCCGGTGCAGGACCACCACCTGGCCGGGGACCTGCCCCGGGCTCGGCGGCGCCTCCGCCGCCGGGGTCTCCCCCGGAGGCATGGGCGGCGTGGGCCCGAACAGCTGCGAGACGTAAAGGTGGCCGCGGTCCACGGCCACGCCGGTGACCGCGGTGAAGCCGTCCCAGCGGCCGAGCGCGGTGCCGTCCGCGGAGAACTGCACGACCGCGCCCTCCCCCGGACGGACCGATCCCAGCCCGCCCACGTAGACGTTGCCGTGCTCGTCGGCGGTGAGGGACGTGGGCACGAACTCGGCCGGGCCCTCCGGGTCGTCCGTGCCGTCGGGCAGGACGGTGGTCGGCCAGGTGGCCCACGCGGTGATCTCGTACTCCGGCGGCGCGTCCTCCGTGGCGGTGGAGAAGTCCGGCTCCACCTTCCACACGGTGTTCGCGCCGGCGTCGGCCACGAGCGCGTACCCGTCCGGCGAGACCTCGTCGTCCTCGTCCACGAACAGGACCGCGTACGGGTTGGAGTCGATCTGCGCGCCGTCCGGGTTGAGCTCCTCCTCGGCCGCCTGCAGATCGGCGTACGCGAGCAGGAACTCCTCCCCGTTCTCCTCGGTGCCCGCCACGAGCATCGACCCGCCGCGCGCCTCGAACACCGACAGGTCCAGCCGCTCCGGGTCGTAGCCCGCCACGATGTACTGGCCGTCCACGTCCGTGGCGTCCGCGCCGCCGGGCCCCTCCGCGAAGGACGCGTCCGGCGCCGCCACGGACAGCAGACCCTCCACCACGGTCGACACCGCGGGCTCGTCCCGGTGGGGGTTCTCGATCAGGGTGACGGCGCCGGTCGGCCCCGCGCACCGCACGCCGACGCAGTCCGGACCGCCGCGGCCGGCCTCGACCACCACCAGGTTCCCGTCCTGGTCCCGATTGAGCTGCCGGGGATTGTCCAGGCCCTCCGCGACCACGCGCGGCCCGTCCGGCCGGTCGTCCCCGTGCGCGAACGCCGCCGGCACCGGCCCCGCCAGCACCACCACCGCCGTGACCACGCCTGCTCCGAGTCCCTGTCCTGTCATGACCCACCCCCGGTCGGATCCACCCGCGCGCCCGCCACGCGACAGCCCCAGGCTAGGACCGCGATCCCGCTCCCACGGGGAACGGTCCGCAACCGTGACCACCTCTTCACCTACGCGCGGGTACATGGCGGACCGCCGTCACACTGGGCCGCGCCTTGACTCCGTCCCGGCCCGGGCGTGGACTCGGGACCATGGAGACCCTGCCGGTGCCCCGCACCTCGCCCGTCCCGTTCCTCCGCCGCCTGCCGATCCTGCTGACCCTCCTGACCCTGCTGGCCACCGCGTTCGCGGGCCTCCTGCTCACCGCCCCCGCCGCCGGGGCCGCCGAGATCCGCGGCGAGGAGAACGTGGTGGTGGCGGCCGACAAGGTCGTGGACGACGACCTCTACGTGACCGGCGGGGACGTGGTGGTCGACGGCACCGTGCGCGGCGACCTGCTGGTGGCCGCCGGGACGGTGACGATCAACGGCACGGTGGAGGGGGACCTGATGGCCGCGGCCCAGACCGTGGTGATCGAGGGCACCGTGGGCGACGACGCCCGCGTGGCCGGCCAGGTGCTCCTCCTCGGCGAGCAGGCCCGGGTGGCCGACGACCTGGTCACGGCCGGCTACAGCGTGGAGGCCCGCCCCGGCGCCGTGATCGGCGGGGACGTCCTGCTCGGCGCGTACCAGGCCCTGCTGGCCGGCACGGTCGAGGGCGAGGTGACCGCCGGGGCCGCCGCGCTCGCCCTGGCCGGGGCGATCGGCGGGGACGTGCAGGCGGACGTGGGTTCCGCAGACGAGGTGGAGGCCGCCTGGGCGCCCACCACCGGGGTGGCCGTGCCGCGGGTGGAGCCCGGGCTGACCCTGACCGACGAGGCCCGCCTGGACGGGGGCCTGTCCTACCGGTCCGGGACGGAGGCCGCGATCGCCCCGGGCGCCGAGATCGCCGGGGAGATCCGCTACGAGCAGGTCGTGGTCGAGGAGGAGCCGGCCGGGCCCGCCGGGCCGCTCGCGCTGCTGCTCGCCGGACTGCGCCTGTTCGTGACCCTGTTCCTGGTCGGGCTGCTCGCTCTGTGGCTGCTGCCCCGGGCCGTGACCGGGGCGGCGCGCACGCTCCGGGCCCGGCCCTGGCTCAGCCTCGGCTGGGGCGCGCTGACGATCGCGGGGACGGCCGTGGCCGTGCTCGCCGTGCTCGTCGTGTCGATCCTGCTGGCCGTCGCCCTGGGCTGGATGACCCTCGCCGGGCTGGCCGCCGCGGTCGTGACCACGGCCGTGGTGCTGGACCTCGTGCTGGTCCTGGGCCTGGTGCTCGCCGTGGCCCTGCTGGCCCCGGTCGTGGTCGGGTTCACCGCGGGCGGGCTCCTGCTCCGGGACCGGGCACCGGTGAGCTTCGGCAAGCGCGTGCTCGCCCTGGCCCTCGGCCTGCTGGTCTACGTGCTGCTGCGGGCCGTGCCCTTCCTGGGTCCCGTCGTCGGCCTGCTCGTGGCGCTGCTCGGCCTCGGCGCCCTCGTGGTGTGGGCCTGGGGCGCCGCCCGCCGCTCCCGCGCGCGCCGGCGCGCGGGCCGGGACCGGAACCACGGACTCGACCGCGGCCGGAGCGGCGACGCCGGGTCGTGGCCCGGCGGCCCCCAGCACGCCGATCCCCGGCACGGCGGTCCGCAGTCCCCCGGTGCGTGGCGGGACGGCTCCCAGCGGGACGGCTCCCCGTCCGCCGGTTCGTGGCAGGACGGCCCCGGCCGCACCGGTTCCGGGCAGGCCGGTCCCGGGCACGCGCCGCCGGGACCGCCGGAGCCGCATCGGCCGCCGTGGGCCGGCGAGCGCCCGGGGCGGCAGCTCCCCCCGGAGCCGCCGCGCTGAGCCTCAGCCCACCGGGAGCGAGAGCACCTCGAGGGCGGCCCGCAGCTTCGTGGAGGACGTGTGGACCGTGTACGGGAAGTACACGACCTCCACGCCCACCGCCGCGAACTCCCGCTCGAGCCGCTCCCCCTTCGGGGTGCCGCGCCAGTCGTCGCCCTTGAAGAACACGTCGAAGCGCAGCTCCCGCCAGGTGTCCAGCTTGTCCAGCAGCACCTCGGCGTGGACCTGGTCCACGTAGCGGATGTGCTCGACGATCTCCATCCGCTCGCGCAGGGAGACCACGGGCCGGTGGCCCTTGGTGATCTCGATCAGGTCGTCCGAGACGACCCCGGCGATCAGGCGGTCGCAGTGCATCTTGGCCTGGCGCAGGATGTTCAGGTGCCCCACGTGGAACAGGTCGAACGCCCCGGCCGCGTACCCCACGCGCGGTGCGTGCTTGTCGGTGCTCATGTCAGTCATTCCCCCCTCGGGATCCTGCCAGGGCCTCCTCAGCCCCGGCCCGGTGGACCGCCCGGACAGCGCCGTGGGTCCCTCTCGGTCTGCTCGCCGCGAGCACCTCGGGTGCGCGGCGGAAATCTGTGGGCCCGCCCGTCCGGAGCGGACGGGCAGGTGTCGGTCTAGCCGGACGTCTGCCCGGCGGGCACCGGGGCGGCGGCCGCCGCGGGGCGGCGAGCGGCGCGGCGGCGGTGGTGCCAGCGGGCCACGGGCTCCTCCACGCACCACCAGCAGGCGATGCCGGCCGCCGTGCCGACCACCACGCGCAGGGCCACCCCGGCCGGCCCCGGCAGCTCCCCGAACACCGCGCTCAGCGCGTGCCCGGCGCCCAGGTGGAGCAGGTAGATGCTGTAGCTGGCCAGCCCCAGCAGCTGGATCGGCTTCCACCGCATCCCCGCCAGGACCCGGGTCCCGATCCGGCCGGTGGGCCCGTGCAGGCCCCAGAGCACCACCAGGCAGGCCGCCACCGCCTGGGCCGTGTAGCGGACGGTCTCGCGGAAGAGCTCGTCCCGGATCAGCAGCGAGGCCAGGTACAGCAGCACCGCCAGCACCAGGACCCGGTCCCGGCCCCACCACGCCGGGGCGCCGGCAGCACGCTCCCCGGACGCACGCCCCCCGGTGGCACGGGCGTACCAGACGGCGGCGAGCACCCCGATCGCGATGGCCTCGAGCCGGGTGTCCGTGCCGAAGTAGATCCGGTCCGCACTCGCCCCGCCCAGGTGCAGGGCCACCCGCGCGCCCGCCGAGGCGAGCGCGGCGGTCCCCGCCAGCACCGCCAGCGCGGTGGCCGGGCGGCGCCGGCCCACGAGCAGCAGCCAGATCAGCGCGAACGCCACGTAGAACTGCTCCTCGATGGACAGGCTCCACACCACGATCGAGCCGGGCAGGACGTCCACCTGGGAGTCGGTGTAGCGCCAGTTGAAGAAGAAGAAGACCTGCCCCAGGAAGTCCCCGAGGCTCACCGGCCGCACCAGCCACGCGTACAGGGCGGTGGGCAGCACCAGAGCCACCAGCAGCGGCGGGGCCAGCTTCAGGGCCCGCCGGCGGTAGAACCCCGCGATGTCGAAGCCCCCGGTGCGCCGGTGCTCCTTGAGCACCAGGTGCGTGATGATGAACCCGGAGATGACGAAGAAGATCGTCACCCCGCTGCCCCCCGGCACCACCTCGAGCCCCGCGTGCGCTAGCACCACGAGCATCACCGCGGCGGCCCGCATCGCGTCGAGGTGCGCGAACTGCCGCACGGGCAGCTGCGCCCTCGGACGCCGGCGCGCCCCTGCCGGAACCGGTCCTGATGTCTCCCCCGCCACAACGTCTCCCTGCGTTCGCCGGACGCCGCGCTCCCCCGAGCCGCGGCCGTCCCGTGCTGCGTCCGGACCCCCGTTTGCTCGAGGGAATTCCGGTGATCGCCTCACCCTACTGCGGAGAAACGCGCGTTTGCATCTGATAAGCCGGGTCACAAAAGGGGACATCGGATTCCGTTCCCGATCGTTAACGCCGGGGTTAGACTCCATGCGATCCAATGAATCCGGGCGGGGGGTCGTCCGGAACGCCGCGGGGGTCCCTCGACCCACAACCTGCGGCGGATCACCGCGGCGCCGGCCACTCGGCGCCGGAAGTTCAGATCTGGGGGGAGCTGACATGATCCTTGACCTGTCGTGCACATCGAGCACTCGAGGTCCCACTGCCCGAACAGCCCGCACGGTGCTGGGCGGGCTCCTGCTCGCCGGCGTCCTGACCGGCTGCGGCGCCGCCGGCGCCACCGGCGACCCGGCGGCCGACGCCCTCGAGGCGTCCACCGTGGTGGAGCTGGAGACGCCGCAGGAGGTCCGCGCCAAGGACCTGCCCTCGGCGGCGCCCGTGGCCGCCGACGCGCCCGAGGTCGAGCAGATCGAGGCCGTGCTCGAGGCCCAGGAGGCCTTCGTCCCGTCCGACCGGCCGGCCCCGGCAGACCCGGCCAACCCGGAGTCCTCCGCCGAGCTCGGCGGCGGGGACGGTCCCGTCGAGCTGGACCCGGCCGCCGTCGCGGCGGCCGAGGAGACCGCCGCCGGCGCCGCGCTCCAGGAGGTCCTCGCGTCCCTGGCCGAGTTCGAGCACCAGGGCTGGGAGCAGCGCGGTGCGCCCGTCGTCGTCGGCGATCCCGTCTCCGCCCCGCTGCCCACGGACGACGGCGAGGCCGTGCGCGTCACCGTCTGCCTGGACTCCTCCGAGGTCACCGTCGTGGACCGCGGCGGCGTGGTCGTCAGCGGCAAGCAGAAGGACCGCAGGGCCCTGCACAACTACGACCTCTTCCGTCAACCGGGCCAGTCCTGGCAAGTCGTCCAGCACGGCTTCCCCGACGACCCGACCTGCTGATCCGTCCGCACGAACCTGCTGAGGAACCACACCATGGGAAACACGAACACCCCGCCCCGGGCGGACAGGAGCCGGCGCCGTGCGCGCACGGCCCGCACCAAGGCGTCCTTGGGCATCGGCACCGTGCTGGCCGTCGCCGCGACGCTGCTGACCTCCGTCCCCGTGGGCGCCGCCGAGGCGCCGCCGGTGGACGGAAAGACCGCGGCCTCGGCCGCGGCGTCCTGCTGGGAGATCAAGCAGAAGGACCCGAAGTCCGCCTCCGGCGTCTACTGGCTGGTGACGCCGGCCATGACCGCGCCCGAGCAGTTCTACTGCGACCAGGTGACCGACGGCGGCGGCTGGGTCCTCGTGGGCCGCGGCCGCAACGACTGGAAGGAGTACTACCAGGGCGTGGGCACGCCCAAGGACGTCTCCTCCACGGTCACGGGCACCGCGGCGTTCGCGCCCAAGCAGCTGCCCTCGAAGACGGTCGACGAGCTGCTGAACGGGCAGCGGCCCGACTCCCTCGAGGACGGCATCCGGATCCGCCGGGCCCGTGACGCCTCGGGCACCACGTGGCAGGAGGGGCGGATGAAGATCTCCGCCAAGCCGTACTGGAACTGGACGTTCGGCTCCCGCACCCCGGTGACCTCCTTCTCCCTGGTCTACGGCACCGGCGTGGCCTCCGGGACCACCGGCACCACCAACGACTTCGGCACCAACACCGGCACCGCCCGCGTGCGCTTCCAGGACGTCACCGAGACCAGCTGGCAGCGCGGCTTCCGCTACGGCGACGACGTGACCGGCAGCAACACCAGCACCACCCACCTGTGGACGCCCGCCGCCGGCGGGAAGGGCGCCATCCCCTTCACCCAGATGTACCTGCGGCCCAAGCTCACCCAGCAGGCCTTCAGCGGCAAGGCGATCCCCGACTCCGGCACCGCCGCGATCGCCCAGCGGGCCCTGCCCAACAACGGCGCCGAGCCCACCAAGTGGGGCGCCGTGGAGCGCGCCGACGGGCAGGGAGAGGAGATGAACACGGAGGTGCAGGCCTTCGAGCAGATCGGGAGCACGGTCTACGCCGGCGGCAACTTCAAGGCGATGCAGCGCAACGCGGCCGGCACCGGGCGCGTGGCCCAGTCCTACCTGGCGGCCTTCGACGTCAACACCGGGGAGCTGCGCACCGACTTCCGCCCGGTCTTCAACGGCCAGGTGAAGGCCCTCGCCGAGCTGCCCAACAACCGGCTGGCCGTGGGCGGGCGCTTCAGCACCGTCAACGGCGTGAGCGCCCCCGGCTTCGTGGTGCTCGACGTCACGACCGGCAAGGTCGACACCGCCTGGAACCTCAAGGTGGAGAACCTGCTGACCGGTGGCGTGCTGCAGGTCCGGACGCTCGATGTGCAGGGCGACCACCTGTACCTGGGCGGCGCCTTCACCCACCTGAGCGGCGGGCAGGCCACCGGCAAGGTCTACGCCCGGTCCGGCGCCCGCGTGAAGATCTCCACGCGCACCCCGGACGCGACCTGGAACCCGGAGTTCAACGGCACCGTGACGAGCGTCGACGCCTCCGCGAAGGGCGACCGGCTCTACGCGGCGGGGTACTTCAACCAGTCCCGTGGCGCCTCGGCCTTCCGCCTGGCCGCGGTGCGCACCACCGCCGGCGCCCCGCTGGACACCTGGACCTGGGAGCCGTCCGTGCCCGTGAACTACGCCAACCCCGGTCAGACCGCCTTCCAGCTCGCCGTGCGCGAGCAGGGGAACACCGTGTGGGCCGGCGGCGCCGAGCACTCGATGTTCGGCTACGACCGCTCCACCTTCCAGCGCACCTCCTGGGGCATCACCTCCCTGGGCGGGGACATGCAGGCGATCACCTCCACCGACGACACCGTCTACGGCGCCTGCCACTGCTTCCACTGGTTCAACGCCGGCGCCACCAAGTGGATCAAGGCCGGGGGCAACACCCGCCCCGTGACGGTCGCCGACCGGATCAACGCCATCGGGGCGTGGGACGCCGCCGGCGGCAAGTACCTGCCCGGCTTCAACCCGGACATCAAGGGCTTCGGCGGCTGGGGCGTGTGGGCCACCCTCGTGGACAGCAACGGGGTCCTGTGGACCGGCGGCGACATCAACCGCAGCGTCTCCACCTCCGGCTCCGCGCAGTGGTCGGGCGGCTTCCTCCGCTTCGCCCCGCGGGACGCCAAGGCCCCGGCCGCGCCCACGGGCCTGAAGGTCGCCCGGGACGGCGACTCCGCCGCCCTCTCCTGGACGGCGGCCCCCGAGTCCGGCGTGACCTACCAGGTGCTGCGCAACGACCGGCCCATCGGCACCGCCACGGGCACCAGCCTGAAGGTCCCGCACGTGGACGCCGCCCGGTACGCGGTGCGCGCGGCGGACGCCGCGGGCAACGTCTCCGCCTCCACCCCGGTGGTGGTGGCCGGCTCGCGGCCTGCCCCGGAGCCGCAGCCCGAGCCCGCGCCCGGCACGAGCACCCTGATCGCAGAGGGCGCCACGTGGAAGTACCACCACAACCGCGACGTCTCGCCCGGGGCGAACTGGACGGCCGCCGACTACGACGACTCCTCCTGGAAGCAGGGCTCGGCCGTGCTCGGCTGGAACGACGCCTCGGTGAAGACCACGCTCGTGGCCGACGGCACCCGCCCGATCGTCACCCAGTTCCGCAAGACCGTGGACGTGGCCGACGCCACCAAGGTAGCCAAGCTGACCCTCACCACCCGCGCCGACGACGGTGTGGCCGTCTTCGTCAACGGCGAGGAAGTGGTCCGCTCCAACGTCGCCGAGGGCTCGCTCGAGGACAAGCCGTGGGCACTGTCCGCGCGCCGGACCGCCACCGCCGTGGCCGAGCCGGTCGTGGTCGACGTGCCCGGATCGGCGCTGAAGACGGGCAAGAACGTGATCTCCGCCCAGATGCACTCCAGCTGGACGAACACCACCGACGCCACCTTCGACCTCTCCGCGGTGGTCACCGCCGGCACGCAGCCTGCGCCCCCCGCGGAGGAGGAGCCGCCAGCCGAGGAGCCGCCCGCGCAGGAGCCCCCGGCCGACGAGCCGGCCGGACCGAACACGCTGGTCGCCGAGGGCGCCACGTGGAAGTACCACCACGACCGCGCCAACCCGCCGGCCGATGACTGGGCCGGCACCGGCTTCGACGACGCCGCGTGGAAGCAGGGCTCGGCCGTGCTCGGCTGGGGCGACTCCTCGGTCAAGACCACGCTCGTGGCCGACGGCACCCGCCCGCTCACCACCTACTACCGCAAGGAGGTGGACGTGGCGGACGCCTCCGAGGTGGCGAAGCTGACCCTCACCACCCGCGCCGACGACGCCGTGGCCGTCTACGTCAACGGCAAAGAGGTCGCCCGGGACAACCTGCCCGACGGCGACCTCGGCCCCGGCACCTACGCCACGGCCCCGCGCCGGACCGCCACCGCGGTGGCCGACCCGGTCGTGGTCGAGGTGCCCGGATCGGCGCTGAGGACCGGCAAGAACGTGATCGCCGCCGAGGTGCACTCCAACTGGACGAACACCACCGACGCGACCTTCGAGCTCTCCGCGGTCGTCACCCCCGGCACGCAGCCGGCACCGCCCGCGGAGGAGCCCCCGGCCGAGGAGCCGGACGCGCTCGTCGCCGAGGGCGCCACCTGGCGGTACCACCACGACCGGGCGAACCCGCCGGCCGACGACTGGGCCGGCACGGCGTTCGACGACGCCGCGTGGAAGCAGGGCTCGGCCGTGCTCGGCTGGGGCGACTCCTCGGTGAGGACCACGCTCGTGGCCGACGGCACCCGCCCGCTGACCACGTACTACCGCCGGTCCCTCGACGTGGCCGACGTCTCCAAGTACGGGAAGCTCACGCTCACCACCCGCGCGGACGACGCCGTGGCGGTCTACGTCAACGGCAAGGAGGTCGTCCGGGACAACCTGCCGGACGGCGACCTGGGCCCCGGGACCTACGCGCTGGCGCCGCGCCGGACGGCCACCGCGATGGCCGCCCCGGTCGTGGTCGAGATCCCCGCGTCGGCGCTGCGCAACGGCAGGAACGTGATCGCCGCCGAGGTGCACTCCAACTGGACGAACACCACCGACACGACCTTCGACCTCGAGCTCGTGCCCAGCACGGAGGCGAACGCCTGATGAGCACCACCGACACCGCCGCCCCGCGGCGCCGTCCGAGCTACGAGGAGGCCCTGGCCGGGCTGCGCGCGGCGCAGAAGCCCGGCCAGGGGGTCCCGGCGTACACCCGGTGGGTGAACCGCCCGCTGGCCCGCTACGCCGCCGCGCGGGCCGCCGCGGCGGGGCTGACCCCCAACGGGGTGACCGCCCTCAGCGCGGTCCTCTCCGCGGCGGGGCTGGTCGTGCTCGTGGCGGCCCCGCCCACCCCGGCCACGGGCGTCGTCGTCGCCCTGCTCCTCGCCGCCGGCTACGTCCTGGACTCCGCCGACGGGCAGGTGGCCCGGCTCACCGGCACCGGCTCGCCGGCCGGGGAGTGGCTCGACCACGTGGTCGACTCGATCCGGACCCCGGCACTGCACCTGGCCGTGGCGGCCGCCGCCCTGCTGCACCCGCGGCCCGAGGCGTTCCCGGCCGCGGCCCTCGCGGTGCTCGCCGCGCTGTTCGTGCTCGTGGAGGTCGGCCAGTTCATGAGCCAGATCCTCGCCGAGCAGCTGCGGCGCAAGGGCGGGATCGCCGGGCCGCTCGCGGGCGGGACGCTGCGCTCCTTCCTCAACCTGCCCACCGACGCGGGGGTCACCTGCTGGATCTTCCTCCTCTGGGGGCTCCCCGCGCTCTTCCTGCCCGCCTACGCGATCCTGCTGGCCGCCCTCGCGGCGATCAGCGCGGTCTCCATGCGGCGCAAGTACCTGGGGCTGACCGCACGGCCCGCCGCCACCGACCCGGACGCCGACGCCGTCGGCGCCCTCCCGACCGACAGGAGCACCCGCCATGTCCGCTGACGTCCTCGCCCCGGCCCCGGCCGCCGCCACCGCCGCAGGCTTCCGCACCGCCCACCCGTCCGTGTCCGTCCTGATCGCCACCGCCGGGCGGCCCGAGATGCTCCGCGAGGCGGTCCGCGCGATCGTCGAGCAGGACTACGCCGGCCCGCTCCAGGTCGTCGTCGTCTTCGACCGGATCGAGGTCGACCCGCTCACGGACGTGGAGGTCCCGGCCGGCGTGGAGCTGCGCACCGTGCCCAACACCCGGTCCCCGGGCCTGGTGGGCGCCCGCAACACGGGCATCCACGCGGCCACCGGGGAGATCATCGCCTTCTGCGACGACGACGACGTGTGGGCCCCGCGCAAGCTCACCCGGCAGGTGGCGCACTGGCACCGGCACCCGGAGGCCTCCGCGATCGCCGGCGCGATCGACATCGTCTCCCACGAGCGCACCATCCGGCGCGTCCCGCAGGCCGTGGCCACCTTCCCGGAGCTGCTGGCCGACCGGATGATGGAGATCCACCCCTCGGCGCTGATCTGCCGCCGCGCCGACCTGTACGGGCCCGTGGGCCTCGTCGACGAGGACCTGCCGTCCTCCTACGGCGAGGACTACGACCTGCTGCTGCGCCTGGCCCGGCACGCCCCGGTGCACTCCGTGCCCGAGACCGTGCTGACCGTGCGCTGGGACCGGCCCTCCTTCTTCCGCCAGCAGTGGGGGGACATGGCGGACGCCCTGACCTACATGCTGCGCAAGTTCCCCGAGTTCGAGACCTCCGACCAGGGCACGGCCCTGATGGCCGGCCAGGTCGCGTTCGCCCACGCCGCCCGCGGCGACCGCCGGGAGGCGGTCCGGTGGGCGCGGGCGGCGCTGCGCCGGGACCGCGGCCAGCTGCGGGCCTGGGGCGCCCTGGCCGTGGCGACCGGCGCGGTCAGCGCCGAGCGGCTGCAGAACGCCGTGTCCTTCTTCGGCAGAGGGGTGTGAGGCGGCCGTGGCGCTCCTGAGCCCCTCGGTGGTGCGGCCGGCCCCGGTCCGCCGCGCCACCGGCGTCCTGCCCGCCTGGCCCCTGCTGGTCCTGTTCTGGGGGCTGCCGCTGATCTGGGCCTCCGGCGCCCTGCAGTTCGCCCCGGCGCTGCTCGCCGTGGTCATGCTCTTCCTGCTCGTGCTCCACCGCTCGGTGACGGTCCCGTGGCCGGCCTGGCTGCTGGTGGTGTTCCTGCTGTGGATGGCGGCGAGCTCGGTGCAGATCGAGGGGTTCGGCTCCTGGATGGGCTTCGCGCTGCGCTGGGTCAACATCTGCGCCGCGCTGATCTACTTCGTCTACTACTGGAACGCCCGGGAGACCCTGGACCACCGGCGGTTCCTGCGGGCCGCCGTGGTCGCGTGGGCCACGCTCGTGGGACTGGGCCTGCTGACGTTCGTGATCCCCGAGGCGCGGCTGACCACCCCGATCGGCCTGCTGCTGCCGGAGGGCATCACCTCCAACGCGCTGGTGCAGAACTTCTTCTTCCCGCCCCTGGCGGAGGTCCAGCTCCCCTGGGGCGCGCCCGAGCCGTACAACCGGCCGGCCGCACCGTTCCCGTACACCAACGGGTGGGGCTCCGGGTTCGTGCTCCTCACGCCCCTGGTCCTCGCCTACCTCACCACCGTCCGCTTCCGCGCCCGGCACCTGCTGATCGTGGCCGGGCTGGTGGCCTCGCTCGCCCCGGCCGTGGCGACCACCAACCGGGGCATGTTCCTCGGCATCGCGGTGGCGCTGGGCTACGTCATGGTCCGGATGGTCCTGCGGGGCCGGATCGGGGTGGCCCTGGCCGGGGTCGCCGGCACGGCCGCCGTCGGCGGGTGGCTCGTGGCCAGCGGCGCCGTGGAACGGATCCTGGGCCGCCAGGAGTACAGCGACAGCACGGGCACCCGCTCCGACCTGTACCGGGACACGTTCCTGGCCACCCTGGACTCCCCGCTGCTCGGCTACGGGGCGCCGCTGTACGACGAGACCGTCGGCATCGAGATGGGCACCCAGGGCTACGTCTGGACCCTCATGTTCTGCTACGGGCTCGTGGGGCTGGGCCTGTTCGTGGCCTACCTGCACGGGACCACGCTGCTGACGCTCAAGGTCCGCACCACCACCGGGCTGCTCGTGCACTCCGCGCCCGTGGCCGCGTGCCTGTTCTTCACCTACTACGGCCTCGACGCGGTGCAGTTCATCCTGATCAGCCTGAGCCTGGCCGTGCTGCTGCGCTCCCGGCGCTACGGGGAGGGGCTGTGAGCGCGCAGCCGCTGGCGCGCTCGGGCTCGCTGACCTTCGCCTTCGTGGTCACCGGTGCGGGCCTCGCCTTCGCCGCCACGCTGGTGGTCTCCAACGCCTCGGGCGCGGCGGCGGCCGGTCAGTTCTTCCAGGTGGTGGCCGTGCTGGCGATCGCCACCACCCTGTCCACTTTCGGCGCCGACACCGGGCTGGTGCGGGCGGTCCCCGCCCTCACCGCCCGGGGCCAGGGCGCCGCGGTGCCCGGGGTGCTGCGGATCGCGGCCCGGCCGGTGCTCGTGCTCGCCGCGGGCGTCGCCGCCACCGCGGCCGTGCTCACGGCCGTGCCCGGGACCCTGCCCGACGGCGTGGGCCCCGCCGTGCTGCTCGCGGCGCCCTTCCTCGTGCTGGGCGCCGTGCTCAACCTCGCCTTCGGCGCCCTGCGCGGGCTGCACCGGGTGCCGACCTTCTCCTTCCTGCAGAACGTGGTGCTGCCCTCGCTGCGGGTGCTCGGCGTCCTCGCCGTCGTCGTCGCCGGCGGCGGGCTGCTCGCCCTCACGGCGGCGTGGACGGCACCGGTCGCCGTGGTCGCCGTGCTCGCCCTCCTGCTGCTGCGCCGCTGTCTCCGGGACCTGCGCGACCGACCCGGGGCCGCTCCCCCGCCGGAGCCGGACCAGCAGCGGCGGGCGTTCTGGTCCTTCTCCTCCGCCCGCGGCGTGACCGCGGTGGTCGAGGCGCTGCTCGAGTGGCTCGACGTGCTGCTCGTGGCCGCGTTCCTGGGCCCCGCCGCGGCGGGCGTCTACGGCGTGGTCAACCGGTGCATCCGGGTGGGCGCCATGCTCGACCACACCGCGCGCATGGTCACCGGCCCGTCCATCAGCGCCGCGCTGGCGGTCGACGACCTCGCCACCGCCCGCTCCGTGTTCACCCGCACCACCGCCGTGCTCGTGGCCGGCGCCTGGCCCTTCTACCTCACCCTGCTGCCGTTCGGGCCGGTGGTCCTGTCCTTCTTCGGCGAGGGCTTCGAGTCCGGCTACCCCGCGATGCTCGTCATCGCCACCGCCATGCTCCTGGCCGTCTCGGCCGGCGGCGTGCAGTCCCTGCTGCTGATGGCCGGGCGCAGCCGGTGGCAGCTGATGAACAAGTCCGCGGCCCTGGCCGTGGCCGTGGCCCTGAACCTGTGGCTGATCCCGCAGTGGGGCCTCGTGGGAGCCGCCACGGCGTGGGCGGCGTCGGTGCTCACCGACACGGGGCTGGCCCTGTTCCAGTCCGTGCGGCTGCTCGGCATCGCCCCGCGCTGGTCCGTGGTCGGCGCCATCGCCGCGGCCGCGGCCGTGCTCACGGGCGGGGGCGGGCTGGCCGTCCGCGCCCTGCTCGGCACCACCACCACCGGCCTGCTCGTCCACCTCGCGCTGACCGGCCTGCTCGTGGCCGGCGCCGGGGCGGTCCTCGTGCTCCGGGGCCGCGCCGCCGTCCGGGGGACGGACGCCGAGGCGTGTGGTCCGAAGAGACCACGGGATCACCGGGTCCTGCTGTGGTCCCGATGAGTTTGCATCTGTAATATTTCAATCGATCGACATCGGAATCAGGACGTGGCCGACCGGGCTGGACCCGGCAGCGCTTCCCGGGGCCGGGGTCGGCGATCCGCCGGGGGGCGGACGCCGGGCGCGGCTGCTCCATCCGAGACGACCCGCGATCCACCAGGGGGAAATCCACATGAGCGAGACTCTGAACACCATCGGCGCCGAACGGCGCCGAACCCGGGACGACACCGTCCGGGCCCGGCCGAACCGGCCGGAGCCGGCGGACCCGACGCCCGCGTGGCGCCGCGTCCTGCACCGGTGGCCCACGATCCTCAGCACCTGGCTCGTCGTGCTGGCCGCCGCCCTCGTGGCGGGTCTGCTGTGGCCGCCGACCTACCAGGCGACCGCCTCGATGACCGTCACGCCGAGCGCGGTGAACCCGCTCACCGGCGACTCCGGCTTCGAGGAGGTCGAGATGCAGACGGAGATGGCCACGATGGCCTCGCAGCGCATCACCCTGCGGGCCGCCGCCCTGCTGCAGGACGTCCCCGTCGAGGAGGCCGACCCCGCGCTGGCCGAGGACCTGCTCGAGCGGCTCTCGACCACTGCCCCGGACGACACCCAGGTGCTCCGCGTGACGGTGACCGGCGACGACCCGAACCAGGCCGCCGAGCGCGCCAACGCCCTGGCCACCGCCTACCTCGCCGACCGCGGCGAGGACGTGCAGACCACCGCCGACGACACGCTGAAGCGCATCGACGAGTCCATCGCCGGCCTCGAGCGCAGCGACGACGACTCCTCCAGCCTGCGGCAGCTGCGCGAGCAGCGCACCGCCCTCGCCCTCATCGCCCCGACGCCGGGCCGCGTGATCAGCGAGGCCACGCCGCCGCAGGAGCCCTCCTCGGCCGGCATCCCGCTCTTCGTGGCCGGCGGCGTGGTCGGCGGCCTGGTCCTCGGCGCCCTCGCCGGGGCGTTCCGGGAGCGCGCCGACCGCAGCGTGCGCCGGCCCGACCGGCTCGCCGACGGGACCGGTTCGCCCGCCGTGGTGCTGAACTCCGTGGACGACGAGGACGGCGCGCTCGAGCTGCTGCGCCGGCTCTCCCAGGACGAGGACCGCGCGGTGCCGCGGCCCGGCTCCCGGATCGCCGTGCACTCGGCCCTGCCCGGACAGGCCACCGTGGTCGTCCAGGCACTGGACGCCGTCGTCTCCTCGTGGGGCGGCACCGTGGAGGTCGTGGACACCCGCACCCTCACGGACGCCGTGGGCCCGCTGGGCGACACCGACTGGCTGGGCATGGACGACACCACGCCCTCGCTGCTCGTGGCCACGGTCCCGCCCCGCGCGGGTGCCGCCGAGCTCGCCGCCCTGACCGACCGGGTGGACGGCGTGGTTCTGGCCGTGGAGCCCCGGGGCCGGCTGCGCCGGTTCCAGGAGCGCTTCGAGCGGCTCAGCGGCCGCGGCGCCGCCGTGGTCCCCGCGTTCGTGGTGCAGCGCCAGGTGCGCCCGGGCACGGACGCCGCGCCGGCCCGGGACGCCGCGCCGCAGCACCGCTGATCGTCCGCCGGCGCCGCCTGAACCCGGGAGGTCAGGTCAGATCCAGGCGCCGGCGGCCGGAGGCCAGGGGTCAGGGAGCCCGCACCGCGAGAGCGGGCGCTCCCTGGCCCCTGAGCACGTCCGCGAGGTCCTCGGCCGCGGCGGCGTCCGCCACCAGGTGCGCCACCGTGGGCCCGGACCCGGACACGAAGCTCGCCAGGGCGCCGGCGGCCGCGCCCGCGGCCAGCACCGGCCCCAGCTGCGGCGCGAGGGACAGGGCCGCGGCCTGCAGGTCGTTGGCCAGCAGCGGGGCCAGCTCACCGGCCGACCCGGCGCCCAGGACCGCCTCGAGGTCGCCCGGCAGCCGCGGCGCCGGGACGTCCTGATCCGCGCGCAGCCGGTCCAGCTCCGCGTAGACGGCGGGCGTCGACAGGCCCGCCTCGGCCGCCACCAGCACCAGGTGCAGCGTCGCCCCGACCGCCACCGGGCGCAGCCGGGATCCCGTCCCGGTGCCGACCGCGGCCCCGCCCGTCAGCGCGAACGGCACGTCGGCGCCGAGACCGGCCGCGAGCTCCAGCAGCGCGTCGTCGTCGAGCTCGGGCTCCCCCGAGACGCGGGCGGCGAGCCGGTTCACGGCGACCAGGGCCGCCGCGGCGTCCGCGGAGCCCCCGCCCATGCCGCCGGCCACGGGCACGGCCTTGTCGAGCTGCAGGTGCAGCCCGCCCGCCAGGGGCGGGAAGCGGGCGAGCACGGCCTCGGCGGCCCGGACGGCCAGGTTGGACCCGTCGGTGGGCACGGCGTCCAGGGAGAACGTCCCGCGGTCGAGCTGCTGGGCCACGAGCGAGCCCGGGACCGCCGCCACGCCCACGGTGGTGCCGGTGCCCCGGGTCAGCGTGGCCGTCACGGTCTCCCCCGTGCTCACCGCGCAGTACAAGCTCGCGACGTCGTGGTAGCCGTCCGGTCGCGGCGGGCCCGCGGCGAAGAAGAGGTTGACCTTGCCGGGCGCGCCGGCGCGCTCCGTGAGCAGCACCGCGGTCATGCCCCGCGCACCCCGGCGGTCAGGCCCGCGGCGGCGCCGGCCCGCGCGATCCGGGCGAACTCGTGGACGTCCAGCTTCTCCCCGCGCTCCCCGGGGTCGATCCCGGCGGCCTCGAGGATCTCGCCGGCCGCCGCGGCGGAGCCCGCCCAGCCGGCGAGGGCGGCCCGCAGGGTCTTGCGCCGCTGGGCGAAGGCGGCGTCCACCGCGGCGAAGACCAGCTCCCGGTCCACGTCCGCCACCGGCTGCTCGCGGCGGACGAAGCGCACCAGCCCCGAGGCGATCTTCGGCGCCGGCCAGAACACGTTCTTCCCGATCGTCCCGGCCTTGGTGACCTCGGCGTACCAGGAGGCCTTGACCGACGGCACCCCGTACACCTTGGAGCCCGGCGCCGCGGCCAGCCGGTCCGCGACCTCCTCCTGCACCATGACCAGCCCGCGGCGGATCGAGGGGAAGCGGGCCAGCAGGTGCAGCAGCACCGGGACGGCCACGTTGTAGGGCAGGTTCGCCACCAGGGCGGTCGGCTCGGCGGGCAGCTCCTGCACGCGCATGGCGTCCTGCTCGAGCACGGTCAGCCGCCCGGCCAGCTCGGGGCGCAGCCGCTCCACCGTGTGCGGCAGCTGCGCCGCCAGCGGCGGGTCGATCTCCACCGCCACGACCTGCTCGGCGGCGTCCAGCAGCCCCAGGGTCAGCGAGCCGAGGCCCGGTCCCACCTCGAGCACCGTCTCGTCCTCCCCCAGCCGCGCGGCGGCGATGATCCGCCGGATCGTGTTGGGGTCGATCACGAAGTTCTGCCCCAGCGTCTTGGTCGGCCGGATCCCGAGCTGCTCGGCGAGCGCCCGGATCTCCGCGGGCCCCAGCAGGGCGCGGGCGGCGGGCTCTGGCGCGGTGGATTCTGTCACCGCCCCATCGTATCGGCCCGGCCCCGGCACCCCCTGACGCCGCCGAGCCCCCACGTTCCGGCCCCCTCGCCGCCGAGCCCCCACTGCGGTCGCATATCCCCACCATTCCTCTGGGGATATGCGACCGCAGTGGGGGCTCGGCGAGCACCGTATTCGCACTCCCCATTTCCCTGCTGCGCGGTCCGTCCGTTGTCTTGTTCCCGGGGGCGGCGGCACCGGCCCGCCCGGCCGGCTCCGGACCTATCACGGAGTCATGACCGAGCCCATGAGCCTCCACCAGCTGCACGACACCGGCCTCAGCGGCCGAGGGATCCGGCGCCGCCTCCGCGACGGAGATCTCCACCGGGTCCACCCTGGCTACTTCACGGCGTCGGACGCCTATCTGCGACTCAGACCCGAGGAGCAGGCGCTGCTCCGGCACCGGGCGCTCAGCCGGGCTGCCTCCGTGCCGCCGATCTTCTGTCTCGCCTCGGCGGCCCTGGTGCACGGCCTGGATCTTCGGCGCGTCCCGGCCCGTCTGCACACGCTCACCCGGCCGGGGCAGGGAACCCACAACGGATACGCCGGCATCGTGAGGCACCAGGAGCCCCTGCCGGCGTCCGACATCGTCGCTGTCGGCGGGCTGCGCGCGACCACAGGTGAACGAACTCTGCTGGACTGCGCCCGCCTGCTGCCTTTCACGGACGCCGTGGTCCTGGCAGACCAGGCGCACTGTTTCGGTCTCACGCGGGCCCGGTTGGAGCAACGACTACCGGAGTGGGCCGGCCGACGCGGCGTGCGCAGAGCTCGGCGCGTGCTCGCCGCCATGGACACGCGCTCTGAATCCGTGGGTGAGACCCTTACCCGCCTCATGCTGGCGGAGTCCGTCCTGCCGGCGCCGGAGCTGCAGTGGGTGATCGTGGGCCGGACGGGGACCTACCGGGCCGACTTCGCGTGGCCCGAGCAGTGGCTGGTGCTCGAGTTCGACGGCGAGAGCAAGTACAGCGACTCCGCGGCCACGGTGATCCGCAACGAACGGCGGCGCGAGGTCGAGATCCAAGAGCTCGGGTGGACCGTCATCCGGGTCGGTTGGCACGACGTCGTCCGTACCCCGGCCGCGACCGTCGACCGGATCTCGGCCGCACTGCGCCGCACGGCAACGCCCCGCTGACCCAGGCTCCATCCCTCCCGGCCCGCCGCGTACCCGCCACTGGCCCGCCGAGTCCCCAAAGTGCTCGCATTTCCCCAGAGAGTTTCTGGGGAAATGCGAGCACTTTGGGGACTCGCCGCGTGAAGGGGCCAAGGTGTGGGGACTCGGCGGGGCGGGGAGGGGAAACGGGGGGCGCCGCGGGTCAGAAGGGGCCGTACACCTCCAAGGTGTTCGCCCAGAGGCGCTCGCACAGCGGCTCGAGCTCCTGCTCGAGGATGCCCGCCATGCCGCGCACCGTGTAGTTGACCACGTAGCTGGCGTTGGGCCGGCCCCGGTACGGGTGGGGAGTGAGGAACGGGGCGTCGGTCTCGGTGAGCACCAGCTCGGGGTGGGCGGTGCGCAGCGCGGCCTTGAGGTCGTGGCTGTTCTTGAAGGTGACGGTCCCGGAGAAGGACATGTACCAGCCGTGCTCGTTGCAGGTGCGCGCGAGCTCCTCGTCCCCGGAGAAGCAGTGGAACACGGTGCGCTCGGGGGCGCCCTCCTCCAGCAGGACGGCGACGACGTCGGCGTGGGCGTCCCGGTCGTGGATCTGCAGCGCCTTGCCGGTCTCCTGGGCGAAGCGGATGTGCTCCCGGAAGGACCGCTTCTGGTGCTCCCGCCCCTCCCCCTCGGTGCGGTAGTAGTCGAGACCTGTCTCGCCGAAGGCCCGGACCCGCTCGTGCTCCCCCAGGGAACGGATCGCGGCGAGCGCCTCGTCGAGGGTCCCGGCGGCCGCGAGCTTCGGCGCCTCGTTGGGGTGCAGCGCCACGGCGGCCAGAACCCGGGGGTCGGCCTCGGCGGCGGCCACGGCGAAGCGGGAGGAGGGGACGTCGCAGCCGACCTGGACGAGCCCGCCCACCCCGGCGAGGGCGGCGGCGTCCGCGGCGTCCCGGACCGAGACCTGGACCCGGCCGTCCTGCAGGTCGAGGTGGGTGTGGTTGTCGGCCACCGGGTGCGGCAGCGGCTCCGGCGCCGGCGGGTAGGAGAGGTTGCGGCGGCGCCCGTCGTCGGCCTGGGCGGAACGGCGCCGGGTGCCCTCCCCCGCGGGGACGTCCTCGGGCACGGCGTAGTGCTCGGGCTCGTAGGCGGCGGGGGCCGCGCCGGGGGCGGGAGCGGGGCGGGCGGCGGGGTTGGGCCACAGGGAGGCGGCGAGGAGGGTGGCGTTGGGGTCGGTCACGGGCGGCACCTCAGGAGGTCTCGGGGAGCGGATCGGGAAAGAGGACGGGACAGCGGACGGGAGAGCCGACGGGAAACACGCGGGCACCGACCAATCTACGAGCTGGGCCCGGGCAGACATACTGGGAGCTGCAGACGCGAGCAGGAAGCCGAGGAGACCATGGAGTCCTTCCCCCAGTACACGCAGGCGATCCTGGACCGGATCAACGCGGTGATCGACGGCAAGCCGGAGGCGGCGCGCACGGCCCTGAGCGTGCTGCTGGCCGGCGGGCACCTGCTGGTCGAGGACGTGCCGGGCGTGGGCAAGACCATGCTGGCGCGCACGCTGGCCACCGCGATCGGCGGCACGGTCTCGCGCGTGCAGTTCACCCCGGACCTGCTGCCCACGGACATCACGGGCGTCTCGGTCTACGACCAGGCCCGGCGCGAGTTCGAGTTCAAGCCCGGCCCGGTGTTCGCCAACGTGGTGATCGGGGACGAGATCAACCGGGCCTCGGCCAAGACGCAGTCCGCGCTGCTCGAGTGCATGGCGGAGGGCCAGGTCACGGCGGACGGCACGACCTACCGGCTGTCGACCCCGTTCATGGTGGTGGCCACGCAGAACCCCGTGGAGATGGACGGCACGTTCCCGCTGCCGGAGGCGCAGCGGGACCGGTTCACGGCCCGGATCTCGATGGGCTACCCGGACACCGCGGCGGAGATGACGATGCTCACCGACCACGGCGGCGGCTCCCCGCTGGAGGGCCTGCAGCCGGTGGTCTCCCTCGAGGACGCGGCCCGCCTGGTGGCGCACGTGCGCGGCATCCACGTCTCGGACGCGGTGCGCGCCTACATCGTGGCGCTGGGCCAGGCCACGCGCTCGCACCCGCAGATCCGGCTGGGCGCCAGCCCGCGGGCCCTGCTCCAGCTGCAGGCCGCGGCCCGCGCGGAGGCCGCCCTGAGCGGGCGCGAGTACGTGCTGCCCGACGACGTGCGGGCGGTCGCGGTGCCGGTGCTCGCCCACCGCCTGATCCTGGACCGGCGCGCCGGCACCGACTCCGCGGAGGAGCTGGTGCGAGCGGTGCTGGACGAGGTGCGGGTCCCGGCCGAGCACACCCCCCGGACCCGATGAGGCGCCGGCCGGCGCCGGGGCGCACGGCGGAGGGCGAGCGGGCGGAGCAGCCCGTGGACTCCCGCGCCCGGTTCACGGGGCGCGGCTGGGCCTTCCTGGGGGCCGGCGCCCTGTGCCTGCTGCTGGCCACCTGGCTGGGCCGCAAGGACGTGCTGGCGCTGGCCCTGTTCCTCGGCGGCGCCCCCCTGTTCGCGGCCATGTCCCTGTACGTGGTGAAGCCCAGGGTGCTGCTCAAGCGCGGCGTGGACCCGGCGCTGGTGACGGCCGGGGACTCCGCGGTGGTCCGGCTGCGCGTGCGGCACCGGACCCGGCGCGGCGGGACGGTCACCGGGGCGGTCGCCGTGCACGAGACGGTCCCGGAGCCGCTGGGCGGGGACCGCGAGCTGGTCGTGGAGGCCGGCGGGGAGCCCGCCGCCTACACCGTGCGCCCCCGCCGCCGGGGCGTGTACGCGCTGGGGCCGGCCACCGTGCGGGTGGCCGACCCGTTCGGCCTCGCCGCCGAGCTGCTGGACGCCTCCGAGCGCACGTCCCTGCACGTGGCCCCGGACCCCGTGGAGCTGCCGGAGATCAGCGCCGACCGGCTGCGGGAGTCCGGCACCGACCCGTCCCGGACGGCGCAGCCGCAGCCGGGCCCGGACAACGTCACCACCCGCGAGTACCGGCACGGCGACCCGATGCGCCGGGTGCACTGGGCCGCCTCCGCGAAGCAGGGCCGGCTGATGGTCCGCCAGGAGGACCCCCGCAGCACCCGCCGTCTGACCCTGGTCCTGGACCGCGACGAGACCTCCTGGCCCGGGGAGCGCCTGTGGGCCGGTGTGCTCCCCAGCACCGCCGAGTTCGAGTGGGCCGTGTCCTTCACCGCCGCCGTGTTCGAGCACCTCACCCAGCGCGAGACCGCCCTGCACGCCCTCGACACCTTCGGGCGCCCGCTCCCCCGCGGCGGCGAGGACGACGACGACGCTCCCGCCCGCACCCGCGCCACCGCCGTCACCGACGACGGCGCCGAGGACGCCCGGCACGGGCTCGCGCGCGTCCGCCCCGAGCCCGCACCCCGGGAGACGGGGACAGGCGGGACCGCGGAGGACGCGCTGGCCGAGCGGTTCGACCGCGACGGCCTGGTCCACCCCGTGCTGCTGGTCTCGGGGGACCTCTCCGCGGCGGCCGCCGAGCGGGTCCTGGGCGGCACGCGGCGGGCGGCCGCCGGCAGCGCGGTGCTGGTGACCTCCTCCCCCGACCACGTCCCGGACGGGGCGGGGGTGCTCGAGACGGCGGGCTGGTCCGTCGTCGTCGTGCCGGCGTCCGCCGCGCCCGAGGACGCGTGGGCGCAGCTGGGCTCCGGGGCTCGCGCGGCCGGGGCCGTCCGGTGAGCGCCGCCGTCCGCGCCCCTGCGCCCGCCCGCCCGCCGGAGACCGCCGGACCGCCGGAGGACGCCAGGACGGGCCGCCGCCCGGTGCGCGCCGTGCTGGGCCTGGCCGGCACGGTCCTCGTGGCGGTCGGGCTGTCCCTCGTGGCGCTGACCGGGGTCCTCGACGGCGCGGGCTGGGTCCCCGGCGCGCTGCTCGCGGCCCTCGCCGTGGTCGTGGCGACCACGACGTCCCGCCTGCTGCGGCTGCCGGGCCTGCTGGCGCCCCTGTTCGGCGCCGGCGCCCTGACGCTCGTGCTCACGCTGCTGTTCCTGCGCGAGCCCGCGCTGCTCGGCCTCGTGCCCACCCCCGGGAGCCTGTCCCTCGGCGCGGAGCTGTGGCGGGAGGCGGCCGGGATCGTCGCGGAGCGGCCGGCCCCGTACCCGGGGGGCGCGGCGCTCGCGTTCGTCGCCGCCCTCGCCACGGGTCTCGTGACCCTGTTCGTGGACACGGTGCTCGTGGCGCTGCGGGCGCCGGGGCTCAGCGCGCTCGGCGTGCTGGCGCTGCTGGTGGTGCCCGCCCTGGTGCTGCCCGGGAGCGTGGGCGCGGCCGGGACGGCGGCCGCGGTGCTCGCGGCCCTGGTCCTGCTCGGCGGCGGACGGCGCTTCGGCGCGGTCCGCGAGCCCCGCACCGCCGCGGCGCCGGGCAGCTGGCCGCGGGCCCTCGTGGTGGGCGCCGGTGTGCTCGCGGTGACCCTGCTGGTCCCGGGCCTGGTGCCCGGCTTCGTCAACGGCGCGTTCCCCCAGGGCAGCGGTCTCGCCGGCGAGCGCGCCTCCGGGGTGGGCCCGCTGCGGGCCGTGGGACAGGACCTGCGCTCCGCGCAGCAGCTGCCGCGCCTCGAGTACACGACGAGCACGGACGAGCCCGAGCTGCTCCGGGTCCTCACCCTCGCCGACTTCTCCGGGGCGGAGTGGTTCCCGGACACCACCGGGCTGGACCCCGAGCTCGACGACCTCGGGCCCACCCCGCTGCACCCGGTGGGCGAGGGCCCCGAGCGCAGCACCTCCGTGGAGCTGCGGGACTGGTCCGAGCGCTGGCTGCCGCTGCCGTGGGCGCCCGTGGACGTGGCGGGGCTCGAGGACGGCGGCTGGGCCTGGAGCCCGCTCGACCTCACCGTGCACGGGGCGCAGGTCCCGCCCGAGGGCACCGCCTACGAGGTCCGCTCGATCGTGCCCGAGCCCACGTCCGCGCGGCTGCGCGAGGCCCCCGCCGCGCCGGACTCCCCGGAGCTCGCCCCGTTCCGCGAGCTGCCGGGCGAGACCCCGGCCGCCCTCCGGGACGCGGCCCGGGAGCGGGCGGGGGACGCCCCCACCGCCTTCGACCAGGCCCTGGCCCTGCAGGAGTGGCTGCGCTCGGACGAGTTCCGCTACGACGTGGACGCCCCGCTCGCGCAGGGCTACGACGCCGGCGGCATGGCCTCCCTCGAGGAGTTCCTGGCCGTGCGCACGGGCTACGCCGGGCACTTCGCCCCGGCGATGGCCGTCATGGCGCGGGAGCTCGGCATCCCCGCCCGCGTGGCGGTCGGCTACCTCCCGGCCACCGGCGCCGCCCCGGACGGGCCGGCGGACGCCGACGAGCCGTTCGGGGACGCGGCGGAGGCGGGCGCCTTCACGGTCCTGCCCCGCGACGCGCACGCGTGGCCGGAGCTGTGGTTCGAGGGCTCCGGGTGGGTGCGCTTCGAGCCGACCCCCGGCACCGGCGACCTCCCCGGCTACGCCGCCGAGGGGCCGCAGGACGGGGACGGGCAGTCGCAGGAGGGCGAGGGCACCGCGGAGCCCACCGGCGCCCCGACCGACGCCCCCACCCCGGCGAGCACGGCGGACAGCCCCGACGAGGACGCCCCCTCCGCCGAGCCGACCGCCGTGCCCACCCCGGAGGCCCCCGCCGCGCCGGAGGCCGACGACGACGCCGGACCGGCCGGGTGGCTGCCCTGGCTGGCCGGGATCCTGACCGCCGCGCTGCTCGCCCTGCTGGCCGCCCTCCCCCGGCTCCTCCGGTCCCGGCGGCGCCGGCGCCGGATGCGGGTGCTGGGCGACGCGCAGGCGCCGGCGGCCGATCGGGCCCTGGCGGGGTGGGCGGAGGTCGAGGACCTGGGTGTCGACCACGGGCTGGGCCGCGCCGCCGCGGAGACGCCCCGGGCCTACGTGGACCGGCTCGGCGCCGTGGTCCCGGCCGCCGCGCCGGCGCTGGGGCGGCTCGGCCGGGACGTGGAGCGGGCCCTCTACGCGCCGGGCACCGCGGAATGGACCCCCGAGGCCGGCCCGGAGGACGTCACGGCGCTGCGGACGGGTCTCGCCGAGCGCGGCGGCCCCGGCGCACGGCGCGCCCGGTGGCTCCCCCGCTCGGTGACGACCCGCTCGGTGCCGCCCCGCAGCTGAGCGAGCGGCCCCGAACGCCGAGTCCCCCCGGTGCTCGCAGTTCCCCCGGATCGATCCGGGGGAACTGCGAGCACCGGGGGGACTCGG